>CAZVQL010000076.1:0-11973 GCA_964629305.1 uncultured Roseicyclus sp.
TCCTGGTGCATGCGGATGGTGCCGTACATGCCGTTGTTGGACACCAGCACGATGATATTGGCTCCGTACTGGGCGGCGGTGCCGAACTCCTGCAGGGTCATCTGAAGGCAGCCGTCGCCAGCGAAGCAGATCACGGGGCGGTCTGGATGTTCGAGCTTGGCCGCGATGGCGGCGGGCAGGCCGTAGCCCATGGAGCCGGAGGTGGGGGCGACTTGTGTCTTGTAGCCCCTGTAGCGCGCGTAGCGGTGCAGGAAGGCGGCATAGTTGCCCGCACCGTTGGTGTAGAGCGCGCGGCCCTCGTAGCGGTCGGAGACGGCGCGCACGACCTGTTCCATCTTGACCGCGCCGGGGGTTTCCTGGGGCTGTTGCCACGTTTCGTAGTCGGCGCGGGCTTGCGCCGTCCAGTTCGGGTCGCGGATGCGGCCGTTGGCACCGCGCAGGGCGGCAAGGACCGCGGGCGCAGGCGCGGCGAGGCTTTGCGTGGGCTGGTAGACCGTGCCAATCTCGTCGGGGTCGGGATGGACGTGGAGGATGGTCTTAGCGGGGTTGGCGGGGTCGATCAGCGTGTAGCCGTTCGTCGCCGTCTCGCCCATCCGCGCTCCCAGGATCAGGAGCGCGTCGGCCTCGCGCAGGCGCTGGCCGAGCTTGGGGTTCATCCCCACACCCAGATCGCCGATGTAGTTGGGGTGGCCGTTGTCGATGTAATCCTGCCGCCGGAAGGTTACGGCGACGGGCAGGCCGGTGGCCTCGGCCAGGGCCTGAAGGTCTTGTTGCGCTTCGGCGGTCCAGCCTGGGCCGCCCGCGACGATCATCGGGCGCTCATGGGCGAGGAGGCGGTCGAGCAGCGCATGGGCCGTGGCGGCATCGACCGGCTGCTTCGGCATTTGCGCGGGCCCGAGGTCGGGGACGTCGGCCTCGGCCGAGAGTACATCTTCAGGCAGGGCCAGCACCACGGGGCCGGGGCGGCCCGATTGCGCGACGTGGAAAGCGCGGGCGATGTATTCGGGCAGACGGGCGGTGGTTTCCACCTCGGCGGCCCACTTCACGAGCGGCGAGAAGAAGCGGCGGTAATCCACCTCCTGGAACGCGCCGCGGTCGCGGTCTTTCAGCGCCACCTGCCCCACGAAGACGACCAACGGGGTCTGGTCCTGCATCGCCACATGCAGCCCCGAGGCGGCGTTGGTCGCCCCCGGACCGCGGGTCACGAAGAGGACGCCGGGCTTGCCGGTCAGCTTGGCCGTCGCCTCGGCCATCATGGCCGCGCCCCCCTCCTGCCGGCAGACGATGTTCTGGATGTCGTGGTCGTAAAGCCCGTCGAGTGCTGCGAGAAAGCTTTCGCCGGGCACCGAGAAAACGCGGGTCACCCCGTTGATCGCCAGTTGATCGGCCAGGATTTTTCCGCCGTGTCGCTTGGACATCTCTTTCCCCCGCAATAGATCGCTGCGGAATGGTTCTGAACGGAGGGCGCGTCCATGTCCAGCGGCACACTTCTCGGCATCTGCGGCTCGCTCCGGCGCGGCTCGTGGAACCGCAAGCTGATGCTGGAGGCAGCGCGCCTTTATGATCCGGCGGAGTTCATCGACGCCGACCTGCGCCTGCCGCTTTATGACGGCGACCTCGAGGAGGAGCATGGCATCCCGCCCGAGGTGCAGCGCCTTGCCGATCAGATCAAGGCCGCGGACGCGGTGGTGATCGCGGGGCCCGAGTACAACAAGGCGATGTCGGGCGTTCTGAAGAACGCGCTCGATTGGATCAGCCGGACGAAGGGTGGACCGTGGCGCGACAAGCCCGTGGCGATCCTGTCGGCGGCTGCCGGGCGCGCGGGGGGCGAGCGGACGCAGATGACGCTGCGCCACGCGCTGAACCCGTTCCGGGCCCATGTGCTGCCGGGGCCGGAGGTGATGATCGCGGCCCCGGATCGGGAGTTCGACGCCGATGGACGCTTGGTAAACGAAATGCCCGTCAAGCTTCTGTCAGAGCTGATGGAGGCGCTGCGCCGCGCGGCGGCCTAAAGGCTGGCCTCGGGGCGGAACGCCTCGGGGATGCGGTCGGAGCCCTCAAGGATCAGGTCGGCCATGAGCCCTGCGATCCCGGGCGCCATGCCGAAGCCGATCTTGAAGCCACCGTTGGCGATATAGGCGCCGGGGCGCAGCGGGTGCGCCCCCAGCATAGGCGCGCGCGACCGGCTGCGGGGGCGCAGGCCGGCCCACCGTTCGATCACGGGTGCGTCGCGCAGCGCCGGGCAAAGGCGGCGGGCAGTCTCGACCAACGCATCGAGCTGCGCGTCGGTGGTGGTGGCGTCGTCGTAGTCACGTTCGGTGGTGGAGCCGATGGCGGTGGTCCCGTCAGCATGGGGCACGATGTGGAGCGCCTCGGCGAAAAGCTGCGGGGCATCGCGGAGGTCGGCCTTTAGAAGCGCGGCCTGACCTTTGACGCCCATGCCCACCAGCCGCCCGCGTGCGGCGGTCAGCTCGTCAAGACCAGCGGCGCCGGTGGCCCAGACCTCGACCGCAGGGGCGCGCGACGGCTCGGGCACGATCCGCCCGCCACGGGCGCCGATCGCGGCGGCGAGGGCGGCGCAGGCGCGGCGTGGGTGCATCCGTGCGCTGAGAGTGTCGTGAATGAGCCAGCCCGTGGAGCTGGCAAGCAGGCCGGGAAACGTACCCTCGGGCACCACGCGCCAGCTGTATTTCCCCTGCCAAAGATCGGCGGCGCTGCCCTCTCGCATGCGGCCAAGCGCCAGGGCTGCCTCGTCGGCCACCGGCTGCAACCGGCCGCTGCGCGCATAGCCGGGGTCTTCGCCACCCGCCTCGGCCACTTCGGCCCAGAACACCTCGGCCTGATCCAGGCTTTCGAACTGGACCTGCTTCTTCACGTTCCAGTTTTCGGGCACATGCGGGGCAAGTGCGCCCACCAACCCGCCGGACGAGCCAGCGCCGACGCCGTGCGGGTCCACCACCTCGACCGAAGCACCGCGCCGCGCACAGACCCAGGCGATCGACAGGCCGAAGATGCCCGCGCCGTAGACCCTGATGTCGGCCATTGCCAATCCCCCGCGCTTGTCCCAGTGTCGCGCCCTGCCGACGGGCCCCAAAGGTCGCGCCGGTGCGAGGGCAGGATTAGACGAGCCGCGCGGCATGGACCACCCGATACACGAGATCGACTGGCGCGCGGACCGCGTGCCGGTGTCACGGCGCTTTGACGACCCGTTCTTCTCGCTCGAGGACGGGCTGGCCGAGACGCGGCATGTTTTCCTGTCGGGCAACGACCTGCCTGCGCGTTTCGCGCCCGGGTTCCACATCGCAGAGCTTGGCTTCGGCACGGGGCTGAACCTGGTCGCCGCTGCCTTGGCGTGGCAGGCCGCGGGCATCGAAGGCCCCCTCCGCTTCACCAGTTTCGAGGCATTCCCGCTATCGGGCGCGGATGCGCGCGCCGCACTTGCGGCCTTTCCCGAGGCCGCGCCCTTCGCCAAGGCGATCGCGGCGGCGCTGGAGGGGGACGGACGGATCGAGACGGAGAGCCTGTCGGCGCGGATCGTCCTTGGCGATGCACGGCAAACGCTTCCGGCGTGGGACGGCGCGGCTGACGCATGGTTCCTCGACGGGTTCGCGCCCGCGCGGAACCCCGAATTGTGGGAGCCTGCACTGCTGCAGGCGGTCGCCGATCACACCGCACCGGGCGGCACCTGTGCGACCTATTCCGCGGCGGGGGCCGTGCGCGCGGCCCTCACCGGCGCGGGCTTCGAGGTCGAGCGTGTGCCGGGGTACGGGCGCAAGCGGCACATGGTACGGGGGCGGCTGGCATGAGCGCGCAGAACACGCGGCTGGGGATCTGGCTGATGGTGGCGACGACCTTTGTCTTCGCCATGCAGGACGGGATCAGCCGACACCTTGCCGGCGAATACAACGTGCTGATGGTCGTGATGATCCGCTACTGGTTCTTCGCCGCTTTCGTGATCGCCATCGCCGCGCGGCACGCGGGCGGGTTGCGCGCGGCGGCGTCAACGAAACAGCCGCTGGTGCAGATCACGCGCGGCGCGCTCCTGGCTCTCGAGATCTGCGTGATGGTGCTGGCCTTCGTGCTCTTGGGTCTTGTCGAAAGCCACGCGGTCTTCACCTGCTACCCGCTGCTGGTCGCGGCCCTGTCGGGGCCGGTGCTGGGCGAAAAGGTCGGCTGGCGGCGCTGGACGGCGATCGGGGTGGGCTTTGTCGGCGTGCTGATCATCCTGCAGCCGGGGTTCCGCGTCTTCCAGGTCGAGGCGCTGGTGGCGCTGCTGGCGGCCCTGATGTTCGCGCTCTACGGCCTGCTCACGCGCTACGCGTCGCGGAAGGACTCGACCACGGTCAGCTTCTTCTACACCGGCACCGTGGGCGCCGTCGTCATGACCTGCATCGGCATCTGGTACTGGGAACCGATGAGCCCCGGCGACTGGGTCTGGATGTCGATCCTTTGCCTGACCGGGGCGGGGGGGCACTGGCTTTTGATCAAGGTCTACGAAGTGGCCGAGGCCAGCGCGGTCCAGCCGTTCGCCTACCTGCAGCTCGTCTTTGCCGCGACGCTGGGGATCACCGTCTTCGGCGAAACGCTGGAATGGAACGTGGCGCTGGGCGCGGGGCTGGTCGTCGCGGCAGGGGTCTTCACCCTGCTGCGCGCCCGCGCGAAGGAGAAGGCGGCGGACTAGGCGCCGGCCTCAACTCTTGGGCTTGTCGTCGTAATCGTCGCGCAGGATGCGATGGGCGTCTCCGTCGGGGTCCTCGAACTGCCCCTTGCGAAGCATCCACCAAAAGGCCACGAGCCCGACGAGCCCCAGAAAGAGGCTGACGGGGATCAGCAGGCCAAGGATATCCATGAGGCGCTCACTTCAGGCGGAGGGCGTTCAGGGACACCGTAATGGACGACAGCGACATCGCCAAGGCCGCGATCAGCGGCGAGCAGAGGCCCGCCACCGCCAGCGGCACGGCCAGCACGTTGTAGACCGTGGCGATGGTGAAGTTTTCGCGGATGCGCTTGCGCGCCGAGACCGAGGTGCGCATCGCGTCAGCGATGGGCGCAAGGCTGCGGCCGGTTAGCACCATGTCGGACGCCGTGCGCGCCGCGTCGAGCGCGGAGGCAGGCGAAATCGAGACATGCGCGGCGGCCAGCGCCGCGGTGTCGTTCAGGCCGTCGCCGACCATCAGAACCTTTGCGCCTTCGTCCGACAGGTCGGCCACGAGCGCGGCCTTTTCCTGTGGCAGCGCCTCGGCGATGACCTCTTCGATGCCGATGCGGGCGGCAAAGCGGGTGACGGCGGCTTCAGTGTCGCCCGAGATCAGGACGACGCGCTTGCCCTGCGTCTTCAGCGCCTTGACCACGTCCTCGGCCCCTTCGCGCAGCGTGTCGGCAAAGGCGATTACCTGCGGCGCGGCATCGCCGATGCGCAGGAAGGTGGCGGTCTCGGCGGGGGCTTCGGCCCCGACCCAGGCCGCGCGGCCCAGTTGCACACGCTCACCGCGCCATGTCCCTTCGACACCGAAGCCCGGCACTTCGCGCAGCCCCTCGACATGGGCCGGGCGCACTCCGCGTCCGCCAAGCCCGCGGGCAAGGCTTTCGGCCAGCGGATGGGACGAGGCCTGCGCCAGCGCCAGCGCGACGCGCGCACCCTCAGCGGGCAAGCGGTCGAGGTCCAGCGGCGTCGGCGCGCCATTGGTCAGAGTGCCGGTCTTGTCGAAGACGACCGTATCAGCCTCGGCCAGACGCTCCAGCGCGGTGCCGTCCTTGATCAGAAGGCCCTTGCGGAAAAGCCGCCCCGAAGCGGCGGTGGTCACGGCGGGCACGGCCAGTCCGAGCGCACAGGGGCAGGTGATGATGAGGACAGCGGCGGCGATGTTCAGCGCGATCCGCAGGTCCTGCGTGTAAAGGTACCAGCCCACCGCCGAGGCGAAGGACAGGATATGCACGCCCGGCGCATAAAGCTTCGCCGCCTGGTCGGCGAGCGAGGTGTAGTTGTTGCGCCCGGCCTCGGCCACGGCGACGAGATCGGCGATGCGGTGCAACGCGGTATCGCGCCCCGCGGCCAGCACCTCGACCGTCAGGGGGCCGGTCAGGTTCACCTCGCCCGCGCTGACGACGCTGTTCTCGCCCGCAAAGGCGGGCAGGCTTTCGCCGGTCATCAGGCTGCGGTCGATCTCGGACTGGCCCGCGATCACGCGGCCATCGACGGGGATGCGCCCGCCGGGTTTCACCCGGACGACATCGCCGACACGCAGGTCCGCGACTGAAACGGTCTCTTCGCCATCGGCACCGACGCGCAGCGCGCGGGGCACTTCCAGCGCAGCCAGTTCCTGCGCCGCGGACCGCGCCGAGGCGCGCGTGCGATGGTCAAGGTAGCGGCCACCCAGCAGGAAGAAGCACAGCATCACCGCCGCGTCGAAATAGGCGTGATGACCCGACAGGATCGTCTCGTAAAGCGAGGTGCCCATCGCCAGCCCGATCGCCAGCGTGATCGGCACGTCCATGTTGAGCCGCCGCCCCTTCAGCGCGCCCCAGGCCGAGACGTAGAAGGGTCGGCCGGCGAAGATCACCGCCGGTATCGCGATCAGCGCGCTGATCCAGTGCATCATGTCGCGGGTCACGCCCTCGGCCCCCGACCAGACGGCGACCGACAGCAGCATGACGTTCATCATCGCGAAGAACGCGACGGCGAGCCGCATCAGAAGGTCGCGGCCCTGCCGGTCGGCCTCGGTCGTGGCGAGCACGCCGGGGTCGAGCTCATGCGCCTCGTAGCCCGCGCGCTCGAGCACCTCGCAGAGTTCTTCGGCCGTCATCTCGGGCGCCGCTTCGACCGCCGCGCGGCGCAGCGTCAGGTTCACGCGCGCATCGCGCACGCCCGGCACCGCGGTCAGCGCCTTTTCCACCCCCGAGATGCAGCCCGCGCAATGGATGCCCGGCAAGGACAGCATCAGCGTCGCGTCCACGGGGCGCTCGGCCAATTGCTCGGCCGTGGGTGCGACCGAGCAGGCCGGACAGGCCGCGGGACGGGAATGCTCGAAGGTGGCGGTCACCGCGCAGCCCTCAATCGAAGTGGCGGAAGGTGATGTTGTGGCGGTAGTCCGTGCCGTCCCGTGCCGTGCCGGTCAGGCGCAGGCGCCACATTCCATCGCTCAACACCGCGGGCGCGACGAAGGCACCGTTGACTCGCTGAAGCTCGAGCAACTGATCGTCGTTCTGGTTCGTCGGTCGGGTCAGCAGCGCCGTCAACTCGGCGGGCGCCACCGGCGCGCCGTCGTCATCGACGAGATGCAGGATCAGCGTGCCGTCGCCGGGGATCTCGATGCTGGCATTCCAGCCAAGCGCCTCTTGCGCGTAGCGGCGCTCGTCGAAGGTCTGGCTGTCGGCGTAGCTCGACGAGACCTCCATCCCGGGGAAGGTCGACACGGCGTTATACGCCATGAAGAGATTGACCCCGATGATGATCCCGAAACCACCGACGAAGATCGCCAGCACATGCCAGCCCGTCAGCTTGCGGCCCGTGTCGGGCATGTTCGCGTCCGCACTCATTCCGTATCCCTCCCGAAGAACGTAGTGTCCGTATAGGTTCGCGTGTTGGTGCTCAGATCCTCGACCCAGAAGCGGAAATCGGTCCGCTCGGCCTGTGCGGGGTCGCTGCCTGCGGGCGCGGTGACATAGACGCGCTGCAGGTAGGTACTATCGATCGGGACGGGGACGGTGTTGCCATCCTGCCCCTCCAGCTCGACCAGCAGGGGCGCGCCATCGGCGGCGACCGTGATCTGGAACGTGCTTTCGTCATGGGTCATGTTGCGGATCCGCACGTCGTAGGTGTTGCGGATCGAGCCGTCCGACAGGGTCACGAACTGCGGGTTGCGCACGGGCGCGACCGTCATGTCGATGTCCGACCGGATGAAGAGCATCACGGTCAGGCCGATGCCGATGGTCGACCACAGCGCCGTGTAGATGATCGTGCGCAGGCGGAAGATGTGCTTCCACACGGATTTCTTGGGGTTGCCCGCGCGCTCGTTCGCCTCGTCCGTCAGCGCCATGTAGTCGATCAGGCCACGCGGCTTGCCGACCTTGGCCATGATGTCGTCGCAGGCGTCGATGCAGAGCGCGCAGGTGATGCACTCCAGCTGCTGGCCGTCGCGGATGTCGATGCCCACGGGGCAGACGTTGACGCAGGCGTTGCAGTCGATGCAGTCGCCCAGATCATCGCGCGTCTTGCCCTTGCCGCGCGGCTCACCCCGCCAGTCGCGGTAGGCGACCGTGATCGTGTCCTCGTCCATCATCGCGGCCTGGATGCGGGGCCAGGGGCACATGTAGATGCAGACCTGTTCGCGCATGAAGCCACCGAAGACGAAGGTGGTGGCGGTCAGGATGCCGATGGTGATGTACGCGACCGATGGCGCCTGTCCGGTGACCAGCTGGCCCAGAAGCGTCGGTGCATCGGCGAAATAGAAGACCCAGGCGCCGCCCGTTGCCACCGCGATCACCAGCCAGACCGCCCATTTCGTCAGGCGAAGGCGCCATTTGTGGAAATCCCACTTGGCATTCCACAGGCGCAGGCGGGCGTTGCGGTCGCCCTCGATCCATCGTTCGACGGTGAAGAAGAGGTCGGTCCACACGGTCTGCGGGCAGGAATAACCGCACCAGACTCGGCCGAGCGCCGAGGTGAACAGGAACAGGCCAAGCCCCGCCATGATCAGCAAACCGGCCACGAAATAGAATTCGTGCGGCCAGATCTCGATCCAGAAGAAGAAGAAGCGCCGGTTCGCGAGGTCCAGCAGAACCGCCTGATCGGGCAGCTCCGGGCCGCGGTCCCAGCGAATCCAGGGCGTGATGTAATAGATGCCAAGCGTGACGATCAGGATCACCCACTTGAGGTTGCGGAACCGACCCGAAACGCGCTTCGGGAAAACGGGCTCACGCGCGGCGTAGAGCTTCTCCGGCTCTTCGGTAGCACTCATGACGATGTGACTCCTGGAATCTGGGTGGTCCTGCGCACACCCCTTCTAGGAAACGGGGCGCGCCCGCTCCTTGACGTGGATCAAACCCTTGGAGCACCAAGAAATTGACGGTGTCACATGATGTCGCAGCCAGGCCGGCTATTGCAGGGCGACATCGCCCGAACTCTGGACCGCCGGGCCGGGGGCGACCCCCTCTTCGGGCTGGAAGTTGGCCATGGTGTTGCGCGTATCTTCGGCCAGGTTCTCGACCCCGCCAGAGACGAGGGACATCGCGGCCAGCAGGATCGCAAGCGCCGAGGCCGTCAGGGCGACCCAGCTGACAGCGCTTGCGCCATCCTCGGAACAAAGGAAACGGGCAAGGCGGTTTTCCAGGGCGATCATGGTGCTTTCGGTCCTTTGGGCGTGAAACATCGCGCCACCTCAAGCACTTGCGCAGGGTTGCGGCGGGGTTCCGGTGGCACGGTGACCATTCCGTGGCAGTGGCCCGAACGCAACTCCGCCCCGCGCGCCCTTTCCGGGGCGGCGGGGCGGGCTATGATGTGGCACCGGTCCCGTAGGAAACGCGCGAACAGGACCGGGACCGGTGCCGTTTCGCCAACCGGGAGGGGCTGGCGAAACCTTGACCTCGGCGGCTTATTCGCCGCCGCCGAGGGAGTGGACGTAGACCGCGACCGAGCGGACCTCGGCCTCGGACAGGCGGCCGGCCTCGGAGGCATCGGCCGACCAGGGCGGCATCACGCCGAAGCGCGAATAACGCACCGTTTCTTCGATCGCCGCTTCCGACCCGCCGTAGAGCCAGATGGCGTCGGTCAGGTTGGGCGCACCCATGAAGCGGTCGCCGGTGCCGTCATCCATGTGACAGGCCGCGCAATTGTCGAGGAAGACCGTCTCGCCTGCCGCGGCGAGGGTGGCATCCGCCTCCTGCCCCGAGATGTTGCGGACGTATTGCACGACCGAGGCGATCTCTTCGTCGGACAGGATGCCCTCGAAGGCGGTCATCTCGGAGTAACGGGCATCGAGATCGTCCTCGTTCCGGATGCCGTGGCTGATCGTGTAGTGGATCTCGTCGATCGAGCCGCCCCAGAGCCAGTCATCGTCCAGCAGGTTCGGGTACCCCGAGGCCTGCACGCCGGCAGCCCCCGACCCGTGACACTGCGAGCACCAGGTGGCAAAGGTCGCCGCCCCGCCCTGGATCGCGTAGTTGTAGAGATCCGGGTTTTCGTCGGGGGTGATGGCGGCCAGTTCCACCTCGGTGATCCGGGTGCGGACATCGGCGTTCATCTCGTCGAAGCGCTGGATGTCCTCGGCCACGTTGGCCCGCGTCGAGAAGCCCAGGATGCCGGGCGTGGCACCATTGACCAACGGCCAGGCCGGGTAGAGCACCGTGTAACCGATGGCCCAGACGATACAGGCGTAGAAGGTCCACAGCCACCAACGCGGCAGGGGGTTGTTGAACTCCTTGATGCCGTCCCAGGAATGGCCGGTCGTCTCGGGGTCACCCTCCATGAGCTGCTGCTCTTCGGGGTGCTTGTTCTTGTCTTCGGTCATTGCCGCGCCTCCTTGAACTGGCGGGACTGTGCCGGTGCGTCGTCGTCGCTCATCGGCCGGTCATCGTAACGGAACGGGATATTCGCGGTGTCGCGGTGGACCTTCCGGCTGCCAGGTCGCAGCGTGAAGAGGATCACCCCGAGGAAGGAGAGGAGCATGAACATCATCCCCCAGCTTCCCGCGAAGACCCGCATGATGGTGTAGGTGTCTTCCATCTGTCAGGTCCTCCCTTACCGGCTTGCCACGGCTTCGTCGGGCGAGAAGGTCGAGAAATCGACCAGCGTCCCGAGCATCTGCATGTAGGCGATGAGGGCATCCATCTCGGTGACCTCGGGCTGCCCGTCGAAGTCGCGCTGCTGCGCGCCCGGGTAGCGTTCGACCACGCCCGGATCACCGAAATCGGTGGCCTGCTGGATGAAGTCCACCTCGGCCTCGGCGATCATCTCGTCGGTGTAGGGAACCCCCACCATCCGGTGCGTCTCCATCAAGTCGACGATGTAGGTCGGCCGCAGGACGTTGTCGGCGAGGAAGGCATAGGCCGGCATCACCGACTCGGGCACCACCGACTGCGGGTTGGTGAAGTGGTCCACGTGCCACTCGTCCGAGTAGCGGCCACCGACGCGGGCGAGGTCGGGCCCCGTCCGCTTGGAGCCCCACTGGAACGGGTGGTCGTACTGGCTTTCAGCCGCAAGGCTGTAGTGCCCGTAGCGTTCCACCTCGTCGCGCATCGGGCGGATCATCTGCGAGTGGCAGACGTAGCAGCCCTCCCGCACGTAGATCTCCCGGCCCGCAAGCTCCAGCGGCGAGTAGGGGCGCATCCCGTCCACGTCCTCGATCGTGTTCTCGAGGTAGAAGAGCGGTGCGATTTCCACGATCCCCCCCACCGTGACGACCAGGAAGCTGAGCGTCAGAAGGAGGGTCGCGTTGGTTTCGATCTTCTTGTGACCTTCAAGTGCCATCTGTCAGGCCCTCCTTATTCTGCCGGTGCCGCGACGGGGGCGTCTTGCTTGGCGACACCCTTCTTCACGGTCATCCAGAGGTTCCAGCACATGATCAGCGCACCCGAGAGGAACATCACCCCACCGAGACCCCGGACCACGTACATCGGGAATTTCGCGGCGACGGTGTCTGCGAAGGAGTTCACCAGGAACCCTTGCGCATCGACTTCACGCCACATCAGGCCTTCCATGATACCGGTCACCCACATCGAAGCGGCGTAGAGCACGATACCGATCGTCGCGAGCCAGTAGTGCCAGCTGACGGCACGCAGGCTGTAGAGCGAGGCGCGGCCCCAGAGCTTCGGGAAGAGGTAGTAGAGCATCCCGAAGGTGATCATGCCGTTCCAGCCGAGCGCGCCCGAGTGCACGTGGCCGATCGTCCAGTCGGTGTAGTGCGACAGCGAGTTGACCGCGCGGATCGACATCATCGGACCTTCGAAGGTCGACATGCCGTAGAAGGCGACCGAGGT
>CAZVQL010000077.1:0-11941 GCA_964629305.1 uncultured Roseicyclus sp.
GCGAAGGGCAGGTTCCCGCCCGCCTGCGACAACTGTCACGGTGCAGCGACCGACCTCTTGGGGCTCGAAGCCGTCGATCGCTGCGGCGCTGACGAAAGTCTGCCCATGACAAGAGCCATCGTTATCCTAAAGAGGCCTGAGCGACCGGACCGCGAACATTGCTGGCATCGAGGCTTCTTCTGCTTCCGGGAGGAAGGGGGCCGTGACGAAAAACTGCTTCACAAGCTCGCCTTGGTCAGTTGTTCTTAGATCCGGCTCCGTTTCAGATCTCAAAAAGAACAGCGCCAGAGCGCAACGTCATGCGCGCATCAAACGGCCGGGGGCCGACTGCGCCATCGGAGCCCCTGTGCGGCGCGCCATGTCCCAAGCGAGGGCCAGGTTGCTGCTGACCACCGGAATGCCCAGTTCCGCTTCGAGCGCATCGATCACATCAAGCGTGCGGAGGTTCGTGCAGGACAGGAAGATCATGTCTACCTCTCGGCCACTTGCCACATCCCGCGCTGCCTGCGCGATCGACGCGGGGTCGATCCGCGCAACCCGCGCCTCGACCTCCTCACCGAAAGACACGGCACATGGCACGATCAGCCCCGCCGCTTCCAAGGCCGCCTGCATAGGCTCCGCCACGCTTGCCACGTAGGGAGAGACGAAGCCGATCCGGCGCACGCCGAGCGTACGCATCGCCGTGATGCTCGCCGTCAATGGCTCCGTCACCGCCTTCGTCGCACAGGCGCCCCCGATGAGCGCCGCGACGCGCTCGGCCCCGATCAATGTCGTGCCGGAGGTGCAAGCATATCCTACCGCGTCGAACCGGACGGCAGGCGGCAGGAGAGCGGCCGCGGCTGGTAGACGCGCCTCCATCTCGGCGATGCTCTCGGGCGTCAGTTCGGCACCCGAAGCGATACGGGTGACATAGAGCGCAGTGTCGGCTGACAGGAGCCGGCGAAACTCTTGCTCGATCGTCTCATCGACCTGCAGCACGACGAGACCGAGGCGATGCGCGTATCCCGTGTCCAGAAGGCGGTAGGGAGATGCGGCCATCATGCGATCTCCGGCAAGTCGGCAGGGGCGCGAGGTGTCAGAAGCTCGCAGCCATCCGCCCTGAGAACGACGTTTTCCTCGTGTACCATGAGCCTGCCCGGCGCAACCAACACAGCAGGTTCCAGCGTCAGCACCATACCCTCACGCAACACGGTCTGATCGCGCGGCGTGAAGGAGGGCCATTCGGTTAGCGTGACGCCGAGGCCGTGACCAAGCCGCCCGCCGGCAGGTTGGAGCCCCTGCGCTTCGATCGCACCAGCCAACATGGCGTGGGCGTCGCAGGCGCGTTGCCCCGGCCGCAGACCCGCAAGCGCAGACTCTGTCGCCTGCCACAACACGGTATGCGCGCGGCGCGCGGTGTCCGAAGCGCGCCCGATCGCGAAGTTGCGGTCGAAGTCGCAAAAATACCCGTCATGTACGGCGCCCGTGTCCAGCATAAGCACGTCACCCGCCGCGAGCGGTTCAGGACCCGCGGGCGAGATCACGTCGCCGTAGCCGTCCGGCCCCGCGCCACCGGCCACGTAGCTGACCCAATCAGCACCTTGCTGCAGCAGCGCGACCTGAAAGCTGCGGAACACATCGTCGAGGCGGCGGCCAGGCGTTGCGAACTCGGGTACATGGTCGAAGGCGCGGGCCGCGATGCCACAAGCGGTCCTGATCTTCTCGATCTCCGTCGCACTCTTGATCTCGCGCACGCGTCGGACGGTCTCGGTCGCGTCGGCGAAGGCCCGGGGAGCGATCGCCTGTTCGAGCCGGCGCAAATCCGCAAGCGGCATCCGGACATGCGTCTCAAGACCCGACGGCAGGCCGATCCGACCACGCGGCGGCGTCAGCTCGGCCAACGTCTCGGCGAGAAGGCTCACACCGTCATCCTCGGGGTCGGGCGCCGGCCATGTGCGGATGTCGCCGATCCACGTGTGGCCCATGAGTTCCGCACCGATCGCCGGTATGACGGCGACGGGGTCTTGCGACGCAGGCACAACGACGAACCAAGGCCGCGCCGGGCTTTCCCAGAAGCGCGTCAGGAAGCCGGTCACATAAAAGATGTCGGCAGGCGTGGTGAGCAGGAGCGCGTCCAGATCCGCGCTGCCCATCTGCGCCTGCAACCGCGCCACGCGGTCCATGTACTCCGCCGCCGCAAAGATCAGCGAGCGCTCACCCATCGACGGGACCCTCGGACAGGAACGCCAGCACGCGATCCTGCGGGTCGAGATCCAGCCCGCATAGAATGGCCGCAAGCCCCGCGCCGCCGGAAGCAGATGTCTCCAGCCCCATAGCTGCGAAGCTCGCCACGGCGGCGTCGACCTCTGCCTCACCGAGTGTAATGAACAGATCCGCGTCCCGGGCAAGCCCCGCCAGCGCGATCATGGAGGGCGTCTTGCAATCGAGCCGTCCCATGGCAGAGACCGGTCCCTCGGTCGTGACGATGCGGCCGGCGCGAATGCTCTCGATCAATGCGGGCGCGGCCTCTGGTTCAACGACGACGATCCGCGGCGCATTCCCCCATGTCTCACGGACATGGGCCGCGACCGCCGCCGCCATGCCGCCCACTCCAGCCTGCAGCAAGACGACACTCGGCGGCTCGGGAATTTGGCGGGCCGCCTCGGCCGCCATCTGGAGATACCCTTCCATGACGCGCAAAGGCCACTCGGTGTAGCCTGGCCATGAGGAATCCGACAGGAGCGTCCAACCTCGTTCTCTCGCCATAGCCTCGGCGGCGGCCATGCTCTCCTCGTAGGTGGCGCCAGCGCGCACAGGCTCCGCGCCCATCTCCACGAGGCGCGCGGCGAAACTGTCCGGCACCGTATCAGACAGCACGATCACCGCTCTTGCGCCAAAGATGCGCGCGCCCGCCGCAACCGACATGCCATGGTTGCCGGCGCTCGCGGTGACGAACACCTCGCCGCGAAGCGCCTGCGCCCAGGCATCGCCCTCGACGGCTGTAGCGGCAGCCCTCGCGATCGCATGGGCGGCGCCGAGCGCCTTGAAACTGCCGAGGCCCATCCGCTCGCGCTCGTCTTTTACGTGAATGCGCGCGCAACTGGCGCGTTTCGCAAGTTCAGGCAGATCGAGAAGCGGGGTTTCACGGTGGACAGGGCATCGGGCAAGCAACCGCGCAACATCATCCACCGTCGTGATCGGCAACGGCTCGAGACCGCCCAAGCCCCGGCCGCGCCAGGGGTTCTCAAGCTTTTCGTGCATGCGGTGCTCGTCTTTGTTGCGCAGTTTCCTCGTTTACGGCTACCAGCATCGCTCGTTTTTTGCGAGGCCAAGTCATTCCTCGCGCCCGGGGTTGGCCTGCTGGCAACTGAGATCGACTGTCAAACGCGAGCCCGCTGAAACCGATCAACCGGAGGCGCCAGAAGCTATTGCGGCCGTCTTTGATGCGTTGAACAGATCGAGTGCTGGAACTCGCAATGGTCATCCAAGGCGAGCCGTATCTGCTCTGGGTGGGAGGGGCATGACTGATTGAAAAATTCGGCGCCCACTGTCCGGTCGCCAGTTCGTCCATGCTCAGCTCCCCGGTCGAACCGCCGCCCAGACGCAGACCCCACAACCAGCCGTATCGGGATGCTGAACCATGGTGAACCCATGCTCCAAGCGGTCCGCGCAGCGCGTGGCTTCAGCGTTCGGCAGGGGCCGAAAGCGGGCGAAGGCCCCCGCCCCGACTTTCCATCCGACAGGAGGCCCAAGACCGGTCAGGCAGCGGGGCGGCCACTGACGCTTGCCGCGTCCAGCTCCTGCATGAGCCGCGTTTCTTCCTCCGCTCGCGGCTTGGAAAGCCCGGCAAGCAAGAGATAGGCCACCGGCGTGAGGTAGAGCGTGGACAGGGTGGCAAGGCCAAGGCCGCCCACGATCACCCAGCCAAGCGCCTCGCGCGCCTCGGCGCCTGCACCGAAGGACAGGATCAACGGCACGCCCCCGAGCACCGTGGAGATCATCGTCATCATCACCGGCCGAAGCCGGATCGTGCTGGCATTCAGGATCGCATCGCGCACACTCTCTCCCGCGTCACGAAGCTGGTTGGCGAACTCCACGATCAGGATGCCGTTCTTGGCCATGATCCCGATCAGCATCACCAAGCCGATCTGGCTGTAGATATTGAGACTGAGCCCCGTCAGAACCAGCGCGAAGATCGCGCAGGCAATGCCAAGCGGCACCGTCGCCATGACCACGACCGCCGACACGAAGCTTTCGAACTGCGCAGACAGCACCAGGAACACGACGAGGATCGCAAAGCCAAAGGTCAGCAAAAGGCCTGCCGAGGTCTGGTCAAGTGTTGCCGCCTCGGCGAGCGGCACGATCGTGTTCTGTGGCGCAAGAACGTCGTCCGCGAGGGCCTCGACCTCGGCCAGCGCGCTGCCAAGCGGTAGGTCGGGCGTCAGACCGGCCGAGATTTCCACCGAACGGTTCTGCCCCTCGCGCTCCAGTTCCGGCGCGACGGCGCGCTCCTCGAGGCTCACGAAGGTCGACATCGGGATCATCTGGCCATCGGCGGCCTGTACGAAGACGTTCTCGAGATCGGTCGGATCGTTCACCGGATTCGAGGTCGACAGAAGCTGGATGTCGTAGCTGGTATCGTTGACGAAGACGCTTCCGACGCTGCGCCCCTCGAGCACGGCTCGAAGCGCATCGCCGAGACCCGCGATCTCGATGCCGAGATCCGATGCCCGGGTCCGGTCGATCTCGATGAAAAGCTGCGGCTGCGTCGTTTCGTATTCCAACCGCACCTGCCCGAAGGCAGGGTTTTCCTGCATACGCGCCACGAGCGTGCTCGCCACGTCCTCGAGCTGGGCGTAATCATTGCCCGTGATCGCAAAGGTCAGGCCCCGCCCGGCGCCGCGAATGCCAAGCGAGTTGGGCTGGATCGCGAAGGCGCGCACCCCCACGACCGACCGCAACGCACCGTTGATCTGGCCAACTATCTCCTGCTGGCTGCGCTCGCGCGCGTCCCATTCGGCCAGCGTCATCACCATGAACCCGCGTGAATTCGATCCGAAACCGGTGATCGAGAAGACGTTGGTGATTTCGCCGCTCTCGCGCAAAGGCTCCATCAGCGCCTCGATCTCGCGCATCTTCGACGTGGTATACTCGAGCGACACCCCCGTCGGAGCCGAGACCGACAGAAGCGCCACCGCGCGGTCCTCGGGCGGGGTCAACTCTTGCCGGATGCCGGTGGACATCATGGCAGCTGTCACGGCGAAAAGGCCCGCCACGATCACAACGACGAAGGGATAGGCGAGCGCGCCCCGAAGCGTCCACGCATAGAGCGCGGCAAGCCTGTCACCGAGCCAGCCAAAGAAACCGCCCGACCCGCTACCGGCGCCCTCCGCCGTCAAAAGCCGGCTTGCAAGGACCGGGCAAAGCGTCAGGGCGACGACCGATGACAGCGCCACGGCCATGGCGAGCGTGAACCCAAACTCGCGGAACAGGCCGCCGGCCTGCCCGGGCAGGAACGAGAGCGGCACGAAAACAGCCGCCAACGTCGCCGTTGTCGTGACGACGGCGAAAAAGACCTGCTGCGTGCCCAGAACCGCCGCCGCACGCGGTCCCATGCCCTCGGAGCGGCGGCGCACGATGTTCTCCAGCACGACGATCGCGTCATCGACGACCATGCCGGTGGCGAGAACAAGCGCCAGAAGCGTCAGGATGTTGACCGAAAACCCGACGAGATAGATCGCCGCCAGCGTCCCGATCAGCGCCACGGGCATGGTGAGCGCAGGTATCAGGGTTGCCCTGATGTCACGCAGGAAGAGGAAGATGACGACGACGACGATCGCCACGGCCAGCGCCAGTGTCTTCAGCACCTCTTCGATGGATCCTCGGATGAAAACGGCATCATCCGAGGTGACGAAGATGTTCACGTCATCGGGCAAGGTCTCTTGCAGCTCGGCGACGGTCGCGCGCACGCCATCCGAGATCGAAAGCGTGTTGGACGTCGCCTGCCGCAAGATGCCGAGACCAAGGCCGGTCTCGCCATTGGCGCGCAGGACCGTCTCGTTCGGAGCCGGGCCGAGGGTCACGCGCGCCACGTCGCGAACGCGGACATCCTCGCGGATCACGAGGTCCTCGAAAGCGTCGGGCGTGGCGACGGTCGCGGTCGTGCGCACGTTGATCGACTGGCGGTCGCCGCTGAGATCGCCAGCGGGCGCGTCATAGGCCGCATCCGAAAGCGTGCGCCGCAGATCGGCCAGCGTAAGTCCACGGCTGGCGAGTTCCATCATGTCGATGTCGACCCGGAAAATCGGCGATCGGTCGCCGTAGATCTGCAGGTCGGCAACACCCTCGATGGAGATCAGGCGGTCGGAGACCTGCTCATCGACGAGGCGGGTAAGGTCCTGCGGGCTCCGCGTGGCCGAGGTAACGGCAATACGCAGGACCGGCTGGGCATCGGCATCGGCCTTGACGATACGCGGGTCCTCGGCGTCGTCGGGCAGAGCGTTCGCAATCCGCGCCACGGCATCGCGCGTGTCCGCGGCTGCCACGTCGATATCGGCGTCCTCCGAGAATTCCAGCGTCACCCGGCTGCGGCCGAAACGCGAATTCGAAGAGATCGTGCTCACGCCCGCCACGCGGCCCACAGCGCCTTCGATGCGGCTGGTGATCTCCTGGTCCACCGTCTCGGGCGTGGCGCCGGGGAACTCGGTCGTCACCGTGATGACGGGCCGGTCGACATTCGGCAATTCCCGAACCTCGACCCCGATAAGGCTCGCAAGGCCTGCAATCACGATGAGCGCGCTGAGAACGAGCGCGAGGATGGGACGGCGCACGAAAAGTGCCGTCCCCGAGCGTCCTGCCGTCTCTGCCGTGACCTGTTTCATGCCAGTTCCCTCAGATGTCGCTGGACGGTGCGGCCTCGGCCGTGTCGCCCGATGTCGCCGCCGCGCCAGTCACCACTTCGACCACGCCGCCGGGTCGCAGCGTCTGCACGCCTTCGGTCACGACGAGGTCGCCCTCCTCGAGCGCGCCCTCGACCAGCACCATGTCGGCGTTGCGCTGCCGGATGACGATGGGCACGCGCGCCGCCTCGCCGTCCCTCACCGCCCAGACAAAGGATCCGTCACTGGACCACTGGATCGCAAGCGGGTCGACCGCAGGCAGGTCTTCGCCCGAGAACGACAAGGTGACCTCGAAGGCCTGACCGACCCGCAGGCTGTCCTCTGCGTTCGGCACGCGAGCCTGAACCCGTAGCGTCCGGCTCGCCCGCTCGACCACGTTGTCGAGCGCGACGATCTCGCCTGCAAGGTCGTCTTCGGGCCGGGCCAGGGGCGATACGGTGACCGGCATACCGAGGGAAAGCTCGGCAATGTAGCGTTCGGGGACCCGGAACTCGATCTGAATGCTCGACCGGTCGGTGATGACGGCAATGGCATCCTGGGTCCCGATCCGGTCGCCCTGCTCGATGTCGAGAAGCCCGACCCAGCCCGAGATCGGCGCCACGATCCGCCGTTGCGACAGGTCGATATCCGCCTGCTCGACCTCCAACTCCGCCGAACGATAGGCAAGCTCCGCCTCGCGCAGCTGCACCGTCGAGACGGCACCGGCCTCGCTCAGTTGCTGGAGCCGCTCAAGGTCGCCCTCGGCGTCGGCCAACGTCAGACGCGCGCGTTCCAGCGCGATCCGTTCGTTCTCATCCTCCAGCCGGATCATCAACGCGCCTTCTTCGATATAGGCACCCGGCTCGACGGCAAGCTCGGCGATCATGCCGGTCGCCTCCGACCGAACGGTGACCGACCGCGCCGCTCGCCCGTCGCCGATGGACGCCACGCGCGCGTTCGCTTGCGCAGTCGTGACCGGAGCGACGACCACGCGCGCAGCCCCACCCCCGAACCGGCGCCCATCCTCCGTGGCTTCGGCGACGGGCGCTTCGATGCCGAGGATGTCATAGACACCGACCCGCTCGAGATAGGGTGCCGCGGATGGCACGTAGAACGCCCAGAGGGCGATGGCGGCGGCGATCGCCACAAGTCCCAGCATTGCCTGCTTGAAGAAATTCATCCTGTCACCTGCCCGGATCCGTGGAGCGGCACTGCCCCGCCGAGAACTTAGCTCACCGTCAGGAATTCCCAAATCGGCTTCTGCACAAGTGCACATGCCGTGGCCGTATAGAACGATGTCTGTTCGCAAGGTGAGCGTCCGAAGCCGGCCAGATCACCAGCCTCCGGGTAATAGACCGACCGGGGACGCGCCCCGCGCTGTATACCCGGTCGCGGCCTTGCCTTTTCCGAGAATAGGCAGCCCCTGTGCCACGCCCGTCAGGCCGACAGGCGCGGCAAGCCCCTCGGACGCTAGATCAAAAGGTTGCGCGGATCCGCGATCAGGCCCGCATAGGCCGTCATGAACCGCGCCGCGTCCGCGCCGTTGATCACCCGGTGATCATAGGACAGATCGAGCGGTACCATCGGCACGGGTCGCGGGCTGTCGCCCTCCCAAACCGTCACCGTCTCGGTCCGCGTGATGCCAAGGATCGCGACTTCGGGCGGGTTCACGATGGGGGTGAATGCCGTGCCACCGATCCCGCCGAGATTGGTGATCGTCATCGACGCGCCCCCCATCTCGTCCGGCCCGATCTTGCGCGCCTGCGCGCGGGCGGCAAGGTCGCCGATCTCCTCGGCAATCGCCCATAGCCCCTTGCGGTCCGCATCGCGGATCACCGGAACCATCAGCCCGTGCGCCGTGTCCACGGCGATGCCCACATGCACGTAATCCTTCAGGATCAGCCGCTCCCCATCCGCCGAGAGCGAGGCGTTGAACCGCGGAAAGGTGCGCAAGCACCGCGCCAGTGCCGCCACGTGAAAAGCCAGCGCCGTCAGCTTGACGCCGCGCGCACCCGCCTCCGCCTTCCACGCCTTCCGCAACCCTTCGATCGCCGAGACATCGGCGCGGTCGTGGTGCGTCACCGCCGGGATCAGCGCCTGCGCCGCGGCCAGGTTGCGCGCGGCCACCTGCGCAAAACGGCTCATCGGTTCCTCACTGACCGGGCCATAGGCCGCGTGGTCGACCTCCCAGTAAGAGGTATCGCCTGACACGGGCGCCGCAGACGCCTGCTCGAGGTCCTCCGGCCCGATCGTCCGGCGCCCCAGTTTCTTCGCCTGCGCCTCCAGGTCCACGCCCTTTTCCAGCGCCAGCTTCCGGGTCGACGGGCTTGCCGTGATCTCGCTCATCGTCCTGCCCTCACCAATCCGCCGAGATGTACTGGGTCTCCATGAACTCCAGCATCCCCTCGTGCCCGCCCTCGCGGCCAAGGCCCGATTGCTTCGTTCCGCCAAACGGCGCGGCGGGGTCAGAGACCAGGCCCCGGTTCAATCCGACCATCCCGTAATCCAGCCGCTCGCAGACCTGCATCGCGCGCTTGAAATCGGACGAGAAGACATAGGCCACCAGCCCGTATTCCGTGTCGTTCGCCCGCCGGATCGCGTCTTCCTCGTCGGCGAAGGTCTGGATCGCGGCGACAGGGCCGAAGATCTCGTCATGCACGCAATCCGCCGTCTCGGGCACGTTCGAGATGACCGTCGGCGGGTAGAAGAACCCCTTGCCGTTCGGCACCACGCCCCCGCATTCCAGCTTGGCCCCCTTGGCCAAGGCATCCGAGACGAACTCGGCCACCTTGTCGCGCGTATCCGCATTGACCAATGGCCCCACGTCGACCGACGGGTCGGTCCCGTCGCCCAACTTCAGCGCCGACATGCGCTCCGACAGCCGCGCGGTGAATTTTTCCGCAATGCTCTCATGCACGTAGATCCGGTTCGCCGCCGTGCAGGCCTCGCCCAGGTTGCGCATCTTGGCCAGCATCGTGCCGTTGATCGCCGTATCCATATCGGCATCCTTCAGCACCAGGACGGGCGCGTTGCCGCCCAGCTCCATCGCCGGTTTCAGCACCTGGTCAGCGGCCGATTTCAACAGCTTCCGCCCCACGCCCGTCGATCCCGTGAAGCTCACCACCCGCACCCGCGGATCATGCAGCATGTGATCGACCAGCGCCCCCGTCTTCTTCGACGGCAGCACGTTGACCAACCCCTTCGGCACCCCCGCCTCTTCCAGAAGCGGCATCAACGCCAGCATCGTCAGCGGCGTCTCGGACGCGGGCTTGATGATCACGCCGCAGCCCGCTGCAAGCGCCGGCGCGATCTTCCGCGTGCCCATCGCCGCGGGGTAGTTCCACGGCGTGATCAGCACGGCCAGCCCGGCGGGCTTGTGCTGCACCACGATCCGGGCACCCGACGCAGGCGCGTGGGTGATCAACCCGTCCGCCCGCACCGCTTCCTCGGCAAACCAGCGGAAAAACTCGGCGGCATAGGTCGCCTCGCCCTTGGCGTCGGCACCCGCCTTGCCGTTCTCCAGCGTGATCAGATGCGCGAAATGATCCAGCCGCGCGGTCATCAGCTCCCACGCTTTCCGCAACACCTCGGACCGCTCCCGCGGCGTGCGCGCGGCCCAGTCGGCCATCGCCCGCTCGGCGGCGTCGAGAGCGGCGTCCGCATTCGCGATATCCGCCGACGCGACCGAGGCCAGAACCTCCTCCGTCGCCGGGTTGATGACGTCGAAGCGCTCGTCGGTCTTCACCCATGCGCCGTCGATGTAGAGATCGGTGTAGTCCATCCTTGGAACTCCCGTTGTCAAAGCAGGTGGCGGAGCGGCTGCTCCATCCGGCCTGCGAAATCGGATAGAAGCCGGATCGCGGCGGGACCGTCCAACTGGCCCGCGGCGCATTCCAGCGTGATCTGCAAACCGCCCTCGGCCTCGGTTACGGTCAGCACCGGCACGTCTTCCGCGCCCATCTCGACGCTCGCCAACCGCGTGCCGCGCAGGTCGCGGAGCAGCAACTCCGGCGCATCCTCGGTCGGCGCGACACCCGACAGCGCGCGCCCCGGCGGCACGGCAAAGACGGCCAAGCCTCCGAACCGTTCCACCGCGACGTTTACCGTCGACGCGCGCCCAAGGCTCGCCCCGGCAAGCCCCGCCAGAACCGCATCGGGCGTCAGCCCATGCACCTCGGCGGCCCAGGCGGCGAACCCCGCCGCCCCGTCCTCGGCGGCCCTTGCCGTCAGTCGGCGCGCGGCGGCCGCCATGGCCGGGGCAGCAGACGCGCTGCGCTCCGGCATACCGCGCAGAACCTCAAGGTCAGAGACATGGAACGGCTGCGGATGTCCCGCCTCGGCCAACCGGCCAAGGTCCAGCCCCTGCTCCAGCGCCAACCGCCGCGCCTTGGGCGAGGCGAGGATGCGCCCGCCAGTCGCCGCAGCCACGGTCGGCTTCGGTGTGGGGTCGGCCACTTTCGCCGGCGTCGCAGTCTCCGCCTTTGCCGGAGCCTCGGCCTTCGCCGTTGCCCCGGGACCATCCTTCACCGACCGCGCCACCGGCGCGTCTGGCTTCGCGTCCGAGATGATGGCGACCGGCTGACCCACCGGCACCTCTTCCCCGGCCTCGGCCAGGGTCGCGGCAAGCCAGCCCGTGCGGCCCGCCTCAACCTCCATCGTGCTCTTGTCGGTCTCCACCTCGAAGAGCACGTCCTCGGGCGCCACTTCGTCGCCCGGCGCTTTCAGCCAGGTCACCAGAAGCCCGCTGTCCTGCGCCATGCCAAGCTGCGGCATGGTCACCGAGTGCCCCTGGGGCAGATCACCCGCCCCGCTCGCCTCCGGCGCGGCCTCAGCCGCCGCGGGGGCAGGCGCGCCATCCTCGGCACTGTCCGAAATCCGCGCGATCACCTGCCCCACGGGCACATCATCGCCCTCGGCGGCCGCGACGCCCGTCAGGAACCCGTCGGCCTGCGCCTCGACCTCCATCGTGGCCTTGTCCGTCTCCACCTCGAACAGCGCATCGCCCTTCGACACCGCGTCGCCCGGCGACTTCAGCCAGGACACGATCTTGCCTGCGTCCTGCGCCATGCCGAGCTGGGGCATGG
>CAZVQL010000078.1:0-11803 GCA_964629305.1 uncultured Roseicyclus sp.
CTGCCCGCGCAAAGCGCTGTGGCGTCCTTGGCGGCGGCGCGGCCCTCGGCGCTGGCCGTGACCACGGGACGGCGGCCGTTGACGGGGTCGTCGACCATGCGGATCAGCTCGGGGAACGCGCCCGCGCAGGCCCCGCATCCGGTGCAGAGGTTGCAGGCAACCATGTTGGTGATCGGATCGGTGCTCATGCGAAGCTCTCCTGTGTCAGGGGGCGGCGGGGCAGGGTGAGGAGCCAGGCGCGCAGCGTCGCGCCCGCCTCGCCCAGGGCGGCGGCGGCGGCGATGGCGGCCAGCGGCAGGCCGAGGGCGGCTGCGCACGCGGCGGGGATCAGCGCCAGTGCGCGGATCAGGTTGGCGCGCGCCGGGTCGCCGGTGCGGCCCGTGGCAACGGCCAGTTGCGAAAAGGGCGTGCGCAGCACGCGGAACCCGGCGGCCAGACCCGTGGCCAGCGCCAGCGCCGCGTCAGGACGGAAGGCCGCACCGTAGACCAGCCCGATGACGGGCGCGGCCAGAAGCGCGAAGCCCGCGACCAGAAGGCCCGCAAGTGCCGCATGCGCCGCGACAAGCGGCGGCCAGACGGCGGCCATGCGCCCCTGCGCCAGCGCCGCACGCAGACGCGGCAGCACCAGCGAGCCGGCAGCACGACCCACGATCTGCGCGGGCAGCAGCGCCAGTTGCAGCACCACGCCGTAAAGCGCCAGCGTCGCCCAGTCATAGGCCCCCGCGACGATCAGCCGGTCGGCGTAGAAGGTCACGAACATCAGAAGAGCGTTCAGCATCAGCGGCGCGCCGAAGCGCCAGACGCGCTTGAGCGACGGGGCCGAAACCCGCACCCGGTAGCGCCGCGATGCCACGCCATGGGACAGAACCACCAGCGCCGCGGCATGCGCGATCAAGACCCAGGCCATCGCCCGGTGATCGCCGAGAAGGGCCGTGGCAGGCAGGATTGCCGCCGCCATCGCCAGCGTCGCGCCACCCTCGACAACCGCCATGGGGCGGTAGCGGAAGCCCCGCTCGGCCCGGCGGAAATCGAGATGCGTGAAGCCGCGCAGCAGGGGAACAAGCGCCAGGAGCGCGTAAGACGACGCCGCGGGACCATCGGCGAAGAGCGCCGCAAGCATGGGTGCCGCGGCCAGCAGCACCAGCGCGCCCAGAAGCCCGCGCAGAATAAAGGCACCCTGCAATTCGGCCTGAAGCGCCGCGGAATTGCCGTCACGCGCCTGCAACATCAGCCGGTCGGCGCCCAGGTCGCTCGCCATTTCCACCAGTCGCACGGTCAGCGCGAGCATCATGGCGCGGCCCAGCTCATCGGGGCCGATCGCCCAGGCGAAGGCGACCGAACGGCCGAGCGCTGCCGCCTCGGCCAGCATCGGCACACCCCACGCCAGCGCGCGGCCCTTCTGAGCGCGGCGGATCATCTACAGGCCCGCCTGACGCGCGATGGCGTCCATCTCGGACGCGGCCCGTGCGCGCAGCCCGGCGACGCGGGCGGCGAGGTCGGCGGCGCGGTCCTGACGCGCGGTGTAGGAGGCGACGGCGCGCTCGGACAGGGCGCGCGCATCGAGCTTGCGCAGGTCGGCCACGTCCCCGGCGATCCCGCATTCGGTGAAGACGCCCTCGGCCTTGTCGGTGTAGCCGAGGCCCAGCGTCGGCGTGCCCGAGGAAAAGGCGCCGATCGTGGCATGCATCCGCGCACCTGCGAACCAGTCGAGCCGCGCGAGCACCCATTTCAGCTGCATCGCGGGCAGCGGAGCGTCCAGCACGCGCACCCGGCCCTCTGCCGCCGCGCCGAGGCGCCGCACCAGCGCACGCGCCGCGCCGAGGTCGCTTTCCGCGTCGCCATCGGGGCGATGCACATGGGGCAGAAGCAGCAGCCGCAGGGCCGGATCGGCCTCCAGCAGGGCGCGAGCTACGGCCTCGATCTGCGCATCGTGACGATCTGCGAGGCCAAAGGTGTCCTTCGCGCCCGCCGCATCGTTGCAGAGCAGGCCCGAGACATTCAGCCCCGCCAGCGGGAAACCGCGGTCGGGCGCGAGCCATGCCATCGTGTCACGGTCGAGGCCCAAGGGCGCCTCGGCGGGCAGGGCTACGGCCACGTCGACGGCAAGGCGGTGGCGCTCGGGGTCGAACGCGTTGCCCAGCGCGGATTGCAGGAAGGCGAAGCTGCCCGCGTCACGCACCCAGACGGCGGCGGCGCGGCGCAGGATGTCGACCGCCTCGGCCTCGTTAGCGGGATCGCGGAACGGTCCCAGCTTCTGGGGCAGGAGGATCAGCGGCACACCCGCGGACAGCGCAAGGCGCTTGGTCATGACCATCGCGCGGAAGCGCTTGGGCCCGTAAATGTCGGTGAAGCTGTCCCCGCCCGAGATGTCGAGCACGGCCTGCGAGCCGGCGACGACCCGCGCAGGCGCGGTGCCGGCGATCCCCATGCGAAGCATCGCCTGCGTCGTGCGCAGGTTGTCGCCCCGCCAGATCCGGCGGTGGTGGGTCAGCCCCACCAGGTCGACTTTCTGGGTGCCCCAGTCGGCCCGGCGCAGGCCGCGGCCATGGTCGGCCACGGCGATCGCCCGGCCGCCACGCTGCCAGAGCCCCGCGACGACGGAATGGCACAGCGCGCTGACACCCTGGTTGCCGGTATCCGGCGCGGCATTGAGAAGCGTGATCATGGGTTCACCTCGATTGGTCGTGATAGGCATAATACTTCTGCGATCTCATAGTCTTCTGCGCAGGAGGCGAAGGCGCGGCCCGGTCGGACAGGCCAACCTATCCTTTCGGGTAGGCGCGGTCGGGCGAGGTACAGAAAGATATCGTCCGGCCCTTTGGGCCGTTGGTCGTACCGTCGAGAAAGCCGTGAAACGATCCGCCCTGCTCCGGGGCCGGGCCGCACCCGCGCAGCGGTCGCTGTGCGAGTGCGGTTCACTCCCTCGAGGCCATGACTGATACTGCGGTAGCCCTGTGGCCCTTACTCGAACTCTGAATGGCCCAAGACCTCTACTCACACGCGGCAGACCCGGAGGTCTCTACTCGAACACTTGAGGTCTTGGGGCGGATACTGAAACGCCGAAGGCACTAAGGCTCGTACTGGTTACTCGGGAAACCCCGACGCCCTGGCGCGAACAACACCGTCCTATCGGCCTTCTCCCGGTCTGTCGCTGGCGCAAGTGTCGAAGTCACGGCCCGGTGTAGGTAGGGCACCTGTCCTAACGGATAGGTCGTGTCTGCTTGCTGCCGGAAAACGAAAAAGCCGGCGGAAGGTGCCGCCGGCTGTCTTCGGGTCATGCCCGTCCTTCGGGTTGGCGACGGATCAAGCCAGGTTGCGATCCCGCGCGATCATCGCGGCATGGGTGCGGTTCTTGGCGTCGAGCTTTCGGCACAGCGTCTTGACATGAAGCTTCACCGTCGCCTCGTGCAGGTCGTAGTCGAGCGCGATTTCCTTGTTCGACTGCCCACGGCAGATGCCGCGCAGGACATCCGTCTCACGTGGCGTCAGCAGCTCGGATGCGGCCTCATCCCGGTCGCGGACCATCTGGAAAGGCGCGTAGATCTCTCCCGCGGCCATGAAGCGCGCCGCCGAGACCATGGATTTCGATGCCAGCGTCTTCGGCACGAAGCCCGCCGCGCCCGCCTTCAGCACCTCTTCGGCAAGCGCCCGCGTCGTGGTGCCCGAAATGATCGCCACCGGCTTTTCGCCGTTCTCGGCGGTCATCCGGCGCAACCCCTCGAGCCCGTTCATACCCGGCATGTTGTAGTCGAGCAGGACAAGGTCATAGGCACCGTTCGCCTTCACCGCCTCGATGGCATCCGCCAGCGACCCTGCGGTCGATACCTCGGCCTCGGCCTCGGTCTTCAGAAACGCGGCGATCGTCTCGCGGACGAGATCGTGATCATCGGCAACCAGAATACGCATCGCTTGCTCCATCATACTCCGTGCGCGGCCCGCACCTTCCATCGTCCATGCAAGCCATTTGCGGCGAGAGTAGCACGGGAATGAGGCATCGCTTGCACAAAGCTCGAGCCGCGGCGCACAGCTGGTAGGGATAGGGCCCGTTTCACGGACCGGTCAATTCATCATATGGGGGAAACGACACGGCATCGGCACATCCCACCTATCCGAAAGTATAGTGCCTTATCCGATTGCGCAGATGACCGAAGGTCAGCGCTGTGGCATGAGCATGCCAACGAAAACCTGGAACTCGCTGAAATGAGGTTCACGATGACACTGCGCAACGTCGCCCGCGCGCTGACCCTCGGGTCGGCCCTGTTTGTCGCGACTGCGGCAACGGCACTCGAGCCGGCCGAGGGAGAGATCCTTTTGACCGTCACCGGCGCCATTGGCGAGACCAACGCCGGTGACTCGGCGCAGTTCGACCTTGCCATGCTGGCCGGTCTGGACACCGTCACCGTCGAGACCACCACGATCTGGACCGAGGGCGTTCAGACCTTCGAAGGTGTCGAACTTGTCGATCTCCTCGCCGCGATCGAGGCCGGGGGCGCCAACCTCCGCGCGATCGCCCACAACGACTACGCGGTCGACATTCCCGTCGCCGACGCCGTCGAGGGCGGCCCGATCGTGGCCTTCTTGCGCAACGGCGAATCGATGAGCCTGCGCGAGAAGGGGCCGCTCTGGATCGTCTATCCCTTCGACAGTTCGCCTGACTACCAGACCGAGCAGATCTATGCGCGCAGCATCTGGCAGCTCGACCGGATCGAGGTGCAGCCCTGACGCAAACGCTGGATAAGCCGCGGCGACGTCGTCGCCTGTTCGGAGGCAGACGCCTGCGCATGGGCATTGCCACGGCCGCGGCCCTGGCAACCCTCTCGCTCGCGCTCGGCCTTCTGGTAGAGATGGGTCAGCAGGTCCAGACCGAGATCGACTCGCTTGCGACGGCGAATTCCGACAACACCCAATGGTCGCTTGCGCAGACCGATGTCGAGTTTCTGGTGTTGGCAAATGCCATCGATACGGCAGCCGACGCCGATGGGTCCGACGAGGGTGCCCTGCGCGAGCTGCGCGCCCGCTTCGATATCTTCTACAGCCGCATATCCATCCTTCAATCGAGCCCGGTCTTCGCTGCCGTGCGCGCAGATCCCGCCACGACCGAGGCGCTCTCGCGGATCGAGACCTACCTGGCCGAGACCATCCCGCTCATCGACGGCGAGGACGCTGCGCTTCGCGCCGCGCTTCCCGCGCTCGCGGCGCGTACCGACGCGATCCGCGCAGATGTGCGCTCCGTGACATTGCAGGGTGTCGCGGGCCTCGCGCGCGAGGCTGACATTCAACGTAGCGGCGTTGCCGCAACTCTGTCGCTGGTCTCGACGATGACTGCCTCGCTTTTCTTCGTCATGGTTGTCCTGCTGGCGCTTCTCGCCCATTTCGTCCGGCAGGAGCGCACGCGCGCCTGGCAGGAGGGGCAGACCCGCGCGCGCCTTGCCTCGATCATCGCCACCTCGCTCGATGCGGTTCTGGTGGTCGACGAAGAGGGCCGCGTGCTGGAATTCAACGGCGCGGCGGAAAAGATCTTCGGCTACGGCCGCGACGAGGCGGTGGGCGCCCGAATGGAAGACCTGATCGTGCCCGATCACCACCGGGCCGGCCATATCGCCGGGATGAACCGCTACCTTACGACCGGTGAAAAGCGTGTCATCGGCAAGGGTCGCGTCCAGCTCGAGGCGCGCCGCAAATCCGGCGAGGTCTTTCCCGTCGAGCTCAGCATCTCGTCCGCCGAGACCCGCGATGGCGAGGTCTTCATCTCCTTCGCGCGCGACATCTCGCACCGCGTCGCCGCCGAACGGGAACTGATCAAGGCCCGCGACGAGGCGGTCGCCGGCGAAAAGGCCAAGGCCGACCTGATCGCCGTCATGAGCCACGAGATGCGGACCCCCCTGAACGGAATGCTCGGCACGCTCGATCTGCTCGACACGGGTGAGCGCCCCCCGAAGGAGCGCGAATACTTCGACATCATCCGCGCCTCGGGCCGCCAACTGCTCTACCATGTCGATACGGTGCTCGAGATCTCGCGTGCCGAGGCCGGCAAGATCGTCCTTGCAGAAGAGCCGTTCTCGCTGACGGCGCTCGTGCGGGAGCTGGTCGAAAGCCAACGCGGCGTGGCAGAGCATCGCGGCAACGTGCTGTCCCAGATCGTCGAGACCGATGGAACGGACCACGTCGTCGGCGATCCGACCCGGATCCGTCAGGTGCTGCTGAACCTTCTGGGCAATGCCATCAAGTTCACCCGCAACGGCACGATCTCGGTCGAAGCCGAGCGTCTGGGCGACGGCGATACGATCGAGTTTCGCGTGATCGACGACGGCATCGGCATCGACGCAAAGGACCTGGATCGCGTGTTCGAGGATTTCGTGACCCTCGACACCTCCTACACGCGCGCAGTCGGCGGCACGGGCCTTGGCCTCGCCATCGTGCAGCGGTTGGTGACGGCGATGGGGGGCGAGATCGGGGTCGAAAGCACCAAGGGGGAGGGCAGCCTCTTTCGCGTGCGGTTGCCGTTGCCTTCGGTGACGCGCCTCGGTCCGTCCGACCGTGTGGAACCTATCGCGGCAGCGCCTCTGCCCGAGGATGCGGCAGTGGCGCCGATGAAGGTCCTGATTGTCGAAGACAACCGCATCAACCGCGTCGTGCTGCGCGACATGTTGGAGCAGGACGGCCACATGGTGGACGAGGCCCACGATGGCCAGCAGGGCGTCGATATGGTCGCCCGCAGGGCCTACGATATCGTCCTGATGGACATCTCCATGCCCGTGCTCGACGGGGTTGCCGCAACGCGCACGATCCGCGCAGCCGAGGCGCGGGGCACGCGCCTTCCGATCGTGGCGCTCACGGCGCATGCGGCAAAGGCCGACAAGGAACGCTTCCGCGCCGCAGGGGCCGACGACATCCTCGTCAAGCCGATCTCGCGCCAGGGGCTGCGCGCGGTCCTCGCCGCGTTTTCCCGCAGTGGCGCGCGTCCTGCACCCAAACCTGCGCCGCTGCCTGCCGACCTTATCGACCGAGCGCAGCTTGACGATCTTGGCACCACCCTCGGGCCCGAGAAGCTTGGTCAGCTCGTCAGCGCCTTCCGCGCCGAGCTGGACGATTCCATCGGAGAGATCGCCAGCCGGATCGAGCGGCGCGAGGTCGATACGGCTCTCGCCGAGATCGTCCATCATGCCGCCGGGTCCGCCGCCATGTTCGGAGCCGTGCAGCTCCGTGGCGACCTTGCCGCCATCGAGAACCTGATCCGGCTCGGTGATATCCCCGATGTCGATACGGCTGAGCGCCTGCGGGCCGTCTGGTCCCTCACCGACGCGGCCCTTCCTGCCCCCGCCACCGAGGGCTAAGCGCCCCGAAACTGCGTCACCGCGTCCGGCCCTGCGGGGTCTGCTGACATCCCCCATGGGCTGTGCCACTCTCCCCCGCGACGGTTCCACAAATCGGGAGGGGAGGCCCGGTTGCCATGCCGCATGACAGCCCCAAACGGGCCGCTCTGATCGGTGCCGGCATGGTGGCCGCGACCCATGTCGCAGCCTGCGCCGAGGCCCGGGGCGTCGCGTTGCATGCCATTCAGTCCCGTTCCCCTGACCGCGCCCGCGCACTGGCCGACCGCGCCGCGGCGCTGACCGGCCAGCCGGTCACGGTTCATCCCGATCTTGCCGCCGTCGCCGCCGACCCCGCGGTCGATTTCGCCATCATCCTCACGCCGCCCGACGCCCGCGCCGCGGTGATCCGCCCGCTGGCCGAGGCGGGCAAACACATCCTGCTGGAAAAGCCCATGGGCCGCACCGCCGCCGAGGCGCGCGAGGTGGTGGCGATCTGCGAGGCCGCGGGCGTCCGCCTCGGCGTCGTTTTCCAGCACCGGATGCGCGCCGCCTCGCTGCAGGCCGCCGGGCTTGTCGCCACGGGCGACCTCGGCCCCCTCGGCCTCGTGCAGATCGAGGTGCCGTGGTGGCGCGATCAATCTTACTACGACGAGCCCGGCCGCGGCACCTATGCCCGCGACGGCGGCGGCGTCCTGATCAGCCAAGCGATCCACACCCTCGACCTGGCCCTGTCGCTGGCCGGCCCCGTGCGCGCGGTCCGCGCCATGGCCACCACCACGCGCTTTCACGACATGGAGGCGGAAGACTTCGTCGCCGCGGGCCTCGAGTTCGAAGTTGGCGCGGCAGGCTCGCTCGTGGCCAGCACCGCCAGTTTCCCCGGCGGGGCGGAATCCATCACGCTCCACTTCGACCGCGCCAGCCTGCGGCTTCAAGCGGGCGAGTTGCACGTCCATTGGCGCGACGGACGCCACGAGGTGCAGGGCGCGGCAGGCGGCACCGGGGGCGGGGCCGATCCCATGGCCTTCACCCACGACTGGCATCGCGCCGTGATCGAGGATTTCGCCGCCGCCCTGACCGAGGGCCGCGCCCCCGCCATCACCGGCCACGACGCGCTCGCCGTCCACGACCTGATCGACGCCCTGACCCGCTCGGCCCGCGAGGGCCAGTTCACGAAAGTCACCCCATGACCCTCCGCTTCGCCGCCATCGGCATCGACCACCGCCATGTCTACGGCATGGCCGCCAACCTGATCGACGCAGGCGCACGTTTCGCCGGCTGGTGGACCGAGGGGCATCCGGGCACCGAGCCCGGTTTCCTCGAGCGCTTCCCCGACGTGCCCCGCGCCCCAAGCGCCGAGGCGCTGCTGGAGGACCCCACGATCGGCCTGATCCTTCTCTCCGGCATCCCCCGCGACCGCGCCGGATGGGCGGTGCGGGCAATGGAGGCGGGCAAGGACGTGATGAGCGACAAGCCCGGCTGCACCACCATGGCCCAGCTCGACGCCATCCGCGCGACCGTCGCCGCCACGGGCCGCATCTGGTCGGTCGATTTCTCCGAACGGTTCGAGGTTCCCGCCGTCACCCGCGCCGCCGAGCTGGTGGCCGAGGGCGCCATCGGCCGCGTGATCCAGACCGTGGGCCTCGGCCCCCATCGCCTGAACCGCGCGACCCGGCCCGACTGGTTCTTCGACCGCGACGCCTATGGCGGCATCCTGACCGATATCGCCAGCCACCAGATCGACCAGTTCCTCTACTTCACCGGCTCCACCGAGGCCGAGGTCACGCTCGCCTCCGTCGCCAACTACGCCAACCCCGACGATCCCGGCCTTCAGGATTTCGGCGAGATCGCCCTGCGTTCCCCGCAGGGTCACGGCTATATCCGCGTCGACTGGTACACGCCCGACGCGCTGCCCACATGGGGCGACGGGCGGCTCACGATCCTTGGAACCGAGGGGTACATCGAGCTTCGCAAATACGTCGACGTGGGCCACGAGGGCACCGATCACCTGATCCTCGTCAACGCCACCCGCTGCGAACGGATCGACGCATCGGGTGCGGGCCTGCCGTATTTCGCGCGCGTCCTCGCCGATATCCGCGACCGGACCGAAACCGCCATGCCGCAGGCCCACGCCTTCACCGTCTGCGAGCTGGCGCTCCGCGCACAGGCCATGGCCGAGGCGGGCCGCGCATGATCCGTGTCGCCATCATCGGCGCGGGCATCGGGGCCGAGCACCTCGCGGGATACCGCGCGCTGTCGGGCCGCTTCCGGGTCGCCACGCTCTGCGATCTCGACACCGCCCGCGCGGAAGCCGCCACCGGGGGCGACCCCGCCGTCGCGGTCACGGGCGAGCTCGACGCTGTGCTGGCCGACCCGGATATCGACGTGGTCGACATCTGCCTGCCGCCGCATCTGCACGTGCCTGTCGCCCTTCGCGTGCTGGCCGCGGGCAAGCATGTCATCTGCGAAAAGCCCCTCGCGCGCTCGCTGGTCGAGGTCGACACGCTTCAGGACGCGGCCGCACAGGCCGACCGCCATGTCTTCCCCGTCTTCCAGTACCGCTACGGCCCTGCTCTGGCCCAGCTCAAGGCGCTGCAACAGGCGGGGCTGACGGGCACGCCCTTCGTCGCCAGCCTCGAGACGCACTGGAACCGCGGAGCCGCGTATTATGACATCCCCTGGCGCGGCACATGGGCGGGCGAGGCCGGTGGCGCGCTGCTTGGTCATGCGATCCACGCCCATGATCTCCTCTGCCACGTCCTCGGCCCCGTGGCCGAGGTCACGGCGCTGGCCGACACCCGCGTGAACCCCATCGAGACCGAGGATTGCGCGGCCCTCCTCTTCCGCATGGCAAGCGGTGCGCTCGCCACCAGTTCCGTCACGCTTGGCGCGGGCGAGGACACCAGCCGCCTGCGCTTCTGCTTCGCCGGGCTCACCGCCGAAAGCGGCACGCTGCCCTATGCGCCCGCCGCCGCGCCCTGGCGCTTCGTCGCGCGCGCGCCCGTCACGCAAGACCAGGTCGATGCCGTCCTCGCCCGGGTGCCGCCGCAGGCCACCGGCTTTGCGGGCTATCTTCACGCCGTGGCCGACGCGCTCGAGGGGCAGGGCGGGGCCGAGGTGACGCTGTCCGACGGCCGCCGCTCGATCGAGTTGGTGACGGCGGTCTACGCCTCGATCCGCGCCGGTGGCCAGCCCGTGCGCCTGCCGCTCACGCCCGACGCGCCGCTCTACACCGGCTGGCAGCCCGCGGCCCCCTGAGCGAACCGGCTTTCCGCCCGCCGCCCCCGCGCCTAGATTGACCCACGTCGAGACCCGCAGGAGCCGCCCGGATGCCCACCCCCCAGACCAGCACCGACCAAGGCGAAGCCCCCGACCGGCTGGAGGACGCCATCGGCCGCAAGGTCCGTGCGCTCCGGCAAGGCGTGGACGTCACGCTGTCGGACCTCGCCCGCTCGGCGGGGCTGTCGGTGGGGATGTTGTCCAAGATCGAGAACGGCCAGACCTCGCCCTCGCTCTCCACGTTGCAGGCGCTGGCCGCCGCGCTGAACGTTCCGATCTCGATGTTCTTCCAGGATTTCGAGGACCGCCGCGATTGCAGCTATGTCCCTGCCGGCCAAGGCGTGCGCATCGACCGGCGCGGTACGCGGGCGGGGCATGTCTACGAGCTGCTCGGTCACTCCCTGCGCTCGGCCACCAAGATCGAGCCCTTCCTCATCACAATCGACGAGGGCGGTGCCGCCCATGACACCTTCCAGCATCCGGGCCATGAATTCATCTACATGCTGTCGGGCCGCGTTACCTACCGCCACGGTGACCGGCATTACGAGCTTGGTCCCGGTGACGCGCTCTTCTTCGACGCGCTGGCCCCGCATGGCCCCGAGGGCTTTGCCGAGTTGCCTGCGAAATACCTGTCGATCATCGTGACGCCCCCGCCGGAGTGAGTTTTCCTGACAGGAAAATCATTTCACTCCTGTTGACAGCCCCCGCGCCGCGACGCATCTTCCCCCGCAACCACCGCGGAGGGATCGTCATGTGTGGAATCGTGGGCCTCTTCCTCAAGGACCCGGCGTTGCAGCCGCGCCTCGGCGCGTTGATGGCGCCGATGCTGGCCGAGATGACCGAACGCGGCCCCGACAGCGCGGGCTTCGCGATCTACCGTGACGGTGCGCCTCGCCCCACGCTCTCGTGCCTCGGGCCCCAAGGCACCGACTGGCAGGCTGCCGCGGCTTCGCTCACGCAGGCGACCGGCGCCGCCGTCGAGGTCGAGACCATTGCCGATCACGCTCTCCTGCGCGTCTCGGGCGACCTGCGCGCCGCGCGCGCCCACCTGATCGAGACCTTCCCCCAGATCACCGTCACCGCCAGCGGCGAAGCGATCGAGATCTTCAAGGGCGTCGGCGACCCGATGGAGGTCGCCCGCACCTTCGGTCTCGAGACCCGCTCGGGCACCCACGGCATCGCGCATACGCGCATGGCGACCGAAAGCGCCGTGA
>CAZVQL010000079.1:0-780 GCA_964629305.1 uncultured Roseicyclus sp.
CAGGTGCCGGTGCCGTGGCGCTGGTTGTCCACGAACTGCCCCCGATAGACCGACCCGTCCGCATAGGTCGCAGTGGCCGCGCCGGTCAGCACGCCCTCGACCCAGTCGCCGATGATGACCGACCCGTCGAGCAGCGATATCTGGCCGCGCCCGTGCGGTTCGCCGCGCAGGAAGCCGCCTTCGTAGGTCGCCCCGTCCACGAATGTCGCCCGGCCTTCGCCCGTGCGCTCGCCCTCGACCCAGTCACCTTCGTAGACGTAACCGCCGGGGAGCGTGTAGCGGCCCCGGCCGTGGGGCTTGCCGTCGCGCATGGTGCCCTCGAACAGGCCGCCGTTGGCGTATTGCTGGGTGATCGTTTCGCCGCCGTCGCCGGCGGTGCCGCCATCCTGCGCGCCCACGGCCATCGCCGCCATCAGCACGACAGCCGCCGCCGCCGCCACCCGCCGCTTGCGCCCATGTCCCGCCATGGCTGCCTGCCCCCTGCGTCTGCCCGTGTTTCGTTTCCGTGCTAGAGGATCGCGCACATCCGGGCAACAGGACAGCACGCCCGACGCGTTTGTGCCCCGCCCCGGGCCCGCATCGCCCTGTCGCGGGTTTCCTCCGGCCCGTCCGCGCCCTATGACGCGACAGAAGGAGACCGATCATGGCCGACACGTTTCGCATCACGCTGGCGCAGCTCAACCCCGTTGTGGGCGATCTTGCCGCCAATGCCGAACAGGCCCGCACGGCATGGGCCGCGGGGCGCGACGCGGGCGCGGGGCTCGTGGCGCTGACCGAGAT
>CAZVQL010000079.1:790-1151 GCA_964629305.1 uncultured Roseicyclus sp.
GCGCCTTCGTGCGCGACGCCATGGCCGTCATCGACCGGCTCGCCGCCGCGTGCGCGGACGGGCCCGCGCTGGCGGTGGGCGGGCCGTTCCTGGATGGTGACCGGCTCTACAACGGCTATCACATCTGCGAAGGTGGCAAGGTCGTCGCGCGGGTTCTCAAGCACAAGTTGCCCAACACCGACGTGTTCGACGAGGTGCGCTTCTACACGCCGGGCGAGATTCACGGTCCCGTGCGGATCGGACCGCTGCGGATCGGGATGCCCGTCTGCGAGGACGCGTGGTCCCCGGACGTGGCCGAGGCGCAAGCGGAATCGGGCGCCGAGATCCTGCTGGTGCCCAACGGCTCGCCCTATCACCGCGA
>CAZVQL010000079.1:1313-3577 GCA_964629305.1 uncultured Roseicyclus sp.
ATGTCCCACATGGTCGCGCGCGTGGTCGAGACGGGCCTGCCGCTGATCTACCTGAACATGGTGGGCGGGCAGGACGACCAGGTGTTCGACGGTGGCAGCTTCGGGCTGAACCCCGGCGGGCGGCTGGCCTTCCAGATGGCGGACTTCGTCACCGGCACCCGCCACGTGGATCTGACCCGCACCGATGACGGCTGGCGGATCGCCGACGGCGCGGTGGCGCCGCGCCCGGAATCGCTCGAACAGGATTACCACGCCATGTGCCTCGGTCTGTCCGACTATCTGCGCAAGAGCGGGTTCTCGAGGGTCGTTCTTGGCCTGTCGGGCGGGGTGGACAGCGCGATTGTCGCGGCCATCGCCGCCGACGCGCTGGGACCGGGAACTGTGCGCTGCGTCATGCTGCCGTCCCGCTATACGTCGCAGGCGTCGCTCGATGATGCGGCGGGGGTGGCGGCGCGGCTCGGAACGAAGCTCGACACGCTGCCGATCACCGGCCCGGTGGACGCCGTGACCGACACGCTGGCACCGCTGTTCGCGGGCCGCGCACCGGACCTGACCGAGGAGAACATGCAGTCGCGCCTGCGCGGCGTGCTGCTGATGGCGCTGTCGAACAAGTTCGGCGAGATGCTGCTGACCACCGGCAACAAGTCCGAGGTCGCGGTGGGCTACGCCACGATCTACGGCGACATGGCGGGCGGCTACAACCCGATCAAGGACCTCTACAAGACCCGCGTCTTCGAGACCTGCCGCTGGCGCAATGCGCATCATTTCGACTGGATGAAAGGCCCCGCGGGCGAGGTCATCCCGCCCCGCGTGATCGACAAGCCCCCCACCGCCGAGCTGCGCGCGGACCAGAAGGACGAAGACAGCCTGCCGCCCTACTCGGACCTCGACGTCATGCTCGAGATGCTGATCGACAAGGAGGCGTCGGTCGCCGACGTCGTCGCCATGGGCTATGACCGCGCCACCGTGAAGAAGATCGAGGGCCTGATCTACATCAGCGAATACAAGCGCTTCCAGTCCGCCCCCGGCGCGCGCCTGACCGAGCGCGCCTTCTGGCTCGACCGGCGCTATCCCATCGTGAACCGCTGGCGCGACAACGCCGGAAACTGACAGCCCACCGAAACGGTAAAGGGCGCCCGAAGGCGCCCCTTGAAAAGGTCCGTCCGCGCGGCTCAGTGCACGCTGACGGGAACCATGTCGTTCTGGCGGGCGACCACGAAGGCCAGCTGGCGGTCCTTGACCAGTGCCAGCTGTTCGCCGGTCTCGCTGCCGATGGCGTAAAGCGTCTCGATCCCCTTGGCCTGCTCACGGATCTCGTCGGGCAGATCGGCCACGGCCACGGGCCGGATATAGACGATGGGCCGACCTTCGATGGTGGCTGCGTCGTGTTCGTTGGTCATCGCGTCACCCTCCTTTCAGCGGTTCGCTGCGCCATTGATGCGGATCGTCTGCACGACGCTGTCGGGCACCGCGCGATGCAGATCGATGTGCAACAGGCCATGCTCCATCGACGCACCCGCGACCTCCACCCCTTCGGCCAGCACGAAACTGCGCTGGAATTGCCGCGAGGCGATACCGCGGTGCAGGAACACGCGGTCGGCGTCTGCATCCACCTGCTTGCCGCGGATCACGAGTTGCCGGTTCTCCAGCGTGATCGACAGGTCATCCTCGGCGAAGCCGGCCACGGCGAGCGTGATCCGATAGGCGTTCTCGCCCGATTGTTCGATGTTGTAAGGCGGGTATCCGTTCGCGTCGGCCTTTGCCGTGCGTTCCACCAGCCGTTCAAGTTGATCGAACCCCAGAAGGAAGGGATGCGATCCAAGAGTCAGTTTCGTCATGCGGGGCACATCCTTGCATCAAGCGATCTGCACGTTGGGCGGCACCCCGGTTTCGGCGATGCCGCATGGCAAGGGATATGGGGCGCGGCCCCGCGCTCTGCAAGGCTTGGCGGAGGCCGGGCGCCACGCTAGAGTGGCATCCTCAGGCATCGCCGCAACGGGAAACACCCGCAGATGAACGCCCCCAAAGGCCCCAGCGAAATGAACCACGAGGATGTTCTCCGCGTGAAGCTCGAGGTGCTGAAGCGCGAGCATCGCGACCTCGACGATGCCATCGCCGCGCTGCATGATGCGGTGAACCCCGACCAACTGACGCTGAAGCGGCTGAAGAAGCAGAAGCTGATGCTGAAGGACCGCATCTCGCGGATCGAGGACGAACTGACCCCCGACATCATCGCATGACGTCGCGCAGGATGCGCGCATTGC
>CAZVQL010000079.1:3677-11672 GCA_964629305.1 uncultured Roseicyclus sp.
ATAGACGTGGGCATCATCATGGGGAGCCAGTCGGACTGGCCCACCATGCGCGAGGCGGCCGGCATCCTCGACGAGTTGGGCGTGCCCTACGAGACACGCATCGTCTCGGCCCACCGCACGCCCGATCGGCTGTGGGACTACGGCCGCGCGGCGGCAGACCGGGGCCTGAAGGTCATCATCGCAGGCGCGGGCGGGGCCGCGCATCTGCCCGGCATGATGGCGTCGAAGACGCGGGTACCGGTGATCGGCGTGCCGGTCCAGACCAAGGCGCTGTCAGGCGTCGATTCGCTGTATTCCATCGTGCAGATGCCCAAGGGCTATCCCGTCGCCACCATGGCGATCGGGGCGGCGGGGGCCGCCAACGCGGGCCTGATGGCCGCGGCGATCCTGGCGACCTCCGATCCGGCACTGGCCGAGCGCCTGGACGCGTGGCGCGCGGCCCTCTCGGCCTCCATCCCCGAGGTTCCGTCGGATGAGTGACCGCCTGCCGCCCGGATCGGTGATCGGCATCCTCGGCGGCGGACAGCTGGGCCGGATGCTCGCCATGGCCGCCGCCCGCCTCGGCTACCGCTGCCACATTTACGAACCCGGCGCGGCCCCCGCCGCCGACGTCGCCCATGCCCTGACGCAAGCCCCCTACGAAGACCTCGACGCGCTGCGCGGCTTCGCCCAGGCCTGCGACCTCATCACCTACGAGTTCGAGAACATCCCGGCAGCTTCGCTGGACGTGCTGGCCGAGACGACGCCCCTTTTCCCCGACCGCCGCGCGCTCGAGGTGAGCCAGGACCGGCTGACCGAGAAAACCTTCCTCGCGGGGCTCGGTCTCGCGACCGCACCCTTCGCAGCCGTGGACACCCCCGCCGACCTGCAAACCGCACTCGCCGCCACCGGCACGCCCGCGATCCTCAAGACCCGTCGCTTCGGCTATGACGGCAAGGGCCAGGCCCGCGTCATGTCGCCGGAGGAAGCGGAACCGGCCCTGGCCGCGCTGAACGGTGCCCCCGCCATCGCCGAGGGCTTCGTCCGCTTCTCCCGCGAGATCAGCGTGATCGCCGCCCGCGGGCGTGACGGCACGGTCGCGGCCTACGACCCGGGCGAGAACGTGCACACCGACGGCATCCTCGCCACCACGACAGTCCCCGCGGCCCTACCCCTCCTCCAACGCACCGACGCGGTGCTGATCGCCTCGAAGATCCTGAATGCGCTCGACTATGTCGGCGTCATGGGCGTGGAGCTTTTCGTGACCCCCGCTGGTCTCGTGGTGAACGAGATCGCGCCCCGTGTGCACAACTCCGGCCACTGGACACAGGCAGGCTGCGCCGTCGACCAGTTCGAACAGCACATCCGCGCCATCGCGGGCTGGCCGCTGGGCAACGGCGAGCGGCACGCCAATGTCGTGATGGAGAACCTCATCGGCGAAGACGTGAACCGCGCCCCCGCGCTGGCCGCCGAAGTAGGCGTCCAGATCCACCTTTACGGCAAGGCCGAGACCCGCCCCGGCCGCAAGATGGGTCATATCAACCGCGTGACCGGCCCGGCCTGAGGCCCCCTTTCATCTTGGCAAATACAACTCCCGCCGGAGGCTCCCGTACGCGCCGCCCGCGCCATCGCCGGGCCCTTCGCGACCGGCCTACGCCTCCCGTGGCAACGCGCCCCGAGGAGGGCGCCCGGCAACGGGCCGCCTGACGAGGGGCGCCGCCCCCCTACTCCACGATCCGCTCGATCACGTCGATCAGCGTCATGTCCGGGTCGAACGCCCCCGTCCGCAGAAAGGCGATGGTCTCGGCGATCACAAGCGGGTTGTTCATCATGAAAGTGTGGGTCACGGGCAGCACGATATGATCGGCCATCCCCGGCACCCGGGTGCTCTCCACCGCGACCTTGCCATCATCCTCGCCGGGGATGAGCGCCGAGTAGAACGGGTTCAGCGTCTGGTTGCCCGCGATCACCCCCAGCTCGAAATCCACCGGCGGCAGGCGGTTCGGCAAATCGCCCTCGCCGGTGCCCAGCTGCATGCCCGCGGGTCCGTTGATCCACTCGAAAGGCTCGAGCGGGCCCAGCACATCCACCAGTTCAGAGCCGGCGTTGGGCGGCGCCAGCATCACCACCCGGCCCAGCCGTTCCGGGGGATGCCGCGCCAGCCAGTAGCGCAGCAGGATGCCGCCCATCGAGTGGGTGACGAAATGCACATCATCCGCCCCGCAGCGCGCCATCGCAGGCAAGAGCGTCTGCGGGGCAAGCTCGGCGATGGAGGCCCTGGTCGACGGGTAGCCCTGGTTGACGACCCGGTAACCCTCGGCCTCCAGCGCCTCTTCCATCACGAAGAGCGAGGTCTCGCTCCGCGCCAGCCCATGCAGCAGGATCACGCAGTCGGCCGCCCGCGCAGGAAGCGCAGCGACAAGGCAAAGGGCAAGAACAGGCAGGACGGGGCGCATGCACCCTACATAGGTCGCCCCCCGCCCCGGTGCGAGTGGGGGATGGACGCCGCGTCGGGCCTCGGCCACTCTCGGCCCATGCCGACGCCCCGTCCCTTCCCCCGCCTCGCCGTCCGCGGCCTCCTCCTGATCGAGAACCGCCTCCTGCTGGTGAACGCCTGGGGCGGTGGCAAGAGCGATTTGCTCTGCGCGCCCGGCGGCGGGGTGGAACCGCACAGCTCGCTCCCCGAGAACCTTATCCGCGAGTTCCACGAGGAAACCGGCCTGACCGTGGCGGTCGGCGCGCCCTGCCTGGTGAACGAGTTCCACGCCCCCGAGCACGGATTTCACCAGGTCGACGTCTATTTCCGCGTGACGCTGGTGTCGGGCGATCCCACAGCGCCCTGGACCGACCCCGAGGGCATCGTGACCGAGCGCCACCTGATCGCGCGAGAGGACATGGCCAAGTACCGCTACAAGCCCGACAGCCTGCCCGACGTCGCGTGGTCGGACATCATCCACTACGACGCGCTGGAACCCCTCGTCCGCTGAGGCCAGAGGCCCCAGGCGATGCCGCCGATCACCAGCGCGCCCGCGCCGATCATCCGCAGGCTCGGCGCCTCGGACAGGAAGATCACACCGCCCAGCGCCGCGATCACCGGCACGGACAGCTGCACCAGACCCGCGACCGAGGCCCCGATCCGGGGCAAGACCGCGTACCACAGCGCATAGCCAAGGCCCGAGGTCACCGCCCCCGAGGTGACGGCGAGCGCAAGGCCCGCAAGGCTTGCGTCGTTCACCGTCGCCCCGCCGGTCTGGATCAGCACCGCCAGGAACGCCGCCACCGTCGCCCAGACGAAGGCCGCGCCGGTATCCCCCAAGGGGTCGGCCGAGCCGCGCCCGATCAACGAATAGACACCCCACCCGGCAGCCGCCGCCCCCATCGCGGCCACGGCCCAGAGGGGCGTCGCGGCCTCACCGCTCGGCCAGACGAGCCAGGCGAGACCGAGAAACGCCAGTCCCGCCCCCGCCCAGCGCCGTGCAGGCGGGCGTTCGCCCAGCATCAGCGCACCCGCGAACATCGTCACCTGCACACCGCCAAACAGGATCAGCGCACCAAGCCCCGCATCCATCGCAAGGTAGGCCACCGAGAACCCCACGAGATAGGTGGTCAGCATCGCGCCGCCCAAGATGCGCTTGGGCTGCAACAGCGGCACAGCGCCGTGGCGTATCCGGATCAGCAGGACAAGCACCGCCGCCCCCGCGACCGCGCGCACCAGCGCGAAATCGAGCGCGCCGATCTCGCCCGCGGCCACGGCGGCGCGGTTCAGGACGGAATTGGCGGCGAAGGCCACCATGACGAGCGTCGTCAGCGCCAACAGTCTCATGCCAACATCCTTGCAGCCAATGCGCCGGACAGGTGCGATACCCGCCCGCCCGAGATCGTTCCACCGATCCGCCCGGTCTCATCCATGATCACCAGATCAGCGCGCAGCCCTTCGGCGATGCGCCCGCGATCCGTCCAGCCCATGATCCGCGCAGGCCCGGTGGAGACCAGGGCCCAGGCGGCCGGCCACCCGATGCGCGCTGACAGCTTCAGCGCCGCGCGTGCGATCGTCGGATAGTGGTAGTCGGAAACCAGCGCATCGACGAGCCCGGCCGCGACCAGCTCTTCGGCCGGAACCTTGCCGCTGTGCGAGCCGCCGCGCACCACGTTGGGCGCGCCCATGATGACCGGCTCGCCCGCCGCGTGCGCGGTCTCGGCGGCCTCCATCGTCTCGGGAAACTCGCAGATGTCAGCGCCGAGTGCGCGGAACCGCAAGCGGTCGTCAGGGGTGTGGTCGTCGTGGCTTCCCATCCGCACGCCCAACGCCTTGAGCCGCGCTGAAACACCTACAACGGAATCCGCAACCTCGGGGCCGTTGGCGTGAAGCGCCTGCAACAGTCGCTCATGCGCCTCGGGCGACCGGCCTGCCTTGAGCGCCTGGCCCGTCAGCCCCGGTGGGCGTTTGCCGGCAGCAAGCTGCGCATGGGGCAAGTGATCGTTCCAGACGACGTAGCCGAGGCCGAAGCGCGACACGAGATCGGTCATCGCGTCCAGCGTGTCGATCATGTGCGTCTCGACGCGCAACTGCATGTGCATGTCGGTCAGCGTTTTCGCCGCCGCCAGCGTCTCGGCCAGCGTCGCGGCAAACTCGGGGCTGCGCATCCCGCCTTCCCAGCTCCAGAACTGGGCGAGCACGGCCGTGGTGATGCCCGCGGCACCGCATTCGGCATCGAGACCCGCCAACCCGGCCGAGGGGTGATCGACAGCGCCCCGCCGCGGGGCCATGTGCCGCTCGAACCCATCGCCATGCAGGTCGATGATACCGGGCAGGATGCGGTAGCCCGACAGGTCGATCTCGCGCCCGCCGCTTGCCGCGATCCAACCGTCGACCAGCGACAGCGCCTCGCGCGCGAAGCCCTCGGCCAGCAGGACGTCCGCCCCGGTCAGGCGCAGGGGAGAAAGATCAGGCATCGTCGCGGTAGGCCCGAGACAGGATCGCAGCACCATCGGCCTCGGCCAGTCCCGCCTCGATGGCGTCCAGGAACAAGGGTTCCGCAGCCGCCAGCGCCGGGGTTTCGACGCCGGCTTCGTCGGCCACGCGGCGGAAGACGGCGTAATCCTTAAGAAGGCCGGACACCGGGAACCCCACGGTGTCGTCCTCGCCCAGCATCTTCGGGATGCGGTCCCGCATCGCGGGCATCCCGGCGGGGCCGCCGCCAAGGATGGTGAGCGCCGTCTTCAGTGGCAGCCCCGCGCGTCTGGCAAGGCGCAACTGCTCGGCCAGCCCGGCGATGTAGACCTGGACCATGGCGTTGTTGATCGTCTTCATGACGAGACCGGCACCGAGCGGGCCGACATGGAAGATGCGCGCCGACAGCGGCGCCAGAGCAGCCTCTGCGCGCGCCGCGTCCACTGCCTCCCCGCCGATGAAAACGCCGCACTGCCCCGCCGCAACGAGCTCGGGCCCACCCGAAATCGGTGCATCGACAATCGCCGCCCCCGCCGCCGCGATGCGCTCGGCACGGGCCTTCGCCACACCGGGCACAACGGTGCTCGTCTCGACAATCAGCTTCCCCGAAAGGTCACAGCCCAGCAGCGCGTCCAGCACGTTGGCCACCGCCGCGTCATCGAACAGCGAGGTCACCAGCACATCAGAAGTCGCGACCAGCGCGGCAAGGTCGGGAGCCTGTGGCACGCCCTCCACGCTGCGCCCGCTGCGCGTCCAGCCGGTGACGGAAACGCCCATGGCGGCGAAGCGCTCAGCCATCGCCGCACCCATGCGTCCAAGCCCGATCACCCCGATCCTGTCCATGCCGTCACCCCGTGTTTCAGTCACGGTGTCTTTGGCACGGACCGGCCCGGCCGGGCAACCAACGGCTTCGTCAGACGCCCTGCGCCTCGCGGGTATGCAACACGATCGCGCCGAGGCCCGCAAAGGCCAGCGACAGCACCACGAGCCAGCCGAGGAACGGGATCAGCCCGATCAGGCCGGCGACGAACGCGCCCAGCGCGGCAAGCCCGGCCTTCTGCAGCACGCCCTCGGGGATGTCGTTGCCCATCCTCTGCCAGAGGCCGACGCCAAGAATGTAGCTTCCGAGAACGTAGCCGGCATAGCCAGCCACACCCGCCCCGAAGAGGAGCGCGGGGAGAAGCGGGATGCCGATGATCGTCAGCGCGATCACGAAGCCCGAGCCGACGATCGTCGAGAGCAGCAGGAAGCCCGCCACGACACTGCGGCCCGGTCGGGCCAGCGCGGTCTCGCGCCAATGGGCCACGCGGTCGGGCGCGATGGCTACGGCGGCGGTGGCCAGCGCGGCCACGAAAAGCACGCTCATCACGAAACCGAACAGCGCCGTACGCACCGCCCCGCGGCGCATGTCCGCGACCGAAGGGCCGACATCGCCGCGGAACTCTTCCATCTCGCGTTGCTCGACCCTGTCGGCGGGGGCGACGCGGTCGGGCACATCGATGCTCTCGCCTTCTTCGACATAGACGATCAACTGCCCGGCGACCGTGGCGGCGTCGCCCCAGTCGATCTCGTCGGCCGCCAGCATCAGGTCGCCCGCAATGGGCGCATCAAGGCTGAACTCGCGCGCGGCGATCAGGGCGGAGCCGGACAGCGCACCGGTGATCTCGGCGTCCTGCGCGAACAGGCGGAGGTTGCCGCCCACGGCCCCCTCGACCCGCACCTCGGCCCCGAAGAGGGTCGCCGCGCCGGGCAGGTCGGCGGCAACCGTCACCTCGTAGCCGGCGGCGTAGACCGCACCGCCCGGCGCCGCCTCGATCTCGATGATCCGGCCGGCCATATGAACAGCGCCGCCAGCGGGCGCCGTCAGCTCCAGCTCTTCGCCCGCGGCGAAAAGATCGCCCGCGGTGTCCTCGTCGAGCCGCAGGTCCTCGCCCGCGGCGTAGCGGTCGCCGCCGAAACTGAGCGTGGCGGTGTCGTCATCCCCGTTCTGGGCCGCGGCCGGCAGGGCGGCGAGGGTGACGGCGGCGAGAAAACCGGCCAGTGCAGCGCGTCTCATCTGAGGGCTCCCTTGGGTCTGCTCACTGGATGGAATGGCCCGAGAGTGCCTCAAGTCGCAGGGGGCCGTCCTTGACCTGACGCAAATGCCCAAAGGGACGCGGTCATGTCTCAGTGGGTGGCATGGGCGCGCGGCCCCATGCATGACAAAGGGGCCCGAAGGCCCCTTTGCGCGTTCTGCAGGCATCCCCCCATCGGGGCGACGCCCATCCCTGGCGGGGTGGCTTACATCATGCCGCCCATGCCGCCCATGTCGGGCATGCCGCCGCCAGCGGCGCCTTCCTTCTGCGGCTTGTCGGCCACCATCGCTTCGGTGGTGATCAGCAGGCCTGCGACCGATGCGGCGTCTTCCAGCGCGGTGCGGACAACCTTTGCAGGGTCGATCACGCCGAACTTGAACATGTCGCCATATTCCTCGGTCTGAGCGTTGAAGCCGAAGGACAGGTCGTTCGACTCGCGGATCTTGCCCGCGACGACCGAGCCGTCCACGCCCGAGTTCTCGGCGATCTGGCGAAGCGGTGCCTCGAGCGCCTTGCGGACGATGGCGATGCCGGCGTCCTGATCGGCATTCTCGCCCTTCACGCCGTCGAGCGACTTGGCGCCCTGCACGAGGGCCACGCCGCCACCGACGACGACACCTTCCTGCACGGCAGCGCGGGTCGCGTTCAGCGCGTCATCGACGCGGTCCTTGCGCTCTTTCACTTCCACTTCGGTCATGCCGCCGACGCGGATGACGGCGACGCCGCCCGCCAGCTTGGCAACACGTTCCTGCAGCTTCTCGCGGTCGTAGTCCGAGGTGGTCTCTTCGATCTGCTGACGGATCTGCGCGACGCGTGCCTCGATCTCGGCCTTCTCGCCGTGACCGTCCACGATCGTCGTCTCGTCCTTGGTGATCGTGATGCGCTTGGCCGTGCCGAGCATGTCCATCGTGACATTCTCGAGCTTCATGCCGAGGTCTTCCGAGATCACCTGGCCGCCGGTCAGGATCGCGATGTCCTGCAGCATGGCCT
>CAZVQL010000080.1:0-11643 GCA_964629305.1 uncultured Roseicyclus sp.
TGTCGGGGTTGGTCACGAAGTAGGGCGACAGGTAACCGCGGTCGAACTGCATGCCCTCGACCACTTCGGTCTCGGTCTCGAGGCCCTTGTTCTCTTCGACGGTGATGACGCCGTCATTGCCGACCTTCTGCATCGCATCCGCGATCTGGCGGCCGATTTCCTTCTCGCCGTTGGCCGAGATGGTGCCGACCTGTGCGACTTCGTCGCTGTCGGTCACGTCACGGGCGGCGGCCTTGATGTGGGCCACGACCTTGGACGTCGCGAGGTCGATGCCGCGCTTGAGGTCCATCGGGTTCATGCCCGCTGCAACCGACTTCATGCCTTCCTTGATGATGGCCTGGGCCAGCACGGTGGCAGTCGTGGTGCCGTCGCCGGCCTCGTCATTGGTGCGGCTGGCCACTTCCTTGACCATCTGCGCGCCCATGTTCTCGAACTTGTCCTCGAGTTCGATCTCCTTGGCGACCGACACACCATCCTTGGTGATGCGGGGCGCACCGAAGCTCTTCTCGATCACGACATTGCGGCCCTTGGGGCCGAGGGTCACCTTCACCGCGTCGGCGAGGACATTGACGCCCTTGAGCATGCGATTGCGGGCGTCGGTGTTGAAGCGTACGTCTTTAGCAGCCATCTGCGACAGCTCCCTTGAATGAGTGTTTCAGTTTCTGAATCGGACGGGGCGGCGATCAGGCGGCCTTGGCGGCCTTCGCGCTCTCGATGATGCCGAGAATGTCCGACTCCTTCATGATCAGCAGCTCTTCGCCGTCGATCGTGACCTCGGTGCCCGACCACTTGCCGAACAGAACGCGATCACCCGGCTTCACGGCCATCTCGATCAGCTCGCCGGAATCCTTGCGGGCGCCTTCGCCGCAGGAAATCACTTCACCCTCGGCGGGCTTTTCCTTGGCGCTGTCGGGGATGATCAGACCGCCCTTGGTCTTCTCGTCGGATTGCACACGGCGGACCAGAACACGGTCATGCAGCGGTTTGAATGCCATCTCTCGAACTCTCCTCTCGGGTTCGGTTATGTCTCTCCCGTTATCACTCTCTCGTGGTGAGTGCTAACGGCGTGCAGATAGGCAGCCGCGGCCAGCGTGTCAACGGGTGCCGACCGCGTTCGACTGCATTTTTCGCGTATCCCCCCGTCGCGGGGTCAGGCCGCATCGGGAAGACGGAAACCAACAGCGCGGTCGAGGTGCTGTCCAAGGATATATCCCGCGAAATCGCGCAGGTCGCGGCGGGTGAGAGCCGGGCGTGCGCGCTCGGTCATGACCGGAAGCGCGTGCCCCTTCGCGAGCCGCGACAGCACGGCATCCTGCGTCAGCGCCCGTGGCCCGGTGAAGATCGTCTCGGTCCAGACACCTTCGGCACGGATCAGGTGATGGCGGTCGAGCAGGAGATGCACGTAGGTCTCCCCTTGGGTCGGCGCATCCTCGATCCGGCCCATCTCGAGCATGTCGGCGATGTGGCGCGCCCGGACGAGCGCCTCGGGGCGGTGGCCGAGCGGATCCACCGCGAGAAAGCAGTGCTGCAGCGATACCGTCATGTCCCGCCAGGGCAGTCCGCCCCCAAAGGCACCCGCCGGAATGCGGACCGGGCGCAAGGAAGGCTCGGCCACAAGATCGGCCCGGGGGAACCAACGTCGCAGCACCGTCCGCACCGGCTGCCACCCCGCATCGAGCGTGCGAACGAGATCGCCCGCCCGCAAGGCACCGGCGGGGACAAGGCCGCGCGCCGTCTCCACCCGCATGCCTGCCGTCAGGCAGATCGGTTCGGCATAAGGGTCCTCGGGCGGGAGGGTGACGGCATCGTCGATGACCCGGTCGATCAGGTCGTCGAACTGCAGGTTGGCGTTCCAGAAATGGCTGAAGTCGAGCGTCAGGCTGGTGTCGGGAACACCGTCGAAGGTCAGGACCCAGACCTTCGGATCGGCGGTCGGCGAAAAGATGACGTCCTCGATCGGAACACCGCCGACATGCAGGAAGTCCGTCGTCGGATTGAACCCGTCGATCGTGTCGTTGCCCATGCCTGGGCCGAACACGATGGTGTCCGACCCGCCGGAGTAGCCGCCCGCATCGATCAGGTCATCGCCCAGCCCGCCTTCGAGCCAGTCATCGTTGGACCCGCCTACCAGCGTGTCGTCACCAGCCCCACCGAAGAGGGTATCGTCTTGCGAGCCGCCTTCGATCCGGTCGTTGCCGGAGCCGCCGGAAACAAGATCGCTTCCGCTGTCACCGGTGATCGTGTCGGCGCCGTCGCCGCCCCAGATGATGTCGTCCTGGCTGGCGCCCTCGATCAAGTCCGCGCCTGCGCCGCCTTCCAGCGTATCCTCGCCGGACCCGCCCTCGAGCGTGTCGTCGCCGTCGCCACCGCGCAGCAGGTCGTCCTGGCTGCCACCGTCGAGAAGGTCGTTGCCCGCGCCGCCATCCAGCGTATCGGCACCCGACGCGCCCAGAAGCGTGTCATCGCCAGCCTGGCCCGACAGGCTGTCGTCGCCAGAAAAGCCGCGGATGGTGTCATCCCCGGACCCGCCATCCAGCGTGTCGTCCTGCCATGTGCCATTGATGATGGGCATATGCCCGCTATCCGCCCGATCGAAACTGCCTTGTCCGCCGGTGTGTCCCGGCTTTCACAAAGGTTTGACACAAATCCGCCGTATTGGCTACGGGCATGGCAATGGGCCCGGGCCGCTGCGGCACGGTTGCCCCCTGACAATCCCCGTCCGCTTCGCTAAGAGGCGCGCGATATCCTACACAATCCGCGGAAGTGACCCATGACCACCCTCGTTTTCGGCCATAAATCGCCCGACACAGACTCGACCGGATCGCCCATCATCTGGGCGTGGTACCTGAGCGAGGTAAAGGGGACCGCGGCAGAGCCCGTCCTGCTGGGCGAGCCCAACACCGAAGCCGCCTTCATGCTGAGCCGCTGGAACCTCGACAAGCCGCGCATCGTGGACGGGGTCGAGGCCGGCACGCCGGTGGTGATCGTCGACACCAACAACCCCGCCGAACTGCCCGCGGGGATCAATGACACGGACATCCAGGCGATCATCGACCACCACAAGCTGGTCGGCGGGCTGGAAACCAAGGGCCCCATCGACATCCGGATCGAGCCCTTGGCCTGCACCGCCACGATCATGCGCAAGATGATCGGCGACGACCTTGCGAAAGCGCCCGAGGGCGTGAAGGGCGCGATGCTGTCCTGCATCCTGTCCGATACGCTGGAATTCCGCTCGCCCACCACCACGCCCGAGGATCGCGCCGTGGCCGAGGCGCTGGCCGCGGATCTCGGCATCGACATTCCCGGCTACGCCGCCGAGATGTTCGCGGCCAAGTCCGACGTGTCGGCCTTCTCCGAGGCGGAGCTGCTGCGGATGGATTCGAAGACCTACGAGGTGGGCGGCAAGACCTTCCGTGTTTCGGTGCTGGAAACCACCTCGCCCGGCACGGTTCTTTCGCGCAAGGACGCGCTGGTCGCGGCCATGCCGAAGGTCGCCGAGGAAGACGGCGCCGACCAGGTGCTGCTTTTCGTGGTGGACATCCTGAACGAGGAGTCGACCTTGCTGGTGCCCAACGACCTGGTGAAGCAGGTCGCCGAAAAGAGCTTTGCCACCGTGGTGGGCGATGCCGACACCGTCGTCCTGCCCGGTGTCGTCAGCCGCAAGAAGCAGATCATCCCGAACCTCGCGCTTTGAACCGAGGGCGCAACTGCGATAGGGGCGGCCCGGATCGGGGCCGCCTTTTTCATGGGGTCCGGAACAAGTCCTCAAGCCGCGCCCGACCCTTCGGGTCTGGCCCCTCGGTCCGTGCTGTCGTATGGCTGCGCGGACCAAAATCGGAGCGCGCCATATGACCCGCATCATCGAAAACCTTGCCGAGATTTCCGGCCAGTACGACGCGGTGTTCTGCGATCTCTGGGGCTGCGTGCATGACGGTCTGCGCGCCTTTCCCGCCGCGGTCGAGGCGCTGCGCGCCTTCAAGGCGCAGGGCGGTACGGTCGTGATGCTGACAAACGCGCCGCGCCCGCGGGCGAGCGTGGCCAAGCAACTGCTGCGCCTCGGCGTGCCCGAGGATTGCTGGGACGTGATCGCCACCTCGGGCGACAGCGCACGGGCGGCGATGTTCGAGGGCGTCGTGGGCCGGAAGGTTTGGCATATCGGCGAGCCGCATGACGCGCCCTTTTTCGAGCCGTTGGAGTTGCTCTCGGACCCCGTCGAGATCGAGAAGGTGGAGTTGAACGAGGCCGAGGGTATCGTCTGCACCGGCCCCTTCGACCCGCACGCCGACCCGTCGGTGATGCGGCCCCAATTCCTTCTGGCGAAGACCAAGGGGCTGAAGCTGCTCTGCGCGAACCCCGACATCGTGGTCGACCGCGGCGACAGCCGTGAATGGTGTGCGGGCGCTTTGGCGCAGCTCTATACAGAGATGGGGGGCGAGAGCCTTTATTTCGGCAAGCCGCACCCGCCGATCTACGACCTGGCACGGCGGCGGCTGCAGCAGATCGGCAAGTCCACGTCGGACGACCGCATCCTCGCCATCGGGGACGGTATCCGCACCGACGTGCAGGGTGGCATGGGCGAGAACATCGACACGCTCTTCATCACAGGCGGCCTCGCGCGTGAGGAGACGGGAACGGTGGAGCAGCCGGACCCGTCGAAACTGGCCCGTTTCCTGACCGATGCGGAGCTCGAGCCGAGCTATTGCATCGGCATGCTGCGCTGATCCCCGAGAGGTGTCGCCGCGCTTCGCGCGCCGACCCGGCGGCGGGCGCGCGCCCGCCGGGGACAGGTGGCATCCGCCGGATCCAAGACCCGCGTCATGCCTTTGGGTAGGGGGTCGCCGTGCGTATTTGGAGAAAGATGAAGGCAATTCACCGCGCAACATAATTGCGACATTTGTATTCCTGAGCGTATTTTATTACTTTCTGCATTGCAGAACGTCGCTGTTTTGGCGTATCACATGCGCAAGATGCAGGAGACTCAGCCCATGCTCGACAACATCATGACCGGCACGATCGTCATCGAGGATCTGGAGATCGGCATGAAGCGTTCGCTTCAGAAGCTGATCACCGACCATGATATCGAGCTGTTCGCCGAGGTCTCGACCGACCGGAACCCGGTGCATCTCGATGACGATTATGCCCGTGACACGATCTTCGAGGGGCGTATCGCCCATGGCATGCTGACCGCCGGCCTGATCTCGGCCGTGATCGGCGAGCAATTGCCGGGGCATGGCACGGTCTACCTCGGCCAGACGCTGAAATTCATGGCGCCCGTGCGCCCCGGCGACATGGTCCATGCCGAGGTGGAAGTGATGGAGATCGACCATTCGCGGCGCCGCGTGACGCTGGCCACCCATTGCCGCGTGGGCAAGACCGTGGTGCTGAAGGGCGAGGCCGTCGTCCTTGCGCCGTCGCGCAAGTTCGACTGACGCCGCCCGCTTGCGCATCGCCGCGGGGGCGGCTACCCGTCCCCCATGCGGATCCTGCGTGACCCCCAGTATACCCGTCCCGAAGACCGCGGCGCCTCGGCCGCGATCGGGAATTTCGACGGTGTCCACCTTGGCCACCGGCATGTGATCGACCTTGCCCGCCGCCCGGGCGCGGCCCTTGGTGTCGTGACCTTCGAGCCGCACCCGCGCGAGTTCTTCGCCCCCGACGCCCCGCCCTTCCGGCTGATGAACGCCGAGGCACGCGCGCATCGGCTGGAGAAACTCGGCGTCGAGATCCTGGCCGAGCTGCCCTTTGACGCGCGGCTTTCGTCACTCACGGCAGAGGAGTTTGCGCGCGACGTGCTGGCGGGCGGCCTCGGCCTCAGCCATGTGGTCGTCGGTGCCGACTTCTGCTTTGGCAAGGGGCGCACCGGGACGGCAGAAATGCTGCGCGATTTCGGCATGCGCTATGGGTTCGACGTGACCATAGCGGACCTGCTGACCGCAGAAACCGGCGCCGTCTCCTCCACCGCGATCCGCACCGCGCTGAGCGAGGGACGCCCGCGCGCCGCGGCCGACATGCTGGGACACTGGCACCGGATCGAGGGGCCGGTCCTGCATGGTGAGAAGCGGGGGCGTGAGCTGGGCTATCCCACCGCGAACATGGGGCTCGAGGGGCTGCATGTGCCGCGCCTTGGCGTCTATGCCGTGCTGGTCGACGTGCTGTCGGGGCCGCACAAGGGGACCTATCACGGGGTCGCCAACCTCGGCATCCGGCCGATGTTCGAACGCGAGACGCCGAACCTGGAAACCTTCCTCTTCGACTTCACGGGCGACCTTTACGGGCAGCACCTGTCGGTAGGCTTGGTGGAGTGGCTGCGGGGCGAGGCGAAGTTCGACGGGCTGGATGCCCTCATCACGCAGATGGACACCGACAGCGCCGCGGCGCGCAAGATCCTGGGGGCGCTTTGAGAGAGCGGTTCTGGGAACGCGTGCCGATGGCGAAGATGACCCCCGAGGAGTGGGAGGCGCTGTGCGACGGCTGCGGCAAGTGCTGCCTGAACAAGCTGGAAGACGAGGAAACGGGCGAGGTCGCGCTGACGCGGGTGGCCTGCCGGTTGCTCGACGATCAGACCTGTCGCTGCGGGCAATACGAGATACGAAAGGTGCTGGTGCCGGAATGCATCCGCCTGACGCCCGAGACGATGGGCGATGTCGCCTATTTCATGCCCGAGACCTGCGCCTACCGGCTGCTCCACGAGGGCAAGCCGCTGAAATTCTGGCATCCGCTGGTTTCGGGTGACCCCGAAAGCGTGCATCAGGCCGGCGTCAGCGTGCGCGGCCTGTCGGTGCCCGAGTTCGAGGTGCCGGAAGAAGACTGGGAAGACTACATCATCGAGGAGCCGGGCACGTGAACTTTGCCTCCGACAACACCGGGCCGGTGCATCCGGCGATCATGGAGGCGGTCGTGGCCGCCAACAGCGGTGCCGCGATGCCCTATGGCAATGACGACACCACGCGGGGCGCGCGCGATGCGGTGCGCGGGCTTTTCGAAGCACCTGATGCTGCGGTCGAGTTCGTGGCCACCGGAAGCGTCGCCAATGCGCTGGCGCTGGCCTGTCTCGTGAAGCCTTGGGACGGCGTCTTTTGCCACCGCGTCGCCCATGTCGAAGAGGACGAGTGCGGCGCGCCGGAGTTCTATTCGAACGCCAAGCTGATCCTTGTCGACGGCGACCACGCAAAGATGGGGCCCGAGGCGCTGGAGGCCGCCATTCGAGAGGCCGCCGACCGGGGCGTCCACGGTGTGCAACCCGGCGCGGTCACCCTGACCAACGTCACCGAACGAGGCACGGTCTACACGCTCGACGAGATCCGGGCGTTGGCCGAGGTGGCCCATGCCCACGGCCTGCCCGTCCATCTCGACGGCGCGCGTTTCGCCAACGCCTGCGCGGCGCTGGGGTGCAGTCCGGCCGAGATGACGTGGAAGGCGGGCGTCGATGCCGTCAGCTTCGGGGGGACCAAGAACGGCTGCATGGGGGTCGAGGCGGTGGTGCTTTTCGATGCCACGCGGGGCCGCGAGCTGGAACTCAGGCGCAAACGCGGGGGGCACCTGTTCTCGAAGCACCGCTACCTCTCGACCCAGATGGGGGCCTATTGCCAAGGTGGCCTTTGGCTGGAGATGGCCCGCGCCGCGAATGCCCGCATGGCACAGCTGGTGCAGGGTCTGGCGCGGGTGCCGGGCGCGCGCATGGCGCATCCCGTCGCGGCGAACCTAGGGTTCTTCGAGCTACCGCGGACAGCACATGAGCGGGCCTTCGCGGCGGGGGCGCAGTACTACACCTTTCCGGGCGGCGCGATGGAGCATGCCGCCCCGGATGAGCCCGTGCGCTGCCGCATCGTATGTGACTGGTCGAAATCACCGGACGAGGTCGAGGCGCTGCTTTCCGCCTGGGCAAGCTGAAGCAGGCCGTCAGGCGGCACCGTCCAGAAAATCACGGATCGCGGATGCGACCTCGGCCGCATGGGTGATGGGCACCATGTGCCCCGCCCCGTCGATCACGACGCGCCTGTGACCGGGGATCGCCGCGCCAAGCGCTGTCTGGATCGCCGAGATCACCGGCGGGCTTTCGCCCCCTTCGATGAGCAGGACCGGGCAGGTCAGCTGGCCCAGACGCGGCAGCAGGCGCGCGCTGTCGTGGTGGAGCGAGGGCGTCGAGGCAGGGACAATCCAGATGCGGTCGATCATGTAGCGCCGCTGCGCCTCGGGCATGGCATCGAGCGGGGTGCCACTGCCCCAGAGCGACAGGAACAGGCGCGTCGCACCCGCCTCATCGCCGGCCTCGATCAAGGGACCAAGCCCGGCGATGGCGTCGTCATGGGCACGCGCAGCGGGGGCATCACCCGCAGCGGCGAAGAGCACCGGTTCGATCAATGTCAGGCTTGCCACCCGGTCGGGGTGATCGAGCGCCAGCCGCAAGGCCACCGTCGCGCCGAAACTGTGGCCGATAAGGTGGCAGGGCGTCTCGGGCAGATGCAACGCCGCGGCCTCGGTCGCCTGATCGTGGATGTCGCGCGACGGGTCGCGGTCAGGGCCGCGCCCATGACCGACGAGATCAGGCGCGCTCAGCGTCAGCCGGTCGGAAAGCGCCCGCGCGACGCCATCCCACGCGCCCGAATGGGCGAGCGAGCAATGCAGCAGCAGGGCCGGCTTGTCGCCCTGCCCCCATGTACGGGCAAATCCCCTCACAGCTTTCCGGCGAGATGCAGCTCCAGGTCCTCGATCCGGTCCTGCCCCCAGAACTTCTCGGACCCGTCGACGATGTAGAAGGGGGCGCCGAAGACGCCAGCGTTCACCGCCTCTTCGGTGTTGCGGACGTAATCCTCGGCACCCGCAAGCATACCCATGCCTGCCAGGCCACGGTCAAAGCCCGCCACCTCAAGGCACTCGGCGATCACGTCATCCTCGGCGATGTCGCGCCTGTCGCGCCAGACGGCGCCGGTGAAGGCGTGAACAAGCGCGCCAAGATCGCCCCCGCCCGCCTTCTGTGCAGCGATGAACGCGTAGGACGACGGCGCCGGGTTCACCGCGCGATAGGGCGGGTCAAGGTCGAGCGGCAGGCCGTATTTCGCGGACTGGCGGCGCAATTCCTGCAACCGGTAGTCGAGGCGCGCGGGGTGACGGTCCTTGACCGGGGTGCCGCCGGTACGCCCGAAGACCGCGCCAGTCAGGTCCACCGGCTTATAGGCGACGGTCGCGCCATGGCGCGCGGCGACCTCCTCCATCCGCAGACCCGCAAGGTAGGTGTAGGGCGAAACGGTCGAGAAGTAGTAATCGATACGGGCCATGTGCGGCGCCCCTTTCTTTTCGGCTTTGCGCGGACAGTAGACGGGTGCTAGGGGGTGTCAACAACCCGGGCCGGGGGCACCGGGGACGGCTGCCACGAGGGACACCAGACATGCCTGCACAAGACCCGAAACTGATTTCCGGGAACGCCAACCGCACGCTCGCCGAGGCGATCAGCCGCCGGATGTCGATGCACAGGGGCATGCAGGTCGGGCTCGTCGACGCGCGGGTCGAACGGTTCAACGACGGCGAGGTCTTCGTCGAGGTCTTCGAGAATGTCCGCGGCGAGGACATGTTCATCATCCAGCCGACCTCGAAACCGGCCAATGACAACCTGATGGAACTGCTGATCATGGCCGACGCCCTGCGCCGGTCGAGCGCGCAACGCATCACCGCCGTGATCCCCTATTTCGGCTACGCAAGGCAGGACCGTCGCACCAAGGCGCGCACACCGATCAGCGCCAAGATGGTCGCCAACATGATGACCGCGGGCGGCATCGAGCGGGTGCTGACGATGGACCTGCACGCCGCCCAGATCCAGGGCTTCTTCGACATTCCCGTCGACAACCTCTATGCGTCCCCGATCTTCGCGCTCGACATCCTGCACCAGTTCGGCGGCGACATGTCCGACGTCATGGTCGTCTCGCCGGACGTGGGCGGCGTGGCCCGCGCGCGCGAGTTGGCCACAAGGATCGGTGCACCGCTCGCCATCGTCGACAAGCGCCGCGAGAAGGCGGGCGAGGTGGCGGGGATGACCGTGATCGGTGAGGTCGCGGGCCAGAAGTGCATCATCGTCGACGACATCTGCGACACCGCCGGCACGCTCTGCAAGGCGGCCGACACGCTGATGGAGGCAGGTGCGACCGAGGTCCACGCCTATACGACCCACGGCGTCCTGTCCGGGCCCGCGATCGAGCGGATCAGCGGGTCGGTCCTGAAATCGCTGGTCATCACCGACACGATCGAAGCGACGAAGGCCACGGCCGCCTGCCCCAACATCCGCGTCGTCCCGACCGCGCCCATGTTCGCGCAGGCGATCGTGAACATCTGGAACGGGACGAGCGTGTCGTCTCTCTTCGATACCAACAGCCTCGTGCCGATCTACGAAGGGCTCTATCCCAAGGGGATGTGGGGGCGCTGATCCCTAGCGCGTGGAGGCCTGCCGCCACGCGACCGGAAGGATCATCGCGACGATCAACGCGGCCAGCGCAAAGGGTGCGCCGGGCCAGTAGACCGGCGCGCCCTCGCCCACGAAAGCGCCGAAAACCGGGGTGAAGACCAGGGGCGCCAGGACGGCCGCCAGCGAGGCCAGCGCCGCGATGACGCCTTGCACCATGCCCTGTCGATCCTCGTCCACGCTGTTGGCGGCAAGCGCCGTCAGCGTTGGCGGCACGAGATCGGTCAGCGCCGAGAGCGGCAGCAGGATGACCACGGCCCAGAGCGCGGTCGTGACCCCGAACCCCGCGAAGGCCACGAACGACAGGACAAGCCCCACCAGCATCAGCCGACGTTCGCCCAGCACCGCGATGGCGCGCGGCATGACGAAGACCTGCGAGAGCGCGGCAAGGATGCCGTAGGCCGACAGCGACAGGCCGATCACCAGCGTGGACCAGCCAAAGACCTCGCGGCCCCAGAAGCTCCAGAGCGTGACATAGACCATGTTCGCAAACTCGAAGAGCCCGAGGCAGATCAGCGGGACGGCCAATCCCGGTATGCGGAAGGCGCGGAAGATCGTGCCGAACGGGTTCAGGTCCCGCGCGCCAAAGGGGCGGCGGTTTTCGGTGGAAAGCGACTCGGGCAGCACGAAAAGGCCGAAGGCCACGTTGAGCGCGGCCAGCACCGCCGCCAGCCAGAACGGCGCCGAGATGTGCCATGCCGCCGCCACCCCGCCCAATGCGGGGCCAAGGACAAAGCCGATACCGAAGGCCGCGCCGATCAGCCCGAAGCGCGCGGCGCGGCCTTCGCGCGGGGTGATGTCCGAGACGTAGGCGGTGGCGGTGATGTAGGTCGCCCCCGCCAGCCCCGCGAGCGTGCGGCCGATCAGCAGCAGCCAGAAGCTGTCGGCCAGCGCCATGATGACATAGTCGAGCGCGAGAAAGGCCAGCGCGGCCAACAACACGGGCTTGCGCCCGTAGGCGTCCGAGATGGAGCCGACGATGGGCGCGAAGACGAACTGCGCCGCCGCGTATGAGGCCAGCAAGATACCGCCCCAGAACGCCCCCTGCCCGGCATCCATCGCGCCGACACGGTCCATCAACTCGGGCATGATCGGGAACACGATGCCGATCCCGATGGCGTCGATCATCAGGGTGGCAAGGATGAACAGGAAGGGGCCGGTCGGGCGGGACATGCCCCGCTATCGGTCCACCA
>CAZVQL010000081.1:0-11550 GCA_964629305.1 uncultured Roseicyclus sp.
CAATGGCGGCGATCCCGCCTGCGCCGGCGATTGCGGCTCCTTCCATGAAGACGCGGGGCGCGTAGGCGTCGTACCAGTACCACCAGGTGAAGACCTGCCACGGGCGGTAGATTGGCAGGCCGAAGAAGGTGGTGAGAGGCGCGCCAAGCTGGGGTTGGAACCCCAGACGAAACGCGACCCATTGCGTCGCCGCCCAGACGAAGAGCAGCGCCACGATGCTGACGATGATGATCTGGCCCCAGAGGATCTTGGTGGCCGATGACGTGTCCTGACGGCTCATGGTGATGTCCTTTCTGCTCAGAGGCTCAGCCCGCGCTTGCGCCCGAGGCTCCAGTCGATCCCGCCGCCGGGCGTCATCGTGCCTGTGACGGTCTGGCCGAGATGGCGTTCGAGTTGCGGGGTCCAGGGGACGAGCGAGAAGCCGAGACCATCGTCGATCATGGCGAAGCGGCCCGAGGCGAGATCGAGGCGTTGGCGAAACGTCCCTGCGACGGGTTCGCCCTCGGTTGGTTTGTGGTGGGGAAGCCCGGTTTGTGTGCTGAGGTCTTGAGCGATGGCGTCCAGTTCGCGGTTGCGCAGGGTGGCCAGCAGATCGCGGGCAAAGGTGACCCGCTGCCCTTGCCGTCGGGCGAGGCCTTCGGCGACAAGGTGATCCGAGCGGCGCTCCAATGCATGGCGAACCTCTGCGCCAAATCCGGCACCGCTCAGCGGTGCGCGGTCCCGGGAAAGATGTAGGCGGTCGAGCCAGGTGGCGCCATCCGCCGCGATCTGGGCGGCCAGCGACAGATCGGAACGACCGACAAGAGACAGTTGCGCTGTCCCGTCCGTCTTCCCCGTCCAGAGCCGGGTTTCGACAATGCCACCTTGCGGCGTGTCGCCGGTCGCATCGAGATCCCGGAAGCGCAGGTGATGAACGCGACCGTCAACGCCGTCGATGATCGCGTAGCCGGTCCCGGCGTGGTCGTCATGAAAGCCGCGTTCCACGAGCCGCCCGAGGATCGGGGCGGTGGGCGTGCCTTCGATGGCGAAATCCCCCGCTGCGCGGTGGCGGTTGGCGCCCATGGCCCGGTGCATCCGTTTGATGATGTCGCCGCGCATCCCAAGCTCGCGCAGAGTGTCTTCGGCATTCGGTTTCAACTCCCAGACCGCAGGGGCGATTTGTTCGGCCAGCCCGAGCCTCTCCAGTGCCTGGGCACGCCCGATCATCAAGCGGCGCAGCTCCGGATCGCGGAGGTCCGGCGTTCCGCGCCGCAGGTCGGCGATGCCGGCATGATCGTCCGTCAGCGAGCGCAGGCCGCGGTCGAGATCGGTCCAGCGCTCCGCCGTGACCTGCGTTTCCAAGGCTTGGGAAATCTCCCGCTCGCTGCGGGGGCCTAGCTGCAGTTGTACGAGGTCTTCCGCGCGCGCCCGAAACCCCTGGCTGATATAGTCACGCGAGATCACAAGGTCCCGCCCATCGTCGGCCTTTCCGCGCACGAGGATGTGCACATGCGGATTGTCGGTGTTCCAGTGATCGACGGCGACCCAGTCCAATCTGGTCCCGAGATCCCGTTCGGCACGGGCCATCAGATCCCGGGTGAAGGCGCGCAGATCCTCGAGGTCGCTGGCGTTCTCCGGAGAGACGATGAACCGGAAGTGATGCCGGTCGTCTTCGCAGCGCGCCGCAAATCCGCCCCGGTCGAGATCATCGCGGTCAGACCCGAACAAGTCGGCGTCGCGCCCGTCCTGACCGACGCCATCGCGCTGCAAGTAGCCGAGATGCTTGGCCATGGGCGCGGAGCGAAAGCGCTTGCCCTGGTGGCGCACGACGCGGGCCTTCACGACGACGCGCCGGGAGGTGCGGGTCAGACCTTTGGCGGTTCGGGCAAACCGTCCGCGCCCGAAAGAGGTGTTGCCGGAACGCGTGCTGCCCGCGCCGATACGGTAGCCGGTATGTCCGGATTTCCGCGCAGCTCGCATGACCTCGTTGACGAAACGTGTCGGTTGCTTCGAGGTCCTGCCGCCGTCGCGGATACGCCCGGGGCGGATGCGCAGGTCATTGTCGCGCCGGGTCATGGCTGCACTCGCTCGCAGAACATGCTGCCGCACAAAGAATATCGCAAAATCAGAATTTTAGATGAAGTCCTGCGGCATGCAGCTTGGATGTGCCGCGCAAATCCTCGCAGAGAAACAACAGCTTGAGGTCCGCTTGCGGCACCTCTTTTATCTCGCGCTCTTTCTGTTGAGACCCTGCGCGTCGACCCTCTCCGGCACATTTCTGCGCCCGGGCTTTCCAGACCTCGCCATGGTGCGATTCCGCGGATCATGGCGTTTGCCCCCGGCTGAGAGGCACGAAGATGCCGTATTGAGATGCGTCAGACGCAATCCGTTGGGCGTCATCAACTTCGGTTTGACCCGCCTCAGCCGTTGCCGCGAACAGCGGGGCGTCGCGCCAGTCCTGCGTCCTGTGCGGGCGGCTGACTGCCCGCGCGACGTCGGTTCCATCGGCGATGAGTGGCGCGAGGATGGCGAGGTAATTGCGGGTTTCAAGCGGCAATGCGCGACCGGTATCAAGGTGCTCTTGGTAGCGCGCAGGCCCGGCATTGTAGGCCGCGAGAAAGCCGGGTGACCCGAACCGGTCGTACATTTGCCGCAGATAGGCGGTACCGGCCAGGATGTTGTCGCGTGGATCGAAAGGGTCATTGCCAAGCCGGTGGGCTGCGCGCAATTCGGCCCAGGTGCCGGGCATGATCTGCATAAGCCCCATGGCGCCTGCGTGGCTGACCGCGCGTGGATTGCCCGCACTCTCGACCTCCATGACGGCACGGATCCAGAGCTGCGGGATGCCGAACCTGCGCGCGGCGTCTGCGATATGGATGTCGATGGGTTGCTGCTCAGATGCTGGAACACTGCGGTCCTGAGCGATCACGGCGGACGGTGCTACGGTGATCGGCATGCAGAGGATCAGCACAATCGCGGTCGTGACGCCCGCGTGCCGACGGCTCTGCCCGGGTTCAAGACGACGCATCTTCCGCCCCTCCAAATGTCCAAAGAGGGATGGCACGCCCGAGGATCGTGTCCGCTGACAAGGGCCCGAAATAGCGTCCATCGAGGCTGTCGGCGACACCAGCAAGGAGCAGGAAGACCTCGTCCGAGGCGAGCGTGACACATCCCGTCCAACGGGGAAGTGGGCGACCGTGCCGGTCATCCGATGCTGCCTGGGCAACAACGGTGCCGCCGATGGCGATATCGAGACCATCGCGACAGAGGGTCATGCCCGAGACGGCCGCGACGCGTTTCAACAGCAAGGTATCCGCACCGACATAGCCGCGCTCAACCACCCAGGATGACAGGTCTTCCGGCAGGCGCACGGCAACGAGATCGCCCAGCGATGGCGGGTTTGACGCTCGAACGACGTAGAGGCCGATCGGCACGCTTGCTGAGGCATTCCAGATCAGACGCGGTGCGCGGTCGATCTGTGCAGCTGCGAGCAGACCGAGGGACAAACCGGCCGCGAGGAGGGGAGGGGCCGCCGCGCTCATGTCGTCACCATGCGACGCTTGAGCCAGGCCGCATGCCGGGCAGGGGTGTAGGGCCGGGGCTCCAATGCAGCGGTCAGGCGGTTGTGGACGTGCCGCCAATGATCGGGGCAGACATCTTCCGGCGCGATGCCATAGCTTTCCACGATATCGACGGACCGCAGGGCCGCCTCGACCTTGGGCCAACCGGAGAGGCGCAGCAAAAGCTCTCCGCCTGGCGTGACACTGGGCACCGTCGAGCAGGGCTCGCCCGCACCGACGGCGCGCAGAATATCGATCCGGCTTTCAACAGTGCCGTGGTCGTTCGACGACCAGCGGACGAGCGCGAAGATTGCGCCGGGGGCGAAGGCCACGCGCTTTTCCGTGCGCGTCAGGATGGTTTCCTCGGCAATCCGACCGAAACGGATCCAGCGCTCGATACGCCCTTCGATCCAGGTGAGGTGGACAGTTGTCTGCATCGGCTCAGCGCCCCCGCCGCAGATAGGCTGGCGAAACGGCGGCATGGCGTTTGGCGGGTAGGACGCGGTCTTCGGTTTCGTCCGAGGTAGAGGTCTTCTCGCCCCGTGTGACCCAGGCCTGCAGATCGTCGACCGCGTAGACGACACGCCCGCCGATTTTCGAGTACCGCGGGCCTGTCCCGTAGGTCCGGTGCTTTTCCAGCGTACGGCCAGACAGGCCGAGAAAACGGGCGGCTTCCGGGGTTCTGAGGTAGCGGGGCGGGAGTCCTTCATTTGGGTCGGGCATTTGAGCATCTCCGGTGGCTAGGCCTCGCGACGGCGCGTCGCGGGCTGTCGGAGGTCATCAAAACGGAGAAGAACCCAAGGGAGGGATGACGAAGATCGCGGCGCGAAAACGTCACCCCCAAAGGCCAACAGGATCAGGGACTGATGAGGGTTCGATTTTCGGAGATCGCGCGGTGATCACTTGCGCGGCTTGGAGCGCCCCGTTGGTCCTTTGCCGAGAAGGAGAAAGCGATAGCCTTTGGTGGTCAGATGCGTTCCATGGGCCGACAGTCGGGTGATCTGGGCTTTCAGGGAGCTGGTCTTCCAATGCTCGCGCGACACAGCCTCGGCGCCGAACAAATGCCGTGCAATTGTCTGGTAGCTGGCACGGTCCCGGCGCGCGTCGAGCGTGCGCAGTGCAAGCTGGATGCGCCGTCGCTGCTGCGCCGTCAGGGGCGGAGGGGATCGTTTGTGATGCAGCAGTTGCGCGCGGAGCGCCTCGAGCGAATTGATCCGCGCTGTCCAATGCTCGTCCAGCGGTACCAGGATGCCGAGGGGCCGGTGCAGGTTCTTGGCATCCAGCACGAGCAACGCGCCTGTTGCGAGGCGCACATACATCAAGCCGTCCTGCGTTCCGATGACGGTCAGATCATCTGCATCGATGTGCGGCGCGGCGGTGTCGCCGCCGGGGACCGGCACAGCATACCCGACCGCTGCCGGGGCGATTGATGGCTTCCAGAACACGGGTGCTTTGGGTGCGTCGATGTCCGGATCAACCGGGAAATCGTAACCCCCATGCAGCCGGTGATTTCAATCCATCCCGCATTCGCGGGTAATTGGCGCGATAGTCGGAATTGCGGCGCAAGCATTCCCAGGCCAGCCCGGACAGGTCGAGACTGTCGAAATGCTTGTAAGCCGCTTCGTCTTGCCAATCTTTGGTCATGGCGAAGCTCCGCGTCAGCTGTTTCGATGGACAATGAGTATAGCTTGGTGACGCGTCAAAACGACGGCAGGAACGGTTGCCCTGCGCAACCTGCGCGGGTGTTCGCCGATGTCTTACGGATAAGGCGAAGTTCAGCCGTTACCGCCCTCAAGCAGCTTGCGATAGCCGTGCTCCGTCATCCAACGAGCGCGGGCGAGGTGGCTGTCGTACATCTTTTTGGCACGCTCTGGTTCTTCGGCGGCATCTATACCGAAAAGAATCTCACTGACTTCATGCAGGCTGGCACCGCTTTCAGCGGCATCAAACAGGCGCAAGTACAGCGTCATATGCGCGTGGTCGTAATCGGTCAGCTCATCGCTTTGTGGTGCGAGATCAGCGATCGGCGTGGTGCCGGTGGCAGACATGATTCCCCCTCGCCGTTGGGCGTTAAGGCTCATAACAGCACATCAGATTGCATGTGCAAGGTCGGATTGCGGTCATTCAAACTGCAGATGAGCATTATAATACGTCGCACCAAAATACGCGATAGGTTCTTTACTCGCGGATGGACATCCGCGTTGTTTTTGCAAGGAATCTCAAGCACTACCGCCAATTGCGTGGGCTGACACAGGCCGCGTTGGCGGCGGCGATGGATGTCGACCGTGCCCATGTCAGCGCCATGGAACGCGGCCAGCAGAATGTCACGTTGCAAACTCTACAGCGGGTCGCGGCGCATCTGGATGTGGCACCGGCGAAGCTGATCGAAGAACGCGCCGAAGGCGATGTGCGTTCCCGATGATCGTGATCGTTCGCCCGGGCAGTCAGCTGTTGGGTCGAAACGTGCAAGCTCAGAGCAGGGCATTGGTCGAACCCAGTGCGCCGGGCAGGATGGTCTTCTATTGCGATCAATCCGCTATTCAGCACTGAGTTCGGTCATCTTCTGGCCAAGGCGGCGCTGCATCAGATCATCGCCGGGCGTGGTCTCCATCAGTCGCTGAAGCGCCGCGATGGCCCAGCCCCGCCGGTCGATGCGTGTGCTGGCGGTCATCAGGTGATCGACCGCTTCGTCGATGTCGAACGGGCTGGGTTCATAGCCACGGCCCGCCAGAAGATGCCTGATGGCATGCAGAGCGACATCGGCGGAGAAGGCCGGTTCCTTGATCGCGAAATCGCGGGCGGCCCGGATGAGCGTGGCCGGGGCCGCCTCATGATCGGCAGCGCAGTCGAGGGCGATGTCGAAATACGTCGCGGTCTTGGCCGCGGCGAACCATTTGCCCTTGCGACCGTGGAGCGTGATGAGGTCTTCCAGTAATGCACGGGCATCCCGGTCAGGGTAGCGTTTGACCAGATCGCGCCACATCGCCAGCCAGGTGTTTCCGCTCGCTGTGGGCAGGCCGAACCGGCGATAGGCCTCGTCCGCCTTGCCTTGGCGTACCAGGATCGCCTCGCAAAAGCGGCAGATGTCGTGATGGCCCCATGTCTGGCGGTCCGCCTGCAGCAGCGCCTCGGCATAGGCGAGCGCGTCATCCTCGCGGCCCTGTCGAAGCAAGGCTTCGGCCCCGAACTTGTCATCGAACCACAGCCGGGTCTTCTTGACCGCGAGGAGCGCCAGCAGTTCGTCATACCGTCCGGCCTCGAGCAGGCAGGACAGCGTGAGCGTCGCGGTGCCGACATGGGAATACCGCTCCCAATCCGACCAGGCGCGATGGATCAGGTCGAGGTCCCTGTCGGCATGCAGGGTCATGAGCGCGGGATACACGGCGATCTCGCCAAACCGCTCCGAGATTGGGGCGAGGTAGTCGACGCCATCGTCTTCGATTGCCGTGCGCAGCTGTTCCAGCCATTTTGCGCGCGTCTTTTCATCGGCAGGGGCGGCGATCAGGATCGGCACAAGGTCGTCAAGTGTGCGGCGCACGGCGGTGCCAAGTGCGCCCGACGAGGTGTCGATATGCTCAAACGCGGGCCAGATCCGCGCGGCCAATGCGACCACGCCGTCCGCCGCCGTGACAGGATCCGCGCGATTGACGGCCCGGATTTCCGCGCTGGCCGATTTCAACCGCTCGATCGCCTTGGCGGAGCCGCGCCATCCGAAAGCGCTTGCGCGCATGCCGGGTTTGAAGGCCCATTTGTGGACAGGTTTGCGCGCCATCCTGCTACCGCCCGCGCGCTTTGCTGCGCGTGATCCAGTCGGCCCCGGCATAAGTCACGGCGTGGATATGAACCTCGCGGGCATCATCGTCGACGGTGAAGGCGATCACGGCCTTGCGGCCTGCTGGAATGGCGCGCAGCCCGGGGGCGATCTCGTCCCGGCGGCTGCCCTTGTGTGGCAGGTCCGCGAGGCTGGCGATGGTGGCCTCGATCTCGTCCAGTCGGCGCGCGGCGGATTGCGGGCCGGCATAGTCGATCAGCCAGCGCGTGATCGCGTCCAGATCATCCGCGACCGCAGGATGGAACCGGATGTGATAGCTCACGCCCCGCGCGCAGCCTGCAGCCGGGCCCGCGCGGCGGCAAAGGCGTCCTCGGCCGCGACATAATCGGCGCGCGGCGTGTCGAGCCGCGCCCGGATCTCCTCGGCCATAGCGCCAAGGGCCAGCTCGCGCTCTTCTTCGTCACGCATCATCTGCTCCAGCGCCGCCGCCACAGCCGCGCTTTGCGAGGCGAAGACGCCTTGGCCCACCTTGTCGGTCAGGAACCGATGGTGGCGGTCGGTGAAGCTGAGGGTTGTCTTGACGGTCATGCTGGACTCCACGGTATGACATAGTCATATAGGCGGAGGCTTGAAGATTCGCAATCTCTTCGGGCAGGGGCGGAGAGCGGTCATTAGCTGCAAGCGCGAGATTTTCATTCGCACCCCCACAAAGCAGACTTTACTCTCACCGGACGCATTGAACCAAACCAACTCAAACGCTTACTCTGGGTTGAACAGAGTTCTAAGCCCAATGAGGTCACTATGCCGGTTGATGAAACTGCAATACGCCAATGGGCCGACCGCCACGAATGTCGTAACCACCTACCGATACTTGTTCGTCGACTGATTAGGGAGACCACGGAATCCCTTGTCTCAATGCGCTTTCCCGGAAACGAGGCGGTCGATTTGCCTGGGCTTGACGGTCAAGTGGAATGTGAAGCCGGAACAGTCTGGGTGCCGGAAGGCCGAAGCGTATGGGAAATGGGTTGCAATGTAGACCCTCGAAGTAAAGCCGACGGTGATTATCGAAAGAGAACTGAAGAAACGCCGCAAGACCAGCGCGAGAATAGTGCATTCGTCTTCGTGACGCCGAGGAGGTGGAACGGAAAAGAAGACTGGCTTGAAGAGCGACGTGGTGAAGGCGCTTGGGCGACCGTTGAGGCATTCGACGCCATAGACCTTGAAACTTGGCTGGAAGAAGCGCCTGCCACGGCCCGCTGGTTGGGTGAAAAGCTGGGTGTCGCCTGGCCTGGGCTGAAGACACCTCACGAATGGTGGAATAGCTGGGCGACAGCTTCGGTGCCGCCATTGTCCATCAAACTCGTTTCTTCTAGAAGGCACAACGAGCAGAGCGTGTTGTTGCGGAAGCTGCGCGACCGAGAGCAAATAGTCCCGGTTCAAGCTGACGATAGAGGGGAGGCCGTCGCATTTGTCGTTGCGACAATGATCGAGGCCAATGCCCTCGATCTTCTTGATACGACAGTTATTGCCACATCTCGCGATGTCAGAATTCCTACCAGCGCAAACCACCTTATTGTCGTCGCGGATGTCGAAGATGGGGAGGAGCTGGACTTCGGTGATCGACGAAATTTGACTATTGTCCGCGCCTATCCGAAGGGTCGCCTAGACGTCCAGGAGGCGCTGCTGCTTTCCCACGTACCCTCAGAAACCTTTCGCAGTGAACTTGAGAGCATGGGGCTGTCGCGCGATGACGCGGATATCCTCGCTATCAAGGTCGGCCATTCTGTTCCCGTATTGCGGCGTCAGCTCTCAGGCGATCCCGAAGTTCGGCGTCCAAGTTGGGTCAGAGATCGTGCAGCAGCCAAAAGTGTTCTCCCGTTTGCATTGGCAGGCTCGTGGGTCGAGCGCGAGAACCTGGATGACAGCACAATTCTGCAGCTATTAGGTGATTTTCGGGATGGTGAAGTAGCACCAGTTCGAGACGAACTGCTCGCTCTGAACGACGCACCAATTGCGCGCTATGGGCATGTGAATGTCGTTGTATCTCAAATCGACGCGCTTTTTGCCGTAGGTCCTTACATAGATCGAGACGATCTGGACCGATTCTTTCAACTCTTACCGGAGTTGCTGGGCGATAGAGACCCCGCCTTAGACCTACCTCAAGATCAGTGGTACATGGCCAATGTTTTGGGGCATGCACGAAGTTTTTCGGGTGCCCTGCTTTCCGGTCTCGGCGACGCTTTGTGCATTCTATCCGTTCATGGTGCAGAAATCTGCGGTGACAGGCTGGGAGTTGACCTTTCATACCGTGCGGCGCAAGTCGTTCGGTCCCTGATACAAGGTGCTGACCAAGAACGTTGGCTTTCTATTCGGGGGCACCTACGAACATTGGCGGAGGCATCTCCGTCTGCGTTCCTTGATTGCCTTGAAGCTGAACTTAGAGAGCCAGAACCTGCCATACGCGCCATCATGGGAACCACTGAAGGCTTGGTGAGTGGTGAGTGCTTGCGGACCAATTTGCTTTGGGCGCTTGAACTTTTGGCTTGGCACCCTGTCCACTTTTCTCGTGTCGCAGAGGTTGTTTTTGGCCTTCGCCGTCTGGAGGTGGAAGACAACTGGTCAAACTCGCCGAAATCAACCGCCCGTTCTCTGTTCAGGGCTTGGCTGCCTGCCACCGCTCTCAGTGCTGCGGAAAGGATGGCTGTCTTACGGCGCTTGTCCGCGCAGTTTCGACATGCTGTGCTGGACGTCTGCATCTCTCTTCTTCCAGGAGGTGGCCCAAATTTCGCTTCACGCACCGCGAGGCCGCAATGGCGAGCGCTGGATGCAGAAGTGCCGTCACCGACAGATGCGGATGTCCGCGCAGCGGCGGTCGAAGCCAGCCGCCTAATGCTCGACTTGGCTCCATTTGAAAAGTTGGAGCTTGAACAGCTGTTAGAAGTTGCGACACGTATTCATCCTGATGATCTGTCTCGCTTGGTCATAGAAGTCGAGAACTGGTCAGCCACAGCAACCGATGAGGACAAAGCTGATCTTCGGCACAACCTTCGTCGGCGCGATGTTCTTCGTGCTTATCAGGAAGGTGAAGAGGACGATCAGTTGGCAGCCGCGCTTCGGCGCATGGAAGAGGCTTTGTCCCCTCAGTCTCCTACTGCTCGCCACCGTTGGCTGTTTGAAAATTCCCACGTCGAGTGGCGTGCGCTGGTGGAAGACGAAGGAAATGGGCGCTTGTCATGGCAGGAGCGAAACGCACTTGTCGAAGAGCGCCGCCGCAACGCACTCGATGAAATCAGGGAGCAATTGGGAGATCAAGCGGTTCTTCCGTTTGCGCTTAGCGTGAAGCAACCCGAACTAGTGGCTCAAGTCTTGGTCCCGCAAGATGCGGCAGTGGAAACTGCGACCCACTGGGTCTCGGCTGCGCTGCGCACCGATGCAAATGATCAATCCGATGCTTTTCTGCGGCAACTGCTATGGAGTGCAGGATGGATCGACCTTGCCGCAGTTGTGGCTGGCCTAGAGGCCCAAGGGGTTCTGAACAGTGAAGTGGAGCGTCTGAGATTTGCCGAACACCTTCCTGGTCGTTCAATTGGCTGGCAGGTGGCAGAAAGTTTGGGTGAAGAAGTGGCTTCTGCATTTTGGAATTCGGCATCAATTCATATTTGGGATGACACGCCACCCGACGAAGTGGAGTACGCCGTTACAAAGCTTCTTGAATATCAGCGACCGAGATCAGCGTTCTCAGCCGTTTCTTTGTGGAGGAACAAGCTGCCAGCCAACCGTTGGCTGGATATCCTACAAGCTGTTGCTCGCGGCGAGGAAGTGGATGGGCCTTTTCCAAGTTCGTACAGCCTAGATGAGGTGTTTCAGCTCCTTGATGAAGACGAAGCGATCTCCGACGACCAAATCGCCAATCTAGAACTGCCCTTCGTCAAGCTCCTGTGCTCATACGGTCATCGAGATCACGAGCGAACGCTGGCTTTGCACCGGCAGCTTTCTCGGGAAAATCCAGCTCGCCGGAATCCATGACCACGTCCAGCGATCCGGCGGGCGTGATGCGAGCACATACGCCGTGCCGGGCGAGCGGATGTTGCCGCAGGCGATGGTGCGCGCGTCGACCACCACGAAGGTCGCCTTGGGCGAGACGGCGGGCCGGCCGTCCCCGTCCATGGTGGCGACGAACCGGCATGGATGCGTGGTTATGAGTTCTAAGAGGACTGAGTTTGTGTTGAAATCACTAGA
>CAZVQL010000082.1:0-11515 GCA_964629305.1 uncultured Roseicyclus sp.
CCTCGTCATGCATCAGCCGCACACCGCGCAGGCCGAAGACATTGGCGATCTCGTGCGGATCGGTGAACATCGACGTCGTGCCATGGGGGATCACGGCGCGGGCGAACTCGGCCGGCGTCAGCATGCCGCTTTCGATATGCATGTGCCCGTCGCAGAGGCCGGGGATCAGGTACCGCCCGCCCAGATCCTCGACATCGGTGGCGGGGCCGATGCAATGGGACGCATCCGGCCCGACATAGGCGAAGCGGCCATGCCGCACGGCGACCTGCCAGCCCTCCATCACCTCGCGCGTCTGCACCAGCACGACGCGCGCATTGCGCAGAACCAGATCGGCGGGCGCGCGGCCCGCTGCGGTGGCGACAAGATCCGTGGCCACGTCGGGCCATGAGGGGAAGGGATTGCGCTGTTCCATGTCCCACTGTCTCGCATCACCAAGCGCCCTGCAAGTGACGCGTCGGTGACGCCGCCGCGACGTCAATCGAAGCGCAGCGCCTCGGCGCGCATCGCCTGATAAAGCGGCAAAGCGGCATCGAGGAGCGCGCGCCGCTCCTCCGGCACTTCGGGCAGAGCGCCCTCTGGCCCGGCGAAACCGGTCGAGCGGTGAACGGCGTTATACCAATGCGGCGCCCAGGCGCCGTCATAGGGCTTCGGCCCTTCGGGCCAGTGCAGCATCGCGTCGGTCCACTCCATACCCACCTCGGCGCACAACCGCGCCAAAGCACGCGTAGGGTCCACGCGGATATCTGCGCTATCGATTACCGGCCCCGGCAGCGCCTCCCACAGCGCCAGCTGCTGGGAAAACCCGATATCCTCCAGCGTCATCTCACCCCGCTTCTCGGCATAGCTCGCGATCACGCGCGCGGGGTGGCGGATCAGGTGGACATTCACGCAGGTCTCGGCCCAGTCCAGCGGGAAACCGTCGACCATATGGTGGGGCATGTGCTTCATGTACCAATGCGCAGCACCACCGGGCACAGGCCCCGCGCAAGTGGCCGCGACGCGAGCGGGGTCGGTTTCACCGACCGCAAGGATCGGCTCGCGCATCGGGTGATCTGCGCCCGTCGCGGCAAGGTAGGCCGCGTAGAACGGCTCGTCCCAGACGGCGCAATCGCCGCGGGCGGCGAAGGCATACATCATCGCCGTCGACAGGTTGCGCGGCCCCGACCACATCGCAAGCTTGACCATTGTCCCCTCCGTCTTGTCGGTGCCATTCGACATGACCGCCAAGCGACCGCAAGGGGTCACGGTGGCGTGAGGTCACGCAGCCGTGCCTTGCGGACGGATGGCTGACACGGTCCACTGTCCGCGCTCACCGTCGGAGGACCGATCATGCGCCCCACCCAGACCTGGAAAACCATCGCGCTCACTGCCGCCATCGCGGTGGCGCTGTTCCTGCAACACGGCCGCGCCCACGCGCAAGACATCCGCACCACCGTCGTCGCCGGTGGCTGCTTCTGGTGCGTCGAGGCCGATTTAGAGAGGGTGGCTGGCGTGGTCGAGGTGGTGTCGGGTTTCGCTGGCGGCTCTGTGCCCAACCCCAGCTACGATCAGGTCGTCTCGGGCGGAACGGGACACCTGGAAGTGGTCGAGATCACCTATGATGCCGCGCAACTGAGCTACGCGCAGCTTCTGGACCTGTTCCTGCGCTCGGTCGATCCGACCGACGCGGGCGGCCAGTTTTGCGACCGCGGGCCGAACTACGCGACCGCAATCTTCGTGGAAACCCCTGAGGAACGGCGCATCGCCGAGGCCGCGCTGGCCGAAGCGCAGCGCAGCCTGGGGCAGACGGTCGTCACCCCGGTGCGCAATGCAGCGACCTTCTACCCGGCCGAGGCGTATCATCAGGATTACTACCAGTCCGACGACATCATCCTGACGCGCTTCGGGCCGCGTCGGAAATCCGTGGCCTATGGCCTCTATCGCGAGGCCTGCGGGCGCGATGCGCGTGTCAGGGAGCTATGGGGCGACGCGGCGCCCTTTGCCTACGGCGGCTAGGCAAATATGCCCCCGCCCGCGGGACGGGCAGGGGCGGAACCTGTCTCAGGATTTCAGTGCGCAGGTATTGATCCCGATCAGGCGATAAAGCGGGCAGAAGCCCACGAGGCCGGTTGCCAGCGGCACGAGGCCGACCCAACCCCACGGGGTTTGCGGACCGACGAATACGATCGCCAGAAGTGCAAGGCCGAGGATGATGCGCAGTGCGCGGTCGATAGTGCCTTCGTTGCGGGGCATGGAATGCCTCCTTTCCTGTTCTGATGACACAGGCTTAGCGCAGCATCCCGAGTCGCGACGGTGACTCTGTCACCTTGTGTCTGCGGCAATCCGTTCCAGCGCAGCGCGGTCGGTGATCCGCACGCCGCCCTTCTCTTGCACGACGACGCCGGAACGCGCGAACTCGGCCAGACGCCGACTGACGAAAGCGCGGCCCGAGGCGGTTTCCGCGGCCAGCGCGGAATGGGTCGCTGCGACGAAGCCGTCCGCCTCCAGCCGCATCAGGACACGCGCGAGCCGTGCGTCGAACCCGGTCAGGGCAACCTCTTCGACCAGGCGCTGGTACTCGGTGAAGCGCTGCGCCACCCCGTCGAAGACAAGAACACGAAAGGCGTCGTCCTCGGCCAACCGTCGGCGGAAGTCGTTGGCGGGGATCATTTCGCCCTCGACATCCGCCTCAACCACGCCCTCGGCGCTGTAGTGCTGGTCTTCCACGAGGCAGGTGAAGGTCTGCAGGCAGACGGTGCCCGCCGTCACGCGGTAAAGGACGACCTCGCGCCCGTTGGCCGCGGTCAGCGTCACGCGGATGGTCCCCTTTTCGAGCACCAGGAAGCCCGGGCAGGCGCTGCCGGGTTGAAACAGCACATCACCCGCGCGGGCGGCGAAACGGCGGATCATGGGCAAGCTCCGGTCATGGATCGGGTCAACTTCCCGCGCAGGGCGGCCCGGGTCAACCGGGATTGACGAACCCGCCGTTCCGGCGCAGACCCGCGCCATGACCGAGGATCGCAAGCCCCGCCGCCAACAGGATGTCTACACGCTGGTCGTGGAGGTCGGTCGCAAGTCCGGCGATGGCCTGCCCGAGAAGGCGACCGGCGCCGCCCTGCTGTGCTACGCCGCAGGCGTGGACGAGGCCGAGGCCGTGCGCGAGACCGTGGCGATCCTGAAGCAGGCCGACCTTGCCCCCCTCGATGTCACCGGCCACGGCACCCGCGCCGAGCGCGAGGCGGCTGGCGAAGAGATCGCCGAGGAAGAGGCCGCCCTGATGCACCGCGCCGCCGAGGAAAACGCGGTGATCGTGGCCCAGATGACGCCCTTCTACGACTGAACTCCGGCCAGGCTGATCGGCCCGTCAGCTGCGCATGCGCGTTCCCTTGGAGGTTGCTGTCACAAGGGCCTGCGCCGCGGCCCGGTCCAGCACGGTCAGACAGGGGGTCCTGTCCCCCTCCACGATGCTGTGCCCGCCTGCCCCGTCATCGGCGGCCAGAACGTCCGACAGCAGCGCAGTCTCGACCCCGCAGCGATCGACAGAGATGCAGGCGTGCTCGTCCAGCATGAGATGGTAGAAATCCCGCACCGGTTCTCGGCGGTCTCGCACCGCACCCGGTGACGCCGTAAGGTCGCCTGCGCGTACCAGCACACGCTCTTCCCCGAAGAGGTATTCGACCGTGGGCCCGCAGCGCATGATCCGTGTCTCCGGGCTGAGGAACAAGTCGCGCTCCAATCCGAAATAGGGCGCTCTCAACCGCACCGGTGCTGCCCGGCCAAGGCACAGGCGCGGCCGCCTGTCGACCCAGCGTAACGGCAGATGTTCGCCAGTCACCGTGACCAGCACATCGCCCGGAACAAGACGCTCCACGGGGCGCGGCCCTGTATCGGTCAAAAGGACCGTGCCCGCCGAAATCGCCGGCAGGTCCGCCGCCCGCAGGCCGAACCCTGCCACCGCCACAACGTGGCAGACCGAAAGGAACCCGGCCTCGCGCGGCAACGCCTCGTCAAGGCGCGCGGCCCGCGCGACGCCTGTACGGACACGATGCCGAAACGCCCGGTCGTGGTTCACGGCGTCCATGACGTCACCGCGACCACGCGCGCAGGCGCGGTAGCGCAGCGACACGGTTTCGCCTGTGCGCACGAAATCCGGAGCGGTGATGGTATCGACGTCACCATGGATGAGCCGCAACCGGCCGTCACCCAGGACATAGAGCGCGATGGCGGACTGTTGCGGGGCCGCGCCTTGCCACACCCTGATCGGGTGCCGCTTGGTCAAGGGCGGAACCGCAAATTCGAGAAAAAGCGTCAGCGTCGCGAGCGGCCGGTCGTCAGGATGAAGCGGCGGCGGGGACAGGGGCACACCCGAGGCCCAGATCCCGGCCCAGCCACCGGTCGACGTGACCTCGGCCGTACGAAACCGATCTGACGTTCGGGCGGTCGCGTTCATGCCGCACCGCCGGCCAGAACCCTCGCCTCAAAGGCGCGCAGGGAACTGCGTGCCGAAGGACCATAGCCGCTGCGCGTCATCGGATCGATCTGCGGGAAGAGTGCCAGCACCTCCGCCTGTTCAGCGGCATCCAGGTCCGACAGGACATGCGGCCCCGGAAGGAAGCTCTCGGTCGCGAGGCCCTCGGAGAAGATGATCTCGTGGCGGTCGAAGAGCAGGTGAACATACTCCACCTCGCCCCCCTCCATCACGCGCACCGAGCACCCGTTGACGAGGTCTTTCGCAGCGATCAGCACCTCGTCCTCGCCGAACATCAACTCGGCCATCCAGTGCGTCAGCAAAATCCGATGCTGTGGCGAAACCACGAGGCGACGGTGATGCCCAAAGGTCCCTGCCTCGATGACGATCGGCGCAAAGCGCCCTTCCGCCGCCACGCGCCGACGGCCGATCCACCGCAACGGCTGCAGCCCGTTGTCCTGTGTTTCGACAAGATCGCCGACCTGAAGCGTCTCGATGGGCACTTCCCCTCGGGGTGTTCGGATCAGCGTACCCACTGTGAAGCACGGGATCGTCGTGACGCTCACGAAGGCCGTGTCGCTGACACCGTCGCTGTTCTCGGCGGTGTAGGTGAAATTCACCGTGACCGGCGCGGTCAGATCCGTCAGCCCCGCCGGCGGCGTGATCTGAAGCGTCCCGTCCGCCAGAAGCGTGATCTGATGCCCGTTGGACAGCGTCACCGTATCGCCCGCCGACACGTCGATGCCATTGATATGGGTGACGATCGAAACGCCGACGCCATTGCCGTCATTGGCCAGCACGTCGATCGCGGCGACCTGCTGCTCGTTCAGCGTGATCGCGTCGTCATTGGCGATGAACGCGCCCTGCACGGAGTTCGCCGCGATCAGAACTGCACTGTCGTAACTGCTGTCCCCGACGTCCGAGATGCCGAGTGTCAGCGTGTTGACCTCACCGTTGTTGACCGGGATCAGAACCGAGAGGGTCACGGTAAACCCGTCCATCTCGGTGTTGTAGTCGTCGTTCGTGTTGTTCACGAACAAGGTCTGGTTCTCGGACTGGTTGACCGAGTTGATCTGCGTGACATTCACCACCGGCGAGGTGACGAGCTCGCCGTTGATCCAGATGCCGAACGCGTCGTTGAAAAGCGAGCCGGTAAACTCCGGGTATTCGTCCGACGCGAAGGTGAACTGGATCGACAGGAAATCGGTTGTCGGGATGAAATCGGCCTCCAGCACCGCGGCGTCCCAGGTCGAGGTGTTGGTGATGTCGTCGAACAGCGGATCGTTGTTGGCACCGGTCGAGTTGAAAGAGATGCCCGCGCTGCGGTTCGGGTCGCCCGAGCCTTGCGTGAAGTTGTTCACATGGCCGGTCGTCAGGATGACCCCGCTGTCAGACGGCGTGACACCAGGCGAAATGCTGTCGCCGTTGGTGTAGATCCCGGATGAGCGACTATCGCCCTCGTAATCCGCGCTGATAACCGTGACACCGTCGCCGAAAATGGTCTGAGCCATTTCGAGCGCAGTCGCCAAACGGTCGATATCGAGCTCTTGCCCGGTCGCCATATGTACCCACCATGCCTCGGCGGCCGTGGGTCAGATATGGCGGAAAGTAGGCATGCGCACGGGTTGAACCCACGCCTTGCCTGTCTGCTCCGATGCGGTCTTTGCCGCGGCCTGCCCCGGCCATTACTTTGTTATTCCAGATACGTAACACGTCCCCCCGACCAGGGTTTACACTTTGGTAAGGTATTTTGCGGGTGAGCGGGCCTGTTGTGCCTTCGCCGCCACAGTTATACGCAAGGCGCACCGATACCGGAGCCGTACCATGCCCACAGATCCCGCCCGCCTGACCGCCGATCTCGTCCGCTGCCCCTCGGTGACACCGGAGGAGGGCGGCGCGCTCACGCTTCTGCAGGACCTGCTGGAGGGCGCAGGCTTCACCTGCACCCGCGTCGACCGGAACGGCACCCCCAACCTGTTCGCCCGCTGGGGCGCCAAGGGTGCCACGAAAAGCTTCGGCTTCAACGGCCACACCGATGTCGTGCCGGTGGGGGACGAGGCCGCCTGGACCCATCCCCCCTTCTCGGCCCACGAGGAAGACGGCTGGCTTTACGGACGCGGGGCGACCGACATGAAATCCGGCGTCGCGGCCTTTGTCGCCGCCGCCATCGACCACGTGACGGACACGCCGCCCGAGGGCGCCATCCTGATCGCCGTCACCGGTGACGAAGAGGGGCCGGGCCGCGACGGCACCATCGCGATCCTCGACTGGATGGACACGCAGGGCGAGCGCATGGACATCTGCATCGTCGGTGAGCCGACCTGCGTCGAGACCATCGGCGACATGGTCAAGATCGGCCGCCGCGGCTCCATGACCGCCAAGTTCGAGGTGATCGGCAAACAGGGCCATTCCGCCTACCTTCACAAGGCACTGAACCCGATGCCCGCGGTGGCGCTTTTGGCGCATCGCCTGTCGTCCCATACGCTGGACGAGGGGACCGACCATTTCGACCCGTCAACCCTCTCGGTCACCACGATCGACACGGGCAACACGGCCTCGAACGTTATCCCCGCCCGCACCCGCATGACCGTCAACCTGCGCTTCAACGACCTGCACACGGGCGCCACTCTCACCGACTGGCTGAGGGCCGAGGCCGACCGCGTTGCCGAAGAAACCGGCACCATGATCGAAATGACCGCCCAGGTCTCGGGCGAGGCCTTTCTCACGCCGCCCGGCGACCTTTCCGCGCTTGTCACCCGCGCCATCGGGCAGGAAACCAACCAAGCCCCCGCCCTCTCGACGACCGGCGGCACCTCGGATGCGCGTTTCGTCAAGGATCACTGCGCCGTCGTGGAATTTGGCCTCGTCGGCCACCGCATGCACGAGGTCGACGAGCGCGTCCTGATCCAGGACATCCACGACCTCAAGCGCATCTACGCGCGCATGCTGACCAACTACTTCACGCCTCGTTAAGGTTAACGCGCGCCCGTCCCCCCCTTCATCTTGGCAAATACAACTCCCGCCGGAGGCTCCCGGACTCAACCACCGGCGCCACCGTCTGCCGATTCCCGCATGACGGCCCCACCGGGCCATGCTACGCCACACGCATGGCCAAGCTTCCCACCCGCGACCAGATCCTCGCCTGGATTTCCGAACACCCCCACGCGACGTCGAAACGCGACATCGCCAAGGCCTTCGGTATCAAGGGCGCCGCCCGCATCGACCTCAAGCGCATCCTCAAGGAGCTGGAGGAGGAGGGCCATCTCGAGAAGCGCCGCAAGACCTACCGCGACCCAGACAAGCTGCCGCCCGTCGCCGTCCTTCAGGTGCTCGCCCCCGACGATCTGGGCGATCTCTTCGCGCGTCCGCTCGAATGGCAGGGCGAGGGCCCGGAGCCGCGCATCCTTTTCTCCGCCCGCAACACCGATCCCGCCGTGGCGCAAGGCGACCGTATCCTCGCCCGCCTGCAAGAGGTGCAGGGCGAGGATCACCAATATGTCGCCCGCCTGATCCGCAAGATCGGCACCAACCCCCGCCGCCTCTTGGGCATCTTCCGCACTGGGGCCGAAGGCGGCCGCATCCTGCCCATTTCCAAGGGCGCGGACACCGAGTGGCAGGTCCGCCCCGGCGACACCCATGGTGCCAAGGACGGCGAACTGGTCGAGGCCGAGCAGGCCGGCCCGAAATCCCGCATGGGCGCGCCCCGCGCGCGCATCGTCACACGCCTCGGCGATCCGGGCGCCGCCCGCGCCGTCAGCCTGATCGCGATCCATGAATACGGCATCCCCGATGCCTTCCCCGATGCCGTCATCGAGGAAGCCGACGCGGCGAAACCCGCGGGCCTGCAGGGCCGCGAAGACCTGCGTGACATGCCCCTTGTCACCATCGACCCGTCGGATGCGCGCGACCACGACGATGCCTGCTACGCGCACCCCGACGACGATCCGAAGAACAAGGGCGGCCATGTCATCTGGGTCGCCATCGCCGATGTCGCCCATTACGTCCGCCCTGGCTCGGCGCTGGACCGCGAGGCGAAGAAGCGCGGCAACTCCACCTATTTCCCCGACCGCGTCGTGCCGATGCTTCCCGACCGCCTGTCAGGCGATCTGTGCAGCCTGCACGAGGGCGTGCCACGTGCCTGCATCGCGGTGCGCATGGTGATCGACGCGGACGGCAACAAGATCGGGCACGAATTCGTCCGTGGCCTGATGCGCTCCGTCGCTTCGCTCAACTACGAAGAGGTGCAGGCGGCCCAGGACGGCAGCCCGAACGACAAGACCGGCCCGCTGCTCGAACCGATCATCGCGCCCCTCTTTGCCGCCTACGAAGCACTCTCCGCCGCGCGCAAGCGCCGCCAGCCCCTCGACCTCGACCTGCCCGAGCGCCGGATCGAGCTAAGCGAAGAGGGCGAGGTGCTGTCGGTCGGCTTCAAGGACCGGCTCGACGCGCACAAACTGATCGAAGAATTCATGGTGTTGGCGAATGTCGCCGCCGCCGAGACGCTGATCGCCAAGCGCCAGCCGCTGCTCTTCCGCGTGCACGAGGAGCCGAGCGCCGAGAAGCTGGATGCCCTTCGCGAAACCGCCACCGCCTCGGGCTTCACGCTCGCAAAGGGACAGGTGCTGCACACCAGCCATCTCAACCGCCTGCTGGCCCAGGCCGAAGGGACCGAATTCGACGAGTTGATCAACATGTCCACGCTGCGCTCCATGCAGCAGGCCTATTACAACCCCGAGAATTTCGGCCATTTCGGCCTGGCGCTTAAGGCCTATGCGCATTTCACCTCGCCGATCCGGCGCTACTCCGACCTCATCGTGCACCGCGCGCTGATCTCGGCCCATGGTTGGGGGCGTGACGGGCTGAGCTTCGAGGAAATCGAAAGCCTGGACGCCACCGCCAAGCACATCTCGGAAACCGAGCGCCGCTCGATGGCCGCGGAACGCGACACCGCCGACCGCTATCTTGCGTCCTACCTCGCCGACCGCGTGGGCGGGCAGTTCACCGGCCGCATCTCGGGCATCGCCCGCTTCGGCGCCTTCGTGAAGCTGGACGAGACAGGGGCCGACGGCCTTCTGCCGATGCGCGCGATCGGCAACGAGTATTTCCACTTCGACGCCGAGAGCCAGACGCTGATGGGGTCGGAATCGGGCCTGACCATCGGCATCGGCGACCGCGTGACCGTGAAACTGGCCGAGGCGGTGCCGATCACCGGCGGCCTTGTCCTCGACCTGGTCGAGGTCGACGGGCGGCATACCCCGGTGCGGCGCGGCAGGGGCAAACCGGGCGGGCCGATGCGGCGCAAGGCCGGGCAGGCGGCGAAAAAACGCTCGAACCTGCGCAAGAAAGCGCCGTCGCGGCGCGCCGGGCGTTAAGCAACTTTCAACCTGCAGCGGGCAAGATTACGTCTGCCCTGCCGGGGAAAAACCGGAATCGCTGCAACTCAGCGGCGTTTCGGCTATATTGTTTCGCAATCGAGCACCGTCGGACACAAGACACCAAAATGCGCCGCCTCCTACCTGCATGCCTCGCCGGGCTTCTTGCCCTGGCAATTCCCGCCGCGGCCTTTCCGCCAGCGGCATCTCTCCGGCCAGAGATGCGACCGACCGCAGAGACCCCCGCGCGCGTCACCGTCTCGAGCCAGGCAACACCGCTTGCCGTCACCCGCTCAGTACGCCCGCTGACGCGTGGCGCGGTAGTGCCGGTTGCGGCCCCCGCCCCGCCCCCCGCCATGGACAGCGGCTTCGCCGCCTGGACCCGCGCCTTTCGCAGCCGCGCCACGGCACAGGGGATCAGTACCGCCACCTTCGACCGCGCCTTCGACGGGGTCACCGTCAACGCCCGTGTGCTGGAGCGGGACCGCAACCAGGCCGAGTTCTCGCGCGCGCTGTGGGACTATCTCGACAGCGCCGTCTCGGCCACGCGCGTCGCCAACGGGCGCGCGGCGTTCGACCGGCATCGCGATATCCTTGCACAGATCGAGCGCCGCTACGGCGTCGAGGCCGAAGTGGTCGTCGCGGTCTGGGGCCTCGAATCCGCTTATGGCGCGATGCGCGGCGACACCGACATCATCGCCGCCATGGCGACGCTCGCCTACGAGGGGCGGCGCCGCGATTTCTTCGAGGAACAATTGATCGCGGCCCTTCGCATCCTTCAGGCGGGCGATGTCAGCCCGCGCCAGATGGTCGGAAGCTGGGCGGGTGCGATGGGCCACACGCAGTTCATGCCGACCTCGTACCTCGAGCACGCGGTCGATTTCGACGGCAACGGGCGGCGCAACATCTGGTCGGACGATCCGGTCGATGCGCTGGCCTCCACCGCCAATTACCTGCGCAACCACGGCTGGACCACGGGCCAGCCCTGGGGGATGGAGGTGCGCCTGCCCGACGGCTTCGACTATGCCCTGACGGGCGAGCGCGTGAAGCGCGACGCCGCGTTCTGGAACGCGCAGGGCGTGCGGCTGGCCGATGGCGGCCGCGTGCCCGACCATGGCGAGGCGTCGATCCTGCTGCCCGCGGGGCACCGCGGCGTCGCGCTGGTGATCTACGACAATTTCCACGTGATCGAGCGCTACAACCCCGCCGATGCCTATGTCATCGCGGTCGGGCACCTGTCGGACCGCATCGCGGGCGGCCCTGATTTCCGCGGGTCATGGCCGCGGGGCGACCGCGCCCTCAGCTTCGCCGAGCGTGAGGAATTGCAGCGCCGCCTCGTGCAGGGCGGGTTCCACCGCCACAACGTCGACGGAATCGTCGGCCCCGAAACCATCGAGTCGGTGCGCCGCTTCCAGGCCGCGATCGGCTGGGTGCCCGACGGCTACGCCTCGCTCCGGGTTCTGGAACGCCTCCGCGGCTCGTAGGGTGGGCAATCCTGCCCACCGCGCCGAATGGTGGGCGCAATCGCCCACCCTACGCGAACCTTTCGTTAACCTCGCCGTGGCATACACCCTGCCCCAAGGACATGTCCCGGCAGGCGGGTGACGCCGACTGCTACACCACCAGGTATCCGCGCCCCGCATCCCGCGGGGTCCGACACGAGCCGGACAGGGGTCCGGGGTAGCGCCCGGGCCGA
>CAZVQL010000083.1:0-11504 GCA_964629305.1 uncultured Roseicyclus sp.
CGCAATGCACGGCCTTCTGGCCCATCACCTCGAAGAGTGGCTTCGCCGTGGCGAAAGCCGCCTCGCCGCCACCCACCATGAAGGTCAGTGTGCCGGCCGCAGCCCCGCCGACACCGCCCGAAACGGGCGCGTCAAGCGCGCCAAGGCCCGCCGCCTCGGCCATCGCTGCGACCTCGCGGGCGCTCGCCACGTCGACTGTCGAGCAATCGAGCAGCACCGCGCCGGGCGCCATCGCGGGGATGAGTTCAGCGGCCACCGCCTTCAGGATCGCGCCGTTGGGCAGCATGGTGATGACCACCTCTGCGCCCGCCGCGGCCTCGGCCGCGCTGGCCGCCTGCGCCACGCCCTCGGGCGGGGTGGCGACCGTGTCGAACCCCGTCACCGCGTGACCTGCCGCTACCAGGTTGGCCGCCATCGGCGCCCCCATGTTGCCCAGTCCGATGAACCCGATTTTCATGGCGCTCTCCCTTCGCCTCAGAGTTTCAGCTCGTCCGCCCCAAGCGGCATCAGCATGCCCGACATCTCGGTCGCCGCCACGGCGTCGAGGCCCGAATGCCGCCAGCGCGGGCTCTTGTCCTTGTCGATGATCGCGGCGCGGATCCCTTCGAGGAAATCGCCCTTCTCCATCGCCCGGAAGGTAAAGCGGTATTCCTGCTCGAGCGCGTGCTCGATCGTGCCGCGGAGCCGCGCGCGGTGCACCAGTTCGATCGTGCAGGCGACCGCGAGCGGGCTGTTCCGCGCCATCGCGGCCAGCGCAGATTTCGCCGTCTCGCTGTCCGCGAGTTTCAACATGTTCAGCACGTCCCGGATGGTCTCGCCCGCGAACAGCCGGTCGATCTCGGGCTGTGCCGCGGCAAGGGCACTTTCCGGCGCGGGCTGAGCCGCGCGGTCGGTCGCCTCCCAATCGCCGGTTTCGCACAGCTCGGCGATCAGTGCGGGCCAGCCCTCGCGCGGGATGTAGTAGTCGGCGAACTCCGCGTAGATCGCGTCACCGGGCCCCATCCTTGTCCCCGTGGTCCCGAGGTATTCCCCCAAGCGCCCCGGCGCGCGCGCCAGCAACAGCGAGCCACCCACGTCCGGCACCAGCCCGATGCCGCATTCCGGCATGGCGATCTTGGAGCTTTCGCAAACCACACGGTGCGAGGCATGGCAGCCGACGCCGACACCGCCGCCCATCGTGAAGCCCTGCATCAGGCTGACGACGGGCTTGGGGAAGCGGAAGAGCTTCGCGTTCATCCGGTATTCATCGGCCCAGAAGCGGCGGCCATAGGCGAAATCGCCCGCCATGCCTGTGGCATGCATCTCGGCGATGTCTCCGCCCGCGCAGAACGCCTTGTCGCCCACGGCGTCGATCACGACCAGGGCCACAGCGTCATCCCCGGCCCAGCCGTCGAGCGCCGCTTCGATCGCGCCGCACATCTCGTAGCTCAACGCGTTCAGCGCAGCGGGCCGGTCCAGCGTGATGCGCCCCGCGCGCCCCTCGGTCCGGATGTGGATGCCCTCAACCATGCACGCGCCCCTTGCCCTTCATCTTTCCGAAAATACGCACTCCGACAGCAGCCACTCAGCGCGCCGCCAGCATGTGACGCGCCACGATCATCCGCATGATCTCGTTCGTCCCCTCCAGGATCTGGTGCACCCGAAGGTCGCGCACCAGCTTCTCGATCCCGTAGTCGGCGAGATACCCGTAGCCGCCATGCAGTTGCAGGCATTGATCGACGATCCGGCTGCCCGCCTCGGTGACGAATTTCTTGGCCATCGCGCAGTGTTTCGTCGCGTCGGCTGCGCCATTGTCCAGCTTCCACGCCGCTTGCCGCAGCATGACGCGGGCGGCCTCAAGCTCGATCTCCATGTCGGCGAGCCGGAACTGCAACGCCTGGAACTGGTCGATCGACTGGCCGAAGGCTTTGCGCTCGCCCATGTAGGCAAGCGTCGCGGCAATCGCCGCCTCGGCCGCGCCGAGCGAACAGGCGGCGATGTTGAGCCGCCCACCGTCGAGGCCCGCCATGGCGTAGCGGAAGCCCTTGCCTTCCTCACCCAAAAGGTTCTCCGACGGCACCGGGCATCCGTCGAACTGCACCTGTCGGGTCGGCTGAGACCGCCAGCCCATCTTGTCCTCGAGCCCGCCGAACGACAGCCCCGGCGCGCCGTCATCCACGATCACCGCGGAAATGCCGCGGGGCCCGTCCTCGCCGGTGCGGCACATGACGATATAGGCATCCGAATAGCCACCGCCCGAGATGAAGGCCTTGGTGCCTGTCAGCGCATACCCCTCGTTCGTCCGCTCGGCCCGCGTCTTCAGCGCGGCCGCGTCAGACCCGGAACCGGGTTCGGTCAGGCAATAGGAAAAGAACTTTTCCATCGAGAGGGCGGCGGGAAGGTAGCGCGCCTGCAGATCGTCCGAGCCATAAAGCTCGATCATCTTCGCGCACATGTTGTGGATCGACAGGAAGGCCGAGACCGAGGGGCAGGCCTGCGCGAGCGCCTCGAAGACCAGCGTCGCCTCAAGCCGAGACAGGCCCGATCCGCCTTTTTCCTCGCTCACGTAAAGGCCGCCGAACCCCAGCTCGGCCAGCTTCGGCCACAGCTCTTTCGGGATCGTGCCGTCGCGCTCCCACGCCTGTGCATGGGGGGCGATCTCGGCCTCGCCAAAGGCACGCGCCATGTCGAAAACGGCCTGAGCCTCGTCGCTCAATGCGAAGTCCATCTTCCGCTCCTCCCCTTGAGCCCTCACCGGAATTGAACGCTTGTTTAATTACCGAGTGTTGCAGGAGTTTTGCAAGGCCGCCCGGACGGCCCTCAGAGATCGAGGTGATATTCCTCGATCAGGTGGTGAACGACCGCGCGCATCGCGGCCTTGTGGTCCTGTCCCGCCTCGCGCGCATCGGCGTAAACCGCGCGCTGCCGAGCGGCACTGGTGCCGGTTTCCGCGATATGGCTTAGCCGCGCGATTTCGGCCTCGCAGCCGAGCGCCGCGGCATCCTCGGCGATCAGCTCGCGGATTTCCTCGACCGCCTGGGTCAGCGGAATGATCGCCCGCGCGCCAAAGTCGATCAGCCCCTCGGTCGTCCCGTAGCGTTGCGCGCGCCAGCGGTTCTCGTTCACGAGGAACCGGTCGTAGATGCGCCATCTCTGGTTCTTCTGGCGCAGACGGTGAAAGAACCGTGCGAGGCACTGGGCCAACGCGGCCAGCGACAGCGCGTCCTCCATCCGCGGGGAGACATCGCAGATGCGGGTTTCCAGCGTCGGAAAGCGATGCGACGGGCGCAGGTCCCACCAGATCTTGGTGGTGTCCTCGATCAGGCCCAGCTCGATCAGCGTCTCGGTCGTCCGCTCGTATTCCGCCCAGGAATTGAACTGCGGCGGAAGGCCGGTGCGGGGCAGGTTGTCGAAGACCGTCAACCGGTAGGAGGCAAGGCGCGTATCCTCGCCCTGCCAGAACGGCGAGGAAGACGAGAGCGCCAGCATGTGCGGCAGGAAGTAGGAGAGTTGCCCCATCAGGTCGATCCGCAACTCGTCGTCGGGCAGGCCGACATGCACATGCATCCCGCAGATCAGCATGCGCCGCACCACGCCGCCCAGGTCCTGGGCCAGCTGGTTGTAGCGATCCTTGTCGGTGTGGTGCTGGTCCTTCCAGTCGGCGAAAGGGTGGCACGAGACGGCGATGGGCGAGAGGTCATGCGCCTCGGCATGAGTTGAAACGGTCGAGCGCAATCTGCGCAGGTCTTCGCGCGCCGCGGTGATGTCGGGGCAGACGCGGGTGCCGATCTCGATCTGGCATTGCAGGAACTCTGGGGAAACCTGACCCTCCAGCTCGGCCGCGCAGGCCTCCATCAACCCCTCGGGCGCCTCGCGCAGGTCGCCGGTCTCGCGGTCGACCAGCAGGTATTCCTCTTCGATGCCCAGCGTGAAGGCGCCATCCGTCATCGCGCGCTCCCATGTGTTTCACAGGATGCAGCATGGCGGTGACGGGGTCGGATTGCCAACCCCCGAAAGATCAGATTGCCCGAAGTCGCCTCAGAGGTCGCGGATGATCTCGTCATCCAGCGCATTACGGGGAATGCCGAGGATGTCCATTGCCCCTGGCCAGTCGACGGCAACCCGGACGACCGCACCATCCAGGCCCTCCCAGCTGCGCTGTATGGATCGCGCCATCTTGAGGCTCACATCTGTCGGAGCAAGGTAGACCATCATCACAGGGTGACCTGCCGACATGAAAGCCGCCGCCTTGTCTGCCTGGAATGTGAACAGGCGCGGAAAGTTGTTTTCAACTTTCGTCACCCCTGAAAGATCCACCAGCTGACGCTGCCCCGGTCGATAGTCGGGATGCTTCAGGTAGGCATCGAAGGCGTCCACGCCTTCCTGAACTGTGGCACGACCGTAATACTCAACGTAGCAAAGGCCGTGGTTAAGCAAAACGCGAAACCGAATAGGCATGACAACTTCCAAATACAAACTTTGACGAGCGTAAGCCAAGAAAAGAAAAAAACTAGTAAGGTATTCGTGACTTGAAGAGACTTGCGCCCGGTTCTAACAGATATTCTGGCGCATCATGGCGGGCAAGGGGCCCGGCGCATCGGCGCGGCGATCGGGTGCTTCGGTGTCCTCTTCCACATACGACTGTACGTCCTGCGGGGCCTGCTGCTTTGGCGGTCATGACCGCTATGTCGCCCTCTTTCCCCAGGACATGGCCCGAGCGATCCCCGAGGGTGCGACGCGGGTGATCGACGGACGCCACTACATGGCCATGGCCTGCGGGCATTGTGCGCAACTGACGATAACGCCTGAGGGTGCCACGCTCTGCGCGATCTATGACGACCGGCCCGAGGCCTGCCGGGCCTTTCGCGCGGGCAGTTTCGAGTGCCTTCAGGCCCGCCGCCATCGCGGCCCCGAGGCGGAAGCCCTTCGTGCCCATGCCATGGCCAAAAGGGAACCGGCGCCGCCCGGTCAGGGGGCGGCGCCGGTGGATCTGCCAGGCGCAATGATCCTGCCGCCTGGGGGCGAGGTCAGTCCATCGCCTTGAAGTTGAAGGCTGCGCCTTCCTTGATGCCCGAGGGCCAGCGAGAGGTCACCGTCTTCGTGCGCGTGTAGAAGCGGAAGGCGTCCGGCCCGTGCTGGTTAAGATCGCCGAAGCCCGACCGCTTCCAGCCACCGAAGGTGTGATAGGCCAGCGGCACCGGGATCGGCACGTTGATACCCACCATCCCGATGTTGATGCGGTTCGCGAAGTCGCGCGCGGCGTCTCCGTCACGGGTGAAGATCGCCGTGCCGTTGCCGTACTCGTGGTCCATGGCCAGCCCGATTGCCTCTTCGTAGCTGGCCGCGCGGACCGTCGACAGGACGGGCCCGAAGATCTCGGTCTTGTAGATGTCCATGTCCGGCGTCACGCGGTCGAAAAGATGCGCGCCGACGAAAAAGCCGTTCTCGTAGCCCTGCAGGTTGAAGTCGCGCCCGTCGACGACCAGCTCGGCGCCCTGCGCCACGCCGCTTTCGACAAGCCGCAGGATGTTCTGCTTGGCCGCCGCGGTCACCACCGGCCCGAAATCCACGTCATTGCCCGCGGTATAGGGCCCGACCTTCAGCGCCTCGATCCGCGGTACCAGCTTTTCGATCAGGCGGTCGGCGGTTTCCTCGCCCACCGGCACGGCCACGGAAATGGCCATGCAGCGCTCACCGGCAGCCCCGTAGCCCGCGCCCACCAGCGCGTCGGCGGCCTGGTCCATGTCGGCGTCGGGCATGATGATCATGTGGTTCTTCGCACCGCCAAAGCACTGCGCGCGCTTGCCGGTCTGGGCCGCGCGTTCGTAGATATACTGCGCGATGGGGGTGGAGCCGACAAAGCCCACGGCCTGGATCGTGCTGCTGTCGAGGATGGCGTCGACCGCTTCCTTGTCACCATTGATGACCTGGAAAACGCCGTCGGGCAGGCCCGCTTCCTGCAACAGCTCCGCCAGCATCATCGGGCAGGAGGGATCACGCTCGGACGGCTTCAGGATCATCGCGTTGCCCGAGGCAAGCGCAGGCCCCAGCTTCCACAGCGGGATCATGGCGGGGAAATTGAAGGGCGTGATGCCCGCCACCACACCCAGTGGCTGGCGCATGGAATACATGTCGATGCCGGGGCCCGCGCTGTCGGTGAACTCGCCCTTCAGCAGGTGCGGTGCACCGATGCAGAACTCGATGACTTCCAGACCGCGCTGCACGTCGCCCTTGGCGTCGGGAAAGGTCTTGCCGTGCTCGCGGCTGATCGCCTCTGCCAGCTTGTCCATGTCGCGGTTGATCAGGCGGACCATCTCCATCATCACCCGCGCGCGGCGCTGCGGGTTGGTCGCGCCCCAGGCCTTCTGCGCCTCGGCGGCCGAGGCGACGGCGGCCTCCATCTCGGCCTTGGAGGCAAGCGCCACCTGTGCCTGCACCTCGCCCGTCGCGGGATTGTAGACATCCGCCATGCGGCCCGAAGTGCCCGCAACGCGCTTGCCGTCGATCCAGTGTCCGATCTGTTCCATCTCGTTCTCCCTTGGGGGTGCTTGTCTCTCGCCGCGCAGGATACTCTTGCACAGATGCAGGGGAAAGCGGCAGGTTGCCAAAGCCGTTTTGCGTTTTTGCAAAGGACAGACTGATGAACTGGGATGATCTGCGCGTGTTTCTTGCCGTGGCCCGGGCCGAGGGGCTGTCGGGGGCTGCGCGGGGCCTGCGCCTCGACCCCGCCACGGCGGGCCGCCGCATCGCGCGGCTAGAGCGCAGCCTTGGCGCGGTGCTTTTCGCGAAATCGCCACAGGGCTATGCCCTGACCGAGGCCGGCCAGCGCCTGTTGCCGCGCGCCGAGGCGGCCGAGGCAGCCCTTGCCGAGGGGCAGGCCGAAACCACCGGGGCAGGGGGTGAGCGCCTCTCGGGGACCATCCGCATCGGGGCGCCCGATGGCTGTGCCAACTACCTGCTGCCGCAAGTCTGCGCGAGCATCGCCAATGCGCATCCCGATCTCGACCTCCAGATCCTTGCGCTGCCGCGCGTCGTGAACCTGTCGCGGCGCGAGGCCGATCTGGCGATCACCGTCTCCCAACCCGCGACCCAGCGGCTGCGGGCCGAGAAGCTGTCGGACTACCACCTGTCGCTCGCCGCCTCGCGCGACTGGCTGGCCACCCACGGCGCGCCCGATAGCCCCGAGGCGCTGAGGGGCGCGCGGATGATCGGCTACATCCCCGACATGATCTTCGATGCAGAACTCGACTATCTTGCACAGTTCGGCGTGACGCGTGTGCCGCTTGCCTCCAATGCGGTCTCGGTGCAGCTGAACCTTGCGCGAACGGGGGCGGCGCTGGCCATCGTCCACGATTTCGCGCTGCCCGCGGCGCCCGAACTGGTCCGTGTCCTGCCCGACAGCGTGCGGCTGACCCGCACCTTCTGGCTGGTCACCCATGCGGGTCCCCGCGATGCGCGTCTCGAGCGCGTCTCGACCCTTTTGCGCGATGGCATGCGGGCCGAGATCACCCGCCTCGAGGCGCTGGTGGCCTGAAATCCCCGTTTCCCTTGACAGATCAACCTGCGCGGGTGGACGCTGACCCACAGGGAGAGAGACACAGAAGGGAGGCAGATCATGCTGGTGCAGCAGATCCTGAAATCGAAATCCGACGATGGTGTGGTGACGATCGCGCCGGGAACCCGGCTGGAAGAGGCCGCCACGATGCTCGCGCAGCGCAAGATCGGTGCGGTGGTGGTATCCTCTGACGGCAAGGCCGTCGCGGGCATCCTGTCGGAGCGCGACATCGTGCGCGAGCTGGCCGCGCGCGGTGCGGCCTGCATGGGCACGTTCGTCGAGGACGTGATGACGCGCGAGATCATCACCTGCTCGCGCACCGACAGCTCGGACGCGGTGCTTGCGATGATGACCAAGGGCCGCTTCCGCCACCTGCCGGTCATCGAGGGGGACGAGATGGTCGGCCTCATCTCGATCGGCGACGTGGTCAAGGCGCAGCTCTCGGAGCTGGCGATGGAAAAGGAAGCGCTCGAGGGCATGATCAAGGGCTTCTGATCGGCCCGACCCGTCGGACCTGCGACGTGCCGGGGGCTTGCATTGCCCCGGCGCGGGTGGTTCTGTCCGGCGCGACGAAGACGGCACCGGCAGGGACATCGCGATGCGGACAGGGCTTTACCCGGGTACATTCGACCCGATCACCTTGGGGCATATCGACATCATCGAGCGCGCCTGCCTTCTGGTCGACAGGCTGGTGATCGGTGTTGCGATCAACCGGGACAAGGGACCGCTCTTCTCGCTCGAGGAACGCGTCGCGATGGTCGAGGCCGAAAGCGCACGCCTGTCGGAAAAGACCGGCACCGTGATCGTGGCCCACCCGTTCGAGAACCTGCTGATCGATTGCGCGCGCGATGTCGGCGCCTCGATCATCATCCGCGGCCTGCGCGCGGTTGCGGATTTCGAATACGAATACCAGATGGTCGGCATGAACCGGAAACTCGATGCCGAGATCGACACCGTCTTCCTCATGGCCGAGGCCGACCGGCAGGCCATCGCCTCGAAGCTGGTCAAGGAAATCGCGCGTCTTGGCGGCGACGTCTCGCCCTTCGTACGGCCCGAGATCAAGGCGGCGCTCGACGAGAAGTTCGGCAAGTAATACACGGATAACGATAGAAAAGGAGGCTTGGCTCATGGCCGAGATCAAGGACCCCGAGAACACCATCCTCATCGAGCTGAAAGGCGGCACGGTCACGATCGAGCTTTTGCCCGACGTGGCGCCCAAGCATGCCGAGCGCATGAAGGAACTGGCCCGCGAAGGGGCCTATGACGGGGTGATCTTCCACCGCGTGATCGACGGGTTCATGGCCCAGACGGGCGACGTGGAGCACGGGAAAGAGGGCGGCAACATCCGCCGCGCGGGCACCGGCGGCTCGTCGAAGCCCGACCTGCCGGCCGAGTTCTCGAAGCTGCCGCATGACCGCGGCACGCTGGGGGCCGCGCGCTCGCAGAACCCGAACTCGGCCAACAGCCAGTTCTTCATCAACTTCAGCGACAATCACTTCCTGAACGGTCAGTACACCGTCTATGGCCGCGTGATCGGCGGCATGGAACATGTCGACCAGATCACCCGCGGCGAGCCGCCGGCGAACCCCGACAAGATGATCAGCGTCAAGGTCGCTGCCGATGCGTAAGCTGGCGCTGGCGCTCTGCGTGCTCGGCTCTCCGGCACTGGCCACGGGGCTGGAGATCGACATCGCGGGCGAGGCCGAGGGGACGATCGTGATCGACCTTTTCGAAGAGGTCGCGCCGCTGCATGTCGAGCGGATCACCACGCTGGCCGTAGAAGGGGCCTATGACGACGTCGTCTTCCACCGCGTGATCGACCGCTTCATGGCGCAGACCGGCGACGTGGAGTTCGGCCGCATGGGCCAAGACATGCGCTATGCAGGAATGGGTGGGTCGACCTACCCGGACCTGCCGCTGGAGGCGTCGAACCTGTCGTTCGAGCGTGGCATGATCGGAATGGCCCGGGGCCGGTCCGAGGACAGTGCGAATTCGCAGTTCTTCATCATGTTCGAGCCCGCGCCGCATCTTGATGGCGGCTACACCATCGTCGGCCAGGTTGTCGAAGGGATGGAGATCGTCGATGCGATCAAGCGCGGCCGGGGCCGGAACGGTGCAGTTATCGGCCCGCCCGACCGCATGGTCGCGCTGCGCGTGCGCGACGACGACCCCCAGCCGCCCCCGCCCGAAGAGGGCGAGGCCGAAAGCCAGTAGCCCAGTCCAAAGGCCCGCGACGCCCAGGGACGCCCCGAGACGGGCATCCCTGAGCGTAGTGGCGTTGCATCGCGGCGGCACGGACCCGTGCTGCGCCTGCAGCAAGTCCCTTGCGGGGCGCACGGGAAAGCCGCATCGTGACACATGGAATCGGTGCGCGCCCCTAGCGGTCCGCGCGAGGGGGCAGGACACGGGTGAGCGTCTACGGCAAGGCCATGCGCAGCGAGGCGGGCAAGGGGCTGACCCTCATCAGCCCGACGCTGCTTTATGCGCTCCTGCTGCTCGCCGCGCCGCTGATCAGCATCGTCCTGCTGAGTTTCTGGACCCAGAACTTCCTGACGATCGAGCGTGATTTCACCATCGCCAACTACGCCGAGGCGCTGACCGATCCGCTTTATCGTGAGCTGATGCTGCGCTCCCTGCGCATCTCGGGCATGGTGACGCTCGTCACGGTCGCGCTGGCCTTTCCGGTCGCCTATTTCATCTCGTTCCACGTCCGGCCCGACCGCAAGTCGCTGTGGCTGTTCCTGATCACCATCCCGTTCTGGACCAGCTACCTGATCCGCGTCTTCCTGTGGCGCGTGATCCTTGCTTATGACGGCCCGGTCAATTCGGGTCTGATGGCGATGGGCGTGATCGACGAGCCGCTCTCGTGGATCCTCTACAACGCCAATGCCGTGGTCATCACACTGGCCCATGCCTTCGCACCCTTCGCGATCCTGCCGATCTTCGTCAGCCTCGAGAAGATCGACCGCTCGCTGCTCGAGGCATCCCGCGATCTGGGCGAGTCCAAGGCCATGACCTTCCTGCGCGTGACCCTGCCGCTGGCCATGCCGGGGGTCCTGGCCGCCGTCCTGATCGTCTTCATCCCGACGGTGGGCGACTACGTCACCCCGCGCCTTGTGGGCGGGTCGGGCGGCACGATGATCGCCAACATGATCTACGCGCAGATCTTCGATCTGAACGACAGGCCCATGGGCGCGACGTTGGCGGTTCTGGCCATGATGATCGTGGCGATGGTGCTGCTCTGGGGTGTCTCGCGTCTGCGCTTCTGGCTCTGGCTCGGCGACCGCGCGGGCGGGGGCCTGCGGGGTCTGGCCGTCGCGCTCGCCGCGGCCGTGGCCGAGATCCTCGCGCTCCGCGCGCTCTTCCTGCTTGGCCCGGCCCTCTTCGGGCCCGGCATCGCGGTGATCGTGCTTCTGGCGCTGGCGACGCTCGGTTCGGTCCTGATCCTGATGCGCGTGCCGAGGGGGAGGTCGGGGATATGAGGCTGACACCGCTCACCATCTTCGCCGGTCTCTACCTGCTGGTGCTTTATGCACCCATCGCGCTGCTGCCGCTCTTCGCGTTCAACAACGGCACGGTCATCGCTTTCCCGTTGCAAGGCTTCACCGGGCAGTGGTTCGCGGCGCTCCTCGACACGCCCGCTCTGCACCAGGCGACGCTCAACTCGCTGATCATCGCGGTCTCGACCAGCATCTTCGCCACGATCCTGGGCCTTTTCGCCGCCCGCGCGGCCACGCGCTACAACTTCCCCGCCAAGGGCGGGATCGTGGGATTCATCATGTTGCCGCTGGTGCTTCCCGAGGTGATCGTCGCCATCTCGCTTCTGATCGTGCTGATGCAGCTCGGCCTCAACAGCGGCACATGGTCGATCATCGCGGGCCACACGCTGATCTGTACGCCCTTCGCCATCGCGATCCTGCAGGGCAGTTTCGCCAATATGGACCGCAGCCTGGAAGAGGCCGCCGTCGAC
>CAZVQL010000084.1:0-10967 GCA_964629305.1 uncultured Roseicyclus sp.
GCTTGCTCCAGGCCAACGATCGAATGCACATAGTCCGCCTGCACATCCTCGGGCAACGAGGTCGAGATGCCGTTGGGATACACCACATCGCTCTCAAGCCCTTCAGGCTCAAGGAAAATCTGGTGCGAGCTCTTGTCAGCGAAGCGCACCACCTTGTCCTCGATCGAGGGGCAGTAGCGGGGGCCGACACCTTCGATATGACCGCCATACATGGCGGAACGGGAGAGATTCGCGGTGATGATGTCGTGCGTTTTCGCGTTCGTATGGGTGATCCCGCACGAGATCTGGCGCACCGACGGCGCGCGCGAGAGAAAGGAAAACAAAGTCGGATCATCGTCGGCAGGCTGCATTTCCAGGCCATCCCACGCGATGGAGGAAGCTCGCAGTCGCGGCGGCGTACCCGTCTTCAGGCGCCCCAGCGGCAACGCCAGCGCGTCAAGGCGTTCGGCAAGACGCTGTGACGGGCGGTCGCCCATGCGCCCTCCCTCGATCCGGCGGTCACCGATATGGATGACACCGCGCAGGAAGGTACCCGTCGTCAGAACGACGGATGAAGCAGGGATGTCGCTGCCGTCGGCAAGGCGCACACCTGCGGCGCGGTTGTTTTCGACGATAAGGTCGGCGACTTCTCCCTCGATGATGGAGAGATTCGGTTGCTCGGCCAGCAAATCCTGGATCGCCGCCTTGTAAAGGGCACGGTCAGATTGCGTCCGTGGCCCACGCACGGCGGGGCCCTTACGGCGATTGAGCAAACGAAACTGTATGCCGGAGCGGTCAGCGGCCAGGCCCATGATTCCGCCCATCGCATCGATCTCGCGCACGAGATGCCCCTTGCCCAAGCCGCCAATGGCGGGGTTACAGGACATCACACCGATCTTCGCGCGTTCCATCGTAACGAGCGCAGTTCGCGCGCCAGCACGGGCCGCGGCGTGCGCAGCCTCGGCGCCCGCATGGCCGCCGCCGATGACGATGACGTCGAAACGCTCATGTTTCACGTGAAACACCTTTCACTTGCCGATGCAGAACTGCGCAAAGATTTCGCCGAGGACGGCCTCTACATCTACACGCCCGATCAACGAGTCAAGCGCGGCCAGGCCGTCGCGCAGATGATAGGCGATGATCTCGGCGCCCTCGCCCGAGGTGAAAGCCTGCTCCGCCTGTGCCAAGGCCCTGCGCGCGGTGGCCATGGCATGGCGATGCCGCTCATGGCTTGCGATCGTGCTGTCGCTCACGCGCTCGCCCAACAAGGCGGAAACGTCAGCGAGGATTCGGTCGACGCCTTCACCGGTGAGAGCAGAGATGCCTTCCCCGGTCAGGTCGGATTTCGTCCGGTAGCTCAGATCGATGGGGAGCCCCGGCTCGAAGGCATCACCCTGCGCCGCCCCATCTTGCAAGAGAATCCGCAAATCGGCTTGCGCGGCGCGGTCGCGTGCGCGGGCGACACCGATCTGTTCAAGCTGGTCTTCGGATTCGCGCAGTCCCGCCATATCAAGGAAGGTCACCGGCAACCCCTCAAGATCCACGCGCACCTCGAGAATATCACGCGTTGTTCCCGCGATTTCCGAGGTAATGGCGATCTCTCGTCCAGCGATCCTGTTCAAAAGCGTGGATTTCCCGGCATTCGGCGGGCCGACGATGGCAACCTCGAACCCCGTGCGCAGCTTGTCAGCCCCTGCGAACCCGGCAAGCTGGCCGTCGATGGCGGTGATGACGCCCGTAATCAGCGCACCCACCTCGGGCGAGACGTCTACCGGCACTTCTTCGTCGGCGAAGTCGATCGTCGCCTCGATCAGCGCCGCAGCCCGCAGCAAATCGCGCCGTGTGTCTTCAACGAATGAACGCATCGCGCCCGAGAAAAGTGATTGCGCCTGCCGGCGTTGACCCTCGGTCTCAGCCGCGATGAGGTCGGACAGCCCTTCGACCTGCGCGAGGTCGAGATTTCCGTTCAAGAGCGCGCGGCGTGTGAACTCCCCCGGCTCGGCCAGGCGGGCAAGACCTGTCTCGGCGATAGCGGCCTCGACGGCGCGGATCACGGCTAGGCTGCCGTGTGTCTGAAGCTCAACGGTATCTTCTCCGGTGAAACTGCGCGGCGCGTCGAAGCGCAGGACAAGGGCTTCGTCCAGGACTTCGCCCGCAGCATCCCGCAGGACACGCAAAGCGAACCGCCCCGGCCCCGGCAGCTCGCCACAAAGACGCCGCGCGACTTCGTGCGCCTGGGGGCCCGAAATACGGAGGACGGCGACGCCCGACTTCCCCCGGGCGGTCGCCAGGGCGAAGATCGTGTGCATCGCCGGCGTTCCTTATGCGTTCATCGAGTCGAAGAACTCGGAATTCGATTTGGTCTGCTTGAGCTTCGAGATCAGAAACTCGATGGCATCGGTCGTGCCCATCGGGTTCAGGATGCGGCGCAGGACATAGGTTTTCTGCAGATCGCCCTTGTCGACCAGCAGATCCTCTTTCCGGGTGCCGGACTTGAGGATGTCCATCGCCGGGAAGACGCGCTTGTCGGCGACCTTGCGGTCGAGCACGATCTCGCTGTTGCCGGTGCCCTTGAACTCTTCGAAGATCACCTCGTCCATCCGGCTGCCGGTGTCGATCAGCGCGGTGGCGATGATCGTGAGCGAGCCACCTTCTTCGATGTTCCGCGCAGCACCGAAGAACCGCTTGGGACGCTGAAGCGCGTTGGCATCGACACCACCGGTCAGAACCTTGCCCGAGGACGGAACCACCGTGTTGAAGGCGCGGCCGAGACGCGTGATCGAGTCGAGCAGGATCACGACGTCGCGCTTGTGCTCGACGAGCCGCTTGGCTTTTTCGATCACCATTTCCGCAACCGCCACGTGCCGCGTCGCCGGTTCATCGAAGGTCGAGGAGATGACCTCACCCTTCACGCTGCGCTGCATGTCGGTCACTTCTTCCGGGCGTTCGTCGATCAGAAGCACGATCAAGTAGCACTCGGGGTGGTTGCGTTCGATCGAGGTGGCGATGTTCTGCAGAAGAACCGTCTTGCCCGTCCGCGGCGGTGCCACGATGAGAGAACGCTGCCCCTTTCCGATCGGCGCGACCAGGTCGATGATGCGGGCCGAGCGATCCTTGATCGTCGGATCCTCGATTTCCATCTTGAGCCGCTCGTCGGGATAAAGCGGCGTCAGGTTGTCGAAGGCGACCTTGTGGCGCGCTCTCTCCGGATCCTGGAAGTTGATCGCCTGCACCTTCACAAGCGCAAAATACCGCTCGTTGTCACGCGGCGCGGTCATGGTGCCCTCGACCGTGTCACCGGTGCGCAGGGAATGCTGACGGATCATGTCGGGCGACACGTAGATGTCATCGGGACCCGGAAGGTAGTTCGCCTCGGGCGAGCGAAGGAAACCGAAGCCGTCCTGCAGCACCTCGAGCACGCCGTCGCCAGAGATTTCCCAACCTTCGTCGGCCCGCTCGCGCAGGATCTCGAACATCATCTCGCCCTTGCGCATGGTCGAGGCGTTCTCGATCTCGAGCTCTTCGGCCATCGCCAGAAGGTCCTTGGGGGACTTGGCTTTCAGATCGGCCAGTTTCAGCGTCATCGCGGTCATGGGAATATCCTGTCGCAGGGCGACCCAAGATGGGCGGACCTGTCTGTCATCACAGTCTGGAAGGTGCGCTTTCGGACGAAAGGCATGTGTCGTCTATGTCTCGGCCTGTTTCCTGTCAAGCTTGGCGTTCGGCTGGGCCTTCTAGAATAAAAAGATAAGAATTTAAAAAGGTTGATGTGTCTGTAGCAGCGTGGAGAACCTGTAGAGCCTGTCGAACCATAGGTTTCCCACGCTGTTTTCCCCAAGGAGCGTTTGCCCCAAGCAGGTCTTGGACTGATCGAAGAATCTGATATTAAATTAATGAAATCATAGACTTGATTAAGGATCGGCTGTGGATGAACAGCATGATAACGTCAGCATAACAGACCTTCCTTGAACAACTCAGATCACGGGCGTGAATGCTTGGTCCCCGTGGAAAACCACGCCACAAAATCAGGGTCATTCGTGCCGGGCTGCGGGTCGTTGGTGCCGCGGCGTTCATCAACCGGATTGTCGGCTGCAACTCCCCTCCGTTATGCACAGGGATATGGACAAGAGTTTTCAGCCCGAAGGGTCACTGACCCTCGCCTCGGCTTCGCAGATCCGCCGCCAGTTGCTGGAAACGGCGGGTCTGAGCCTGTCGATTCGTCCGGCCCGCATCGACGAGGCCACGATCCGCGACGCCCTTCTGGCCGAGGATGCGCACCCGCGCGACGTGGCTGATGCGTTAGCCGAGTTCAAGGCGCGCAAGGTGGCCGGTGAAGGCCTGACGCTGGGCTGTGACCAGGTGCTGGCGCTGAAGACCGAGATTTTCGGCAAACCGGATACCCGTGACATGGCGCGGGAGCAGCTGATGCGATTGTCTGGACAAACGCACCACCTTTATTCCGCGGCGGTCATCTATGACGGGGCTGAACCCGCGTGGCGTCATGTCGGCATCGCCCGGATGACCATGCACAGCCTGACCCCGGGCGAGATCGACGCCTACCTCAACCGCGCCTGGCCCGAGGTGGCAAGCTCGGTCGGGGCCTACCAGGCCGAAAGCATCGGTGCGCGGCTGTTCAGCCGGATAGACGGCGACTGGTTTTCCGTGCTTGGATTGCCCTTGCTCGACATTTGTTCCTTTCTTCGATTGCGCGGCTGGAGTTTTTCATGACACGTCCCGAGATCCCGCTGGCCGGTGTCATCGGCGACCCGATTGCACATTCGCTGTCTCCCAGGCTGCACGGCCATTGGTTGCGCCGCTATGGGCTGCGTGGGCATTACGTTCCGCTGCACATCACCCATGCGAACCTGGCCGACGCGTTTCACATGCTGCCCCGCATGGGGTTCGTCGGTGTGAACGTCACGATCCCGCACAAGGAATACGTGTTGTCGCTGGCCACGACGGTTACCGACCGCGCTGCGCTCATCGGGGCGGCGAACACCATCACGTTCATGTCGGATGGCCGTATTCAGGCCGACAACACCGACGGACAGGGATTTCTCTCAAACATCCGGCAGGCCCTGCCCGGCTGGACCGCATCGAGCGGTCCGGCGCTTGTGCTTGGCTCGGGCGGTGCGGCCAAGGCGATCGTCTCGGCTCTGATCTCGGACGGGGCGCCGCGGGTGATCGTCGCCAACAGGACCCGCGCCCGGGCGGATGCGCTGAAGGATCAATACGGCGCGCGCGTCGATCCGCAGGACTGGACGCGCATTCCCGAGCTGGTGGGCGATTGCGCGCTGGTGGTGAACACCACCTCGCTCGGGATGGAGGGGCAGCCGCCCCTCAGTATTGACCTGTCGCGTCTTTGCCCGCCGACGGTGGTGACGGATATCGTCTACAAACCGCTTGAAACGGACCTGCTGCGTGTTGCGCGCCAGGCCGGGTGTGAAACGGTCGATGGTCTTGGAATGCTCCTGCATCAGGCGGTGCCCGGCTTCGAACGCTGGTTCGGCTACACTCCTTTGGTCGATGACGACCTGCGCGACGCGGTTCTGGCGCCATGACCCATCGGCTTGGGCTGACCGGGTCCATCGGCATGGGGAAATCGACCACGGCGCAGATGTTCCGCGATGCCGGTATTCCGGTCTGGGATGCCGACGCCGCCGTGCATCGGCTGTATGCCAAGGACGGTGTGGCAGTTGGCTCCGTGGGTGCGCTTTGCCCGGAGGCGATCGAGGAAGGGGCGGTCAGCCGTGACCGGTTGAAAGAGGCTCTCGCGAAAGACCCTGACCTGCTGTCTCGCCTGGAAAAAATCGTACATCCCCTCGTCGCCGAGGATCGCAAGGCGTTTCTTGCCGACAACGCCACCGCGCCGCTGGTCGTGCTGGACATTCCCCTGCTTTTCGAGACAGGAAACAGCGACATCGACAGCATTCTTGTCGTGTCGACCGACGCCGATACCCAGCGTGCCCGCGTCCTTGCCCGACCCGGCATGACCGAGGAGATGTTCACCCGCATCCTCGCCCGCCAATTGCCCGATGCCGAAAAGCGCGCCCGCGCGGACCACGTGATCGAGACGAACACACTGGAACAGACCCGGGCTGCCGTGGCAGACCTGATCGAGACCCTGACCAAGACGGAGCGGCCCGATGCGTGAGATCGTCCTCGACACCGAGACCACCGGCCTCGACCCGTTCGACACGCCGGCCCATCGCATCGTCGAGATCGGCGCCGTCGAGCTTTGGAACCAGGTGCCGACCGGCAAGACCTATCACCAATACATCAACCCCGAACGCGACATGCCGGCCGAGGCTTTCGCGGTTCACGGCATCGGCGAGGATTTCCTGGCCGACAAGCCGCGTTTCGTCGATATCGCGCGGGCGTTTCTGGAGTTTGTCGGCGATGCCCGGCTGGTGATCCACAACGCCAGCTTCGACATGCGGTTCCTGAATGCCGAACTGCAATGGGCCGGTCTGCCGATCCTGCCGGACAAGCAGGCGCTCGACACACTGATGATCGCGCGGCGAAAGTTTCCGGGCTCGCCCGCGTCGCTCGATGCGCTGTGCCGTCGGTTCGGGATCGACAACTCGAACCGTACGCTGCACGGCGCGCTGCTCGACTCCGAGATCCTGGCCGATGTCTATTTGGAGCTGACGGGCGGTCGGCAGCCCGATTTCGCGCTGTCTACTGGCAGCGGCAAAAGCCGTGCAGAGACGGCCGAGACGGATTGGCGCCCCCGCCCGCGGTCCACGCCCCTGCCGTCACGCATCACGGAAGACGAACGCGCCGCCCATGCCGCCTTCGTGGCGGAACTTGGGGACGGCGCGCTCTGGTCAAAACAGGGCTGAGTTACGCGTCGGCCTTGGGGGCCGCCGCAGCGCGCTGCGCCAGCTGCTGGCGGTACAGCGCGAGGAAGTCGATCGTGTCGAGGTTCAGCGGCGGATAGCCACCGTCGCGCGTCACGTCCGAGACGATGCGGCGAACGAAGGGGAACAGCATCCGCGGGCATTCGATCAGCAGGAACGGGTGCAGCTGCTCGTTCGTGACGTTCTCGACCTTGAAGATGCCGCCATACTCGAGCTCCATCAGGAAGATCGACTGCGGCTTGTCTTCCTTGGTCTTGCTCTCGACCTTGAGCTTCATGATCACGTCGTATTGATCGTCGGCTTCGCGCTTGCGCGCATCAAGCGCGACCTGCACCTGGATATCGGGCTGCACGTTGGCATTCACGGCCTTCTGCGCCGCGATGTTCTCGAAAGACATGTCGCGAATGAACTGGCCGAGGATCTGCAGCTTGGGCAGCACCGGCTGGCCTTCGGGGTTGGCAGCGGCCGCGGGGGAGGTTCCACCGTTGGTATCGGACATTCTCGTCTCCAGACGTCAATTTTGGTTGGCGCGGGGTCTAGCAGCCTACGCCGCCAGCCTCAATGCCTCGTCCACCCCGAGGGGCCGTTGCGCGGCGGCTCTTCCACATCCTCGACCGTGTAGTTGCCGTCGATCACGGTGTCCTGCGGCCGCGGTGGCCCATCGAAGGGCCTGCCGCCCATCGACATCGTGCGCACCTCGACGCGCTTCTTCACCTCGCGCAGGACGAAATTGCGCACCCCCGGCACCAGGAGTGCGAACCCGATGGCATCGGTGAAAAACCCCGGCGTCAAAAGGAGCGCGCCGGAGAACAGGATCATCGCGCCATGCGCCAGCGGCTCGGTCGGGTCGCGCAGCGTGTCGAAACTGTCGCGCAGCCGGGCCAACGCCTGTGCGCCCTGCGATCTGACGAGCGCTGTACCCGCAATGGCGGTCAGCACCACGATCAGAAGCGTCGGCCAAAGACCGATCAGCCCGCCCACCTGAATGAACAGCGCAATTTCGATCAATGGAACGAGAAGAAAGGCGATAAACAGCCACATGGTCCGGCTCCGTCAGGTCAGGCGCGGCAACGCGCGGTCGAAAGGCGGGGCTTGGGTCATGGACTTGACCCCACCCCTGCCTTACATATGTGCCCTGCGACACCGATTAGTAGAACCCCGACGCGCTTTCGAGGATCCTCAATGAATTCGTCCCTGCTGTCCTTGCTGGTTCTTGCCGGCATTGCGATCTTCCTGATCCTGCGCCTGCGCAGTGTGCTCGGGACACGTGAAGGCTTTGAAAAGCCGACCATCACACGCCCCGCCCCCAGCGACACGCGTCGCCGCGACTTCGAGGTGATCGAGGGCGGGCCAGACCGTGATATCACCGACCATGTCGAAGACGGGTCCGACAGCGCCAAGGCGCTGGCCGCCATGAAACTGGCCGAGCCGGGCTTTTCCGTGTCCGAGTTCCTTCAGGGTGCGCGCGGTGCGTACGAAATGATCCTCATGGCGTTCGAGAACGGCGATGTGGATGAGCTTCGCCCGTTCCTTGCCGATGACGTGATGGAGACGTTTGAAAGCGTCATCCGCCAGCGTGAAGAACAGGGCCTGACGATCGACGCTTCCTTCATCGGCATCCGCGAGCTTGCACTGGAAAGCGCCAGTTTCGACCGCGACACCGGTGTGGGCGAAGTCACCGTGCGCTTCGTGGGCGAGCTGACCTCGGTTGTGAAGAACGCCGACGGCCAGATCATCGAAGGCGATCCGAACGAGATCAAGCGCCAGCGGGACGTCTGGACCTTCGCCCGGAACATGGGCGCAGACGACCCGAACTGGGAGCTGGTGGCCACTGACGGATGATCCATGCGCAGGCGTGGTACGATCCTCGGCGTCGTTCTCGCCGCCCTGATGTCGACCGGCCCGGCCATGGCTGAAGAAAGTGTCGAGCTTCTGTCCTATGCCGATCTCGACGGGTGGGCCGCGGATGATCACGCGGCCGCCCTTTCCGTCTTCCGCAGCACCTGCGCCGACATGGAGGGGCCCGAATGGCAGGCGCTATGCGCGCTGGCCGAGACGGCACCGGATGCGCGCACCTTTTTCGAGCTTTTCTTTCGACCCGTTCTGATCGGTGGAGAAGACCCTGCGCTGTTCACCGGGTATTTCGAGCCGGAGCTCGATGGCTCACGCACCCGGACGGGCCGTTATCGCTATCCGCTCTACCGCCTGCCCAGCGAGGCACGGGATGGCCAATGGGTCAGCCGCCGTCAGATCGAGGAGGGTCGCCTTTTGGAGGGGCGCGGCCTTGAGATCGCGTGGGTCGACGACCCGGTCGAGCTGTTTTTCCTGCAGATCCAGGGCTCTGGCCGCATCCGCCTGACCGACGGGTCGGTGATCCGCGTGGGCTATGGTGGGCGAAACGGGCAGCCCTATCGCTCGATCGGGCAGGAGCTGGTGCGCCGCGGCGTCTACCAGCCGCACCAGGTTTCAGCGCAGGTGATCCAGGCTTGGGTGCGCCGCAATCCGACCGCCGGGCGTGAACTGCTCTATCACAACCCGTCCTACATCTTCTTTCGCGAGGTCGACATTACCGACCCCGCCCTTGGCCCTCTGGGCGCGATGAACCGTTCGATCACACCGCTTCGAACCATCGCGGTCGATCCGCTTCATACGCCGCTGGGCGCACCTGTCTGGATCGAGAAGGATGGCGCGGGCCCGATGCGCCGTTTGATGATCGCGCAAGACACCGGCGGAGCGATCCGCGGCGCGCAGCGCGCCGATATCTTCTTCGGGTTCGGCGATGAGGCGGGCCTGGCTGCGGGCACGATCCGCGATCCGGGCCGTATGGTCGTCCTTTTGCCGATCGAGCTGGCGCATCAGCGCGCGCCGGACGCTTGAGCCGTGGCGCGCCGAGGCAAGAAGGGCCTGAGCGCCGAGGACAAGGCGCTTTGGAACCGCGTCGCCCAAAGCGCCACGCCACTTGACCGGTCGCGTCTGCGGAGCGGTCAGCCTGAGATGCCAGGCCAGAAACCCACGCCGAAGCCCAAGGGCCCGGACCCCGCGGGCGACCGTCTGCCGGCCTTTCGGATCGGGGAAAAGGCGACGCACGCCGCCCATCCGCCCCACCCCGCGCAAGACCTGTCGGCACGGCTGGCGCACGCGCCGGTGCGGATGGATCACGGCAAGCACCGCAAGATGCTGCGCGGCAAGCTGACGCCCGAGGCCCGGATCGACCTGCACGGCATGACGCTGGCGCAGGCGCATCCGGTGCTTATGCGCTTCATCCTCGACGCCCATGCTGACGGCAAACGGCTGGTCCTGGTGATCACCGGCAAGGGAAAGGACCGCGACGAAGGTGGGCCCATCCCCATTCGCCGCGGCGTGTTGCGCCACCAGGTGCCCGGCTGGCTGCACGCGCCGCCGCTGGGGGCGCTTGTCCTCGATATCCGCGAGGCGCATCTGCGTCACGGCGGCGGTGGGGCCTACTACGTCTATCTCAGGAAAGGCCGCTAGCCATCCGCGCCGTCAGAGAACGTAACGGCTTAGGTCGGTGCTGCGCGTCAATTCGCCAAGGTTCGTTTCCACGAAATCTGCATCGACCGTAACGGTGTCGCCCGCCCGGTCGGGCGCAGTGAAGCTCAACTCTTCGAAGACGCGCTCCATCACCGTGTAAAGCCGCCGCGCGCCGATGTTCTCGACCGACTGGTTCACGTCGGCCGCGATCTTGGCCAGCGCCGCGATCCCTTCAGCGGTGAAGCTGACGGTCACCTCTTCGGTCGCCATCAGGGCGGTGTATTGCAGGGTCAGGGCGTTGTCCGTCTCGGTCAGGATGCGGACGAAGTCCTCTTCCGTCAGCGCGCGCAGGTTCACCCGGATCGGAAGGCGGCCCTGCAGTTCCGGCAACAGGTCCGAGGGTTTCGCGATGTGAAACGCGCCCGACGCGATGAAGAGGATATGGTCGGTCTTCACCGGACCCAGCTTGGTCGAAACGGTCGTCCCTTCGATCAGCGGCAGCAGGTCGCGCTGCACGCCTTCACGGCTGACGTCACCGCCGCGCACGTCCTGCCTGGCGGCGACCTTGTCGATCTCGTCGATGAAGACGATGCCATTCTGCTCGACCGCTTCCAGCGCGGCTTTTTTCACGGC
>CAZVQL010000084.1:11040-11317 GCA_964629305.1 uncultured Roseicyclus sp.
TGCCCCCACCCATGCCCGGCGGTTGCCCGGGTATCTCGAGGCCCTGCATCGGGTTCGAGGTATCGGCGACCTCCAGCTCGATCATCGTATCGTCCAGCTCGCCCGAGCGGAGTTTCTTGCGAAACATCTCGCGTGTCTGGTCGCGTGCGTCCTTGCCGGCCAGTGCCTCGATCACGCGCTCTTCGGCAGCGTCATGGGCCTTTGCCTTGACCTCTTCGCGCATGTGCTCGCGCACCATCACCTGCGCCGCATCGACCAGATCGCGGATGATCTGTTC
>CAZVQL010000085.1:0-11312 GCA_964629305.1 uncultured Roseicyclus sp.
CGCCGGATCTCTTTTTTCTGGCGTTAGAGATGCCTGTATGAACCTGCCGTTTTTTATTTTTGGTTCAGGCCTTTGCGGCCCGTCGTTGATCTCGTCTGCCGATGAACAAGTGATGCCATGGGACGGCGTACCATGCAAACCCTTTTTTCTCCATGCTTGCCCAAGATGTGGGATTTGAAGGCAGCCCAGAACAGCATCTAGAGGCCGCAGAGCGACCGACGAACGCCAATTCTGGTGTTGAAAGCAAGACAGGCATCAATATCTAGTGAGCGTCGCCGATTTGGGACGAGCTGCCACCAGATGGAGATTTTTTGGGAAATGACCCGGATTTTGGCCGCTGAATGCCGCCACGTGGGCGGAGTCAGCGGCGAATCACCCTCGCGTGAGCGCCCGGATCAGACGATCCCGCCGTCGATGAATCGCCGCGCAAGCGCCCGGTAGGCGTCGGCCATCGGCCCCTCGCCCGCCGCGATGGGCGTGCCCGCGTCACCCGCAAGCCGTGTGTCGAGGTCGATGGGCAGCGAACCGAGGAAAGGCAGGCCCAGCTTGTCGGCCTCGGCCTTCACGCCGCCCTCACCGAAAATATGCGCCTCGTGGCCACATTTCGGGCAATGATAGACGCCCATGTTCTCGACCAGCCCCAGAACCGGCGTCTTCAACAGCTCGAACATGTTGAGCGCCTTGCGCGCATCCAGAAGTGCCACGTCCTGCGGGGTGGAGACGACGATCGCCCCCGTCACCTCGGAGCGCTGGCAGAGCGTCATGGCCACATCGCCCGTGCCGGGCGGCAGATCGACGAGCAGCACGTCCAGCTCGCCCCACTCCACCTGCGTCAGCATTTGCTGAAGCGCGCCCATCAGCATGGGGCCGCGCCAGACCACGGCCTTTTCCTCGGGCAGCATGAAGCCGATCGACATGAGCGTGACGCCGTGACCGTGCAGCGGGATGATCGTCTTGCCGTCGGGCGAGGACGGGCGCTTGTTCACGCCCATCATGCGCGGCTGGCTCGGCCCGTAGATATCCGCGTCGAGCAGGCCCACGCGCTTGCCTTCCTTGGCCAGCGCCACGGCGAGGTTGGAGGAGACGGTGGATTTGCCAACGCCCCCCTTGCCCGACCCGATGGCGATGATGCTTTTCACGCCCGCGGGGCGCATCGGCCCGGCTTGCGGCGTGGGATGACCGCCGATCTTCAAGCTGGGCGGCTCGCCCGCGGGGGCCGCGGGTTTCGGCGGGGCCTTGGCCGTGGGCCCGTGTGCGGTGAGCGCCACCTGCACGCTGTCCACGCCCGGCAGCTTGCCCACCAGCTGCTCGCAGGCCAGGCGCACCGGGCCCATGCGCTGCGCGGCCTCGGGGCTTTCGGCCTCGAGCACGAAGCTGACCTTGCCGCCATCGACGCGCAGCGCGCGGATCATGTCGCGGCTGACCACGTCACCGCCGTCGGGCAGGGTCAGGCCGCTCAAGGCGCTCAGGATGCTCTCGCGGGTCTGGCTCATGTCGGGCCTCGGGATTGGTGTCTCTGTCACGCGTCGGGGCAGACATAGGACGTCAGCGCCGGGCATGCACCCCCAGAATGACCGCGCCCTGCACCGCTGCACCCGCAAGACCGACCGCGACCAGCGCGCCCGAGATGCCCAGCCATTCGCCGAGAACCCCGATGCCGAAAGCACCCAGCGCCACCGTGCCGAAGCCCACCACGATCCAAAGGCTCATGACCCGGCCGCGGTAGCCGTCCGGCAGGTCGGACTGGATCGCCGCCTGCATCGAGACACCGACCCATGTCGCGCAGAACCCCGTGACCGCCGTCGCCGCCAGCGCCACGGGCCAGACCGGGGCCAGGCCCATCGCCACCACCGCGCCCTGCCCGGCCATCGCGGCCCAGAGCACGGCGGGCGGGATGCGCGCGCCCACCGCGCCCACGCCCGCGGCCTTGAGAAAGGCCGAAAACACCGCGCCGAAGCCCGCCGCCGCGGTCAGCATGCCAAGGCCCGCCGCCCCGCGGCCAAAGGCGCCATCGGCCAGCACCGGCAAGATCTCGAGCGCGCCGCGCACCGCGGTGGCGAAGATCAGGGTCAGGAGAAGCGCCAGCCTGACCAGCGGCGCGCCCGCGGCATAGCGCAGCCCGTCGCGCAGGTCCGACAGGATCGAGGCGCGCGCGCGCGGCGGCAGGTCCCGGGGCCTGAGCCGTGGCAACACCATGAGCATGGGCAGATAACAGAGGACCGACACCCAGAGGGCGACCTCTGCCCCCGCGGTCGCGATGATCCATCCCGCGATCACGGGCGCCACCAGCCGTGCAAGGTTGAAGTTGAGCGCGGTCACGCTGACGACATGCTGCACCATGTCCGACGGCACCAGCCGCGGACCAAGCGACATGCGCACGGGGTGATGCGCGGACGAGATCACCCCGATCGCCCCCGCCGCCGCCAGAAGCGCGCCCGGCCCCGTCCAGGGCAACGCCACCGCCAGGGTCGCCAGCACGGCGGCCATAAGCCCGTTCGTCGTGAAGGACGCGCGGCGGATGTCCACCCGGTCGGCGATCACGCCAAAGATGGGGCCCAGCACCAGCGCCGGCGCAAGGCTGAGCCCCGCGACGATACCCACGAAAGCGGCGGACCCCGTCCGCTCCCACGCGAGCCAGCCCAGGGTGACGCGCTGCACCCAGATCGCCTGCACCGCGAAGAAGATGCCAAGGAAGAACAGCCGGAACTGACCGTCGCGAAAGGCGCCGCCTGCAAGCCCGGATATGTCAAGAACCGGCTGACGCAACGTCACGCCCAGCCATGCAATTGCTGCAAAGCAGCATTGAGGCATCGTCCATTGTGCAATCGCAGCATTCGCTTATCTTCGGTTTCAACAAGGGGGGAACAGACACAACCCCTTGCGGGAGCAGATGTTAGCGCAATCCGGCGCGGCCCCGCACAAGCAAAGAGAAAGACACGACCGATGGCATATGTTTCGAGCAATCGCACCACCACGCTGGGCCTCGTCGATCGCCTGGCCGAAATCCGCAAGGATCTGGCCGACGCCTGGCGCGCCTACCGCGTCTATCGCCAGACGCTGACCGAATTGCAAGCGCTCTCCATGCGCGAACTGAACGACCTGGGCCTGAACCCTTCGATGCTGCGCACCATCGCGCTCGAGGCGGCCTACGGAAAGCAGGGCTGATTTTCAGCCCACAAGGAACGGCGCGGCGATCCTCCTCCTCCCTTGGATCGCCCCGCTCGCGGGTCCATCTCCCTCCTCCCTAGGATGGGTCCGCCATTACCAGGGTCCGGCAACGGACCACACCGATCGGCTCCCCTCCTCCTCCCTTGGGGACCGTGACGACCGGCGGCGGGATCTCCTCCTCCCTTGATCCCGTCGCCGCCCTATTCCGCGAAGCGCAAGCTTCGCACCGACTTCGGCGCCTCCTCCTCCCTTTAGGCGCTGAGCTCTGGCGGCGGCCCCCTCCTCCTCCCTTGGGTGCCGCCGCCTTTTTCTTGTCCGGCATGTGGATTGATCAGGCGCGCTCGTCCTTGGGCGAGCCCATCACGACATAGGTCGTGATCGTCGCCACCTGCGGCAGCGCGCCCAGGATGTCGGTGTGAAACCGCTTGTAGGCGCGCAGGTCCGCCGCCTCGACCCGCAGCAGGTATTCAACGGCACCCGTGATGTTGTGGCATTCGCGCACTTCGGGCGTGGCCTGCATCGCACGCTCGAACGCCACCTGCGCGCGCTTGGTGTGCTCGCTGAGACCCACCGTGATGTAGGCGACGAAGCCCAGCCCGCGCGCCTCGGGTGGCAGGATCGCGCGGTAGCCCGCGATGACGCCCGCCGCCTCGAGCGCCTGCACCCGGCGCGAGGTCGCCGACGGGCTGAGCGACACGCGCTCGGCCAGGTCGAGATTGCTGATCCGCCCCTCGGCCGCGAGGACGCGCAATATTTCTCGGTCTTTTTGGTCAATATCCGTCATCTATTGCGCATATTTATCGGATCGCGCATGGATTGCAATTTCATTGCGCGTCCCGCGCTGCATCCTGCCCGTCATGACACCCGACCTGATCCTTGCCCTTGTGCTTTTCGCTTTCGCCTCGTCGATCACGCCGGGACCGAACAACATCATGCTGCTCGCCTCAGGCGCGAATTTCGGCCTGCGCCGTACCGTCCCGCACATGCTGGGCATCGCGCTTGGCCATGCGCTGATGGTCAGCCTTGTGGGCCTTGGCCTGCTCGGGCTGTTCGAGGCGCTTCCGTGGCTCAGGGTGACGCTGATGGTGGCTTGCGCCGCCTACCTTCTCTTTCTCGCCTGGAAGATCGCCAACGCCGCGCCACCTGCCAACGCACCGCAAGACGCGCGGCCGTTCAGCTTCCTGCAGGCGGCCGCGTTCCAGTGGGTGAACCCCAAGGCGTGGTACATGGCGATCTACGCCCAGACCAATTTCGCGCCCGAGGGCGGGCATTGGGCGGGCGCGTTCGCGGTGGCCGCGATCTTCGCGATGACCAACCTGCCCTCGGTCACGGTCTGGGCCGCGGCCGGCACGCAGCTGCGGCGCTGGCTGGACGCGCCGGGGCGGCTGCGCATCTTCAACGTCACCATGGCGCTGCTGCTCGTCGCCTCGCTCTGGCCGATGCTGGACAGCTTGCGCGGCTGAGGCCCGCTCAGAACGGCACGTCCCCCGCCGCGCCAGCGGCGACAAGAAACCTCCCCACCACATGTTTCGTGCCGGCCTTGTCGAAATCAATCCCGAGTTTGTCACCCTCGACGGAAATCACCGCGCCATAGCCGAATTTCTGGTGGAATACGCGGTCGCCGATGGCAAAGGCGCTTTCCGCTTCGGCGTCGATCGTCATGTGCCGCGCCTCGGAAGGCTGGCGCAGGCCGGGTTTCGCCTGATTCGCCTGTAGCCGCCGCCAACCGGGAGAGTTGTAGACATCCGCCCGGCTCGCCGCCTCGTGCAGGTCGGAGCCGCGCATCATGCCGGCCGCGGGGCTGGCACTTGCCGACATGCCGCCCTGGTGGCCGTAAAGGCCGGGCGGCGTCAGCACCTCGACATGATCCTCGGGCAATTCGTCGATGAAGCGGCTCGGCATCTGGCTTTGCCACTGGCCGTAGACGCGGCGGTTGCCGGCGAAGCTGATCGTGCAGACCTCTTCGGCGCGGGTGATGCCTACATAGGCGAGGCGGCGCTCTTCCTCGAGGCCCTTCATCCCCTCCTCGTCCATCGCGCGCTGGCTGGGGAAAAGCCCGTCCTCCCAGCCCGGCAGGAAGACGGCGGGAAACTCCAACCCCTTGGCGGCATGGAGCGTCATCAGCGTGACCTTTTCCTCGCCGTCGTCGCTTTCGTTGTCCATGATGAGCGAGACGTGTTCGAGGAACCCTTGGAGGTTCTCGAAGCTTTCCAGCGCCTTGACCAGTTCCTTGAGGTTCTCGAGCCGCCCCGGCGCCTCGGGCGTCTTGTCGTTCTGCCAATGCGCGGTGTAGCCGCTTTCGTCGAGGATCACCTCGGCCAGTTCCACATGGGACAGCGTGTCGCCCGCGCCCATGTCCTCGATCAGGTCATCGGCCTGCACGACAACCGCGCCGCCCATCATCGAACGCCAGCGGGCGATCCCCTCGAGCAGCGTCCGCAGCTCCTTGCCGCCCTTGCCGCCGATCGTACCGTTTTCCACGCAGAGCCGCGCGCCCTCGACCAGGCTGACACCGTTGGCGCGCGCCATCTTCTGGATCGTCGCCTGCGCCTTGTCGCCAAGCCCGCGCTTGGGCGTGTTCACGATCCGCTCGAAGGCGAGATCGTCATCGGGGCTGACCACGACGCGGAAATAGGCCATCGCATCGCGGATCTCCATCCGCTCGTAGAAGCGGGGGCCGCCGATGACGCGGTAGGGCAGGCCGATGGTGAGGAAGCGGTCTTCGAAGGCGCGCATCTGGTGCGAGGCGCGGACGAGGATGGCGATTTCCTCTTGGCTATACTTGAGAAAAGCTGGTGGTAACGGCTCTCCAGTTTCGTGACGCTCAGTCAAATCCCAGAGCAGCTTTCGTGTCTTGTAGTCTGCTAACGGGCTGTTCTGGCTCCGCAATCGGTCAAATAGCTCGGACGTAGACCGCGCTCCTTGAAGCGCACCCTTCTTTGCCAGCCTTTCAAATTCCTGAAGGATCGTTTTTGAACGAGGATTGGTGCGTTCGATTGCCTCTCGCGCAGTCCCATCAACGAGACTTTCGATCTTTTCTCCAACCCAACGGGCCTCTTCATCACCGTCCCAGTGCCCAATCAGGCGTACTCTATGGCCGTCCTCGCCAACGCTTCGAAGCGATTTACCAAGGCGCTCCTTGTTCTTTGCGATGACGCCGTTTGCTGCCTCCAAGATATGTGCGGTGGACCGATAGTTCTGTTCCAGCCGCACCACGTGGGCGCCCGGAAAATCCTTTTCGAAGCGCAGGATGTTGCCCACCTCGGCGCCGCGCCAGCCGTAGATCGACTGATCATCATCGCCCACGACGCAGATGTTGTTGTGCCCGCCCGCAAGCAGCCGCAGCCAAAGATACTGGGCGACGTTGGTGTCCTGGTATTCGTCGACGAGGATGTAGCGGAACCAGCGGCGGTATTGCGCGAGCAGGTCATCATGGGTCTGGAAAATGGTGACCATGTGCAGAAGCAGATCGCCGAAATCGACGGCGTTCAGCTCGGTCAGGCGCTGCTGGTATTGCGCGTAAAGCTCGGGGCCGCGCCGGTTGAAGGCGCTCGCATCGGCGGTGGGCACCTTGTCGGGCGTGAGCGCGCGGTTCTTCCAGCCGTCGATCAGGCCCGCGAGCATGCGGGCGGGCCAGCGTTTCTCGTCGATCTCGGCAGCGACGATCAGCTGTTTCATCAGCCGCACCTGGTCATCGGTGTCGAGGATCGTGAAGTTCGACTTCAGCCCCACAAGCTCGGCATGGCGGCGCAGGAGCTTCACGCAGATGGCGTGGAAGGTTCCCAACCACGGCATCCCCTCGACCGGCTGACCCAGCAACGTGGCGACCCGCGTCTTCATTTCGCGCGCGGCCTTGTTGGTGAAGGTGACGGCGAGGATCTCGTTCGGGCGTGCCGTGCCGGTCAGGAGAAGATGCGCGATGCGCGCGGTCAGCGCCTTGGTCTTGCCGGTGCCCGCGCCTGCCAGCATCAGGACCGGCCCCTCGAGCGTCTCGACCGCAGCGCGCTGCGCGGGGTTCAGACCGTCGAGATAGGGACGCGGGCCGGCCGCCATCGCGCGTTGCGACAGCGAGACGGTGGACGCGGCTTCGAACGCGTCTGAATCATCGAAACTGCTCATGGCCCAAGGATAGTGCGATTTGTGCCCCTGTTAAAGCTTTGTTCGCAGAATGTTCCGACTGTGCGCTTGGCCGCCGTCGGCATGCGTATTTGGGGAAAGATGAAGGCAGGGCGCGCGCGTTAACCTTGACGGAGTGTGAACGGCGGGGCTGGACAAGGGCGCGCAGGCAAGTTTCCTTGCGCCCCATGGACCTGCATTCCAGATACCCCGCGCTTTCCGATCTGAAAGCCCGCGCCAGGGCGCGCATCCCGCATTTCGTGTGGGAATACCTCGACAGTGCCACGGGGGCCGAGACGATCACGGCGCGAAACCGGGCGGCGCTGGACGCGGTGCTGTTCCGGCCCGCCGCGCTGAGGGGGGAGATCAAGCCGGATCTCTCCTGCAGCCTGATGGGGCGGGATTATTCCGTGCCCTTCGGCATTGCGCCGCTCGGCATGTCGGGGCTGATCTGGCCCGAGGCGGAGCGGCTGCTCGCCCGCCATGCAGCCAAGGCAGGGATACCCTACACGCTGTCGACCGTCGCGACGCGGACGCCAGAGGACCTGGCGGGGCGGATCGGGGACCAGGGGTGGTTCCAGATGTATCCGCCGCGCGATGCGGGGATGCGTGACGACATGCTGGCCCGCGCCAAGGGCGCCGGGTTTCACACGCTGGTGCTGACGGTCGATGTGCCCGCAGCCTCGCGGCGCGAGCGGCAGACGCGGGGCGGACTGGTGCAGCCGCCGCGCCTGACCCCGCGCCTGCTGATGCAGGTGGCGCGGTGCCCCGCCTGGGCGATCGGCATCCAATCGACCGGCATGCCGCGGATGCGGCTGATGGACAGCTACGCCGACCAGACCAAGACCGGGCCCCTGCCCTCGACGGCGCATGTGGGCTACCTGCTGCGGGCCGCGCCCGACTGGGATTACGTGCGCGCCTTGCGCGAGCGGTGGGAGGGCAAACTGGTCATCAAGGGCGTGATGGAACCCGAGGTCGCGGCCCAGGCCGAGGCCGAGGGTGTCGATGCCGTCTGGGTCTCGAACCACGCGGGCCGGCAGTTCGACGGGGCGCCCGCCAGCCTGGACGGCTTGCGCGAGGTGCGGGGGGCGACGGGGCTGCCGCTGATCTTCGACAGCGGGGTGACCGGGGGCCTTGACGTGATGCGGGCGCTGGCACTTGGGGCAAGCTTCGTGATGATGGGACGGCCCTGGCACTACGCGCTGGGGGCACTGGGGGCGCAGGGGCCCGCGCATTGGCATGACGTGCTGATCAAGGACATGGAAAGCAACATGGCCCAGATCGGGGCCGCGCGGCTTTCGGAGCTGGCGGGCAGGTTGGCGAAGCAGGGGTAACGCCCTCAGCCCGGGGTCAACAAAAAGTCGCTGGGCAAATCTGCCCCTTCGAGCAGGGGGCCGATCCGGCAATGGGACGCGATGGTCGGGTCATCGGGAAGGTCGGCCAAGTCTCTGCCCGTCTCGTCGCGAAAGGGGGCCGTTGCCGCCCAGCGCTCCAGGAAGTGCGCCGAGCAGGTGACATAATCCACGCCGAGATGCTCTGTGACCAACCGCATTTCCAACTCGTAGCGCCCTTCACGTCCATCGGTGTCGATCAGGACAACCATGGGCCGCTTGCCCGTGAATGCCGCCGCAAGGGCCGCCTGGTGGACGCTGTCACGCGACGAGGCCCGCTCGTCTAGGCCTACCTCGATGACATGGGTCGGCGTCTCGCAATCCACGCGGATGTAGCGGGGACGCTGGTAGCCATAGACATCGAAGAAGTGTGCCGATTCCGGCTCTGCCCCACCGATCAGGGCGCAAAGCAAAGAAATGTAGGTTGCCTCTGCGGTCATTAATAAAGGTTAACAACTTCTGAAGACCTTTAGAACACTCCCTTTCCCACAAGATGTCAGCATGGTGAGGCACCCGGGTACGGCACGCCCGGACATGCCGTTGCCTTTGAAAACATGGGCCTCCCGCGACGTCTGCGCTGTTGCCGTGCCGGGCCCGTCACCGTACACATGCTGCACCTGCGAGACGGAGTTCCCCCTGCCATGACCGAGTTCAAGAAAATCCTCATCGCCAACCGCGGCGAGATCGCGATCCGCGTGATGCGCGCCGCCAACGAGCTGGGCAAGCGCACGGTCGCCGTCTACGCCGAAGAGGACAAGCTGAGCCTGCACCGGTTCAAGGCCGACGAGGCCTACAAGATCGGCGAAGGGCTGGGGCCGGTCGCGGCCTATCTGAGCATCGACGAGATCATCCGCGTGGCCAAGGCGAGCGGGGCGGATGCGATCCATCCGGGCTACGGCCTCTTGTCGGAAAACCCCGATTTCGTGGACGCCTGTGCCGCCAACGGCATCACCTTCATCGGCCCCAAGGCCGAGACGATGCGCGCGCTGGGGGACAAGGCGAGCGCGCGGCGCGTGGCGATCGAGGCGGGCGTGCCCGTCATCCCTGCGACCGAGGTGCTGGGCGAGGACATGGACGCGATCCGCGCCGAGGCCGAGGCGGTTGGATACCCGCTTATGCTCAAGGCCAGCTGGGGCGGCGGCGGGCGCGGCATGCGCCCGATCATGTCCGAGAAGGAATTGGAAGAGAAGGTCCGCGAGGGCCGGCGCGAGGCCGAGGCGGCCTTTGGCAACGGCGAGGGCTACCTCGAGAAGATGATCCTGCGCGCGCGCCATGTCGAGGTGCAGATCCTCGGCGACAGCCACGGCAACATCTACCACCTCTACGAGCGCGACTGCTCGGTCCAGCGCCGCAACCAGAAGGTCGTGGAGCGCGCGCCGGCCCCCTACCTCAGCCAGACCCAGCGCGAAGAGATCTGCCTGCTCGGCAAGAAGATCTGCGAGCACGTGAATTACGAATGCGCGGGCACGGTCGAGTTCCTGATGGATATGGATTCGGGCGAGTTCTACTTCATCGAGGTGAACCCCCGCGTGCAGGTCGAACACACCGTGACCGAGGAAGTCACCGGCATCGACATCGTGCGCGCGCAGATCCTGATCGCCGAGGGCAAATCGCTGGTGGAGGCCACGGGCGTCGCCAGCCAGTATGACGTGAAGCTCGACGGTCACGCGATCCAGTGCCGGGTGACGACCGAAGATCCGACGAACAACTTCATCCCCGATTATGGCCGGATCACCGCCTATCGCGGGGCGACTGGAATGGGCATCCGGCTTGACGGTGGCACGGCCTATTCGGGCGCGGTCATCACGCGCTACTACGACAGCTTGCTGGAAAAGGTCACGGCATGGGCCCCCACGCCCGAGGCGGCGATTGCCCGGATGGACCGCGCGCTGCGCGAGTTTCGCATCCGTGGGGTGTCGACCAATATCGCCTTTGTCGAGAACCTGCTGAAGCACCCGACCTTTCTGAACTACCAGTACACGACCAAGTTTATCGACGAGACGCCCGAGCTGTTCGATTTCAAGCCGCGGCGTGACCGGGCGACGCGCATCCTGACCTATATCGCGGACATCACCGTGAACGGGCATCCCGAGACCGAGGGGCGCCCGCGCCCCCGGCCCGAGATCAAGGACCCCAAACCGCCCGCGCTGCGCACGGACAAGCCCGCCATGGGCACGCGGCAGATGCTGGACGAACATGGGCCTGAGGCCGTGGCCAAGTGGATGAAGGCGCAAAAGCAGCTTCTGATCACCGACACCACGATGCGCGACGGGCACCAGTCGCTCTTGGCAACCCGGATGCGCTCGATCGACATGATCAAGGCGGCGCCGGCCTATGCCGCCAACCTGCCGGAGCTCTTCAGCGTGGAGTGTTGGGGCGGAGCCACCTTCGACGTGGCCTATCGCTTCTTGCAGGAATGCCCGTGGCAGCGCCTGCGCGACATCCGCGCGGCGATGCCAAACATCATGACGCAAATGCTGCTGCGGGGTGCGAACGGGGTGGGCTACACCACCTACCCCGACAATGTCGTGCAGGGGTTCGTGAAACAGGCCGCGGAAAGCGGCGTCGACGTCTTCCGCGTGTTCGACAGCCTCAACTGGGTCGAGAACATGCGCGTCTCGATGGATGCGGTGCTGG
>CAZVQL010000086.1:0-2074 GCA_964629305.1 uncultured Roseicyclus sp.
CGGTGGACGGGCTGAACACGCTGATCGATTTCCGCTACCAGCAGCATTTCTTCGCCAAGAACGGCCAGCCCGGCATGGGGCGCCAGCGCTCGGGCAAGGATGGCGACGACATCATCCTGCGCGTGCCCGCGGGCACCGAGATCCTTGACGAGGACGAAGAGACGGTCATCGCCGACCTGACCGAGGTGGGCGAGCGCGTGCTGCTGGCCAAGGGCGGCAATGGCGGCTGGGGCAACCTGCATTTCAAGACCTCGACCAACCAGGCGCCGCGGCGTGCCAACGCGGGGCAGGAGGGGGTGGAGCGCACGATCTGGCTGCGCCTGAAGCTGATCGCGGATGTGGGCCTTCTGGGCCTGCCCAATGCGGGCAAATCGACCTTTCTGGCCGCGACCTCGAACGCGCGGCCGAAGATCGCGGATTACCCGTTTACCACGTTGCACCCGAACCTGGGCGTCGTGGGCGTGGACAACGTGGAATTCGTCGTGGCCGACATTCCCGGCCTGATCGAAGGCGCACATGAAGGGCGTGGCCTGGGTGATCTGTTCCTCGGCCATGTGGAGCGCTGCGCGGTGCTTCTGCACCTCGTCGATGGCACGTCCGAGGATGTGGTCGCCGATTACGAAACCATCATCGGAGAGCTCGAGGCCTATGCCGGGGAGCTTGCCGACAAACCCCGCATAACGGCCCTGAACAAGATCGACGCGTTGACCGACGAGGAGATCGCCGAAAAGCGCGCCGCGTTGGAAGAGGCATCGGGCGACACGGTCATGACCATGTCAGGTGTCGCGCGCACGGGCCTGATCGAGGTGTTGCGCGCCCTGCGCGCGCAGATCGACGCGGACCGCCTCAGGATGCGCGAGGGCCGCGAGGAGCCGGCACCGTGGCAACCCTGAACGATGTGATCTCCCCGGGCCTGTCCGGAACCGCGCGGCTGGTCGTCAAGATCGGCTCGGCGCTTCTGGTCGATCGCGACACGGGCGCGTTGCGCGCCGAATGGCTGCGCGCGCTGGCCCTTGACGTGGCGATGCTGAAGGCGCGCGGGATGGACGTGATCCTTGTGTCCTCGGGCTCGATTGCGCTGGGGCGCGGCGTGCTGGCGCTGGGGCAGGGGGCGCTGTCGCTGGACGAGGCGCAGGCCGCTGCCGCCGTGGGCCAGATCCGCCTCGCCCGCGCCTATGAGGAGGCGCTTGCGCCCCATGGCATCGTCACCGCGCAGATCCTGCTGACGCTCGACGACAGCGCCGACCGGCGGCGTTATCTCAACACGCGCGCGACAATGGCTGCGCTGCTCAGTCGCGGCGTCGTGCCCATCGTGAACGAGAACGACACCATCGCCACCGACGAGATCCGCTACGGCGACAACGACCGGCTGGCGGCGAATGTCGCCGTGATGGCGGGGGCCGAGACCTGCGTGCTGCTGTCGGACATCGACGGGCTCTACACCGCCAACCCGCGCGAAGATTCCTCGGCCCGGCATCTGCCGGTCATCGAGGCGATCACGCCCGAGGTCGAGGCGATGGCGGGTGACGCAGGCACAGGCCTCTCGAAGGGTGGCATGAAGACCAAGCTGATGGCCGCGCGCACGGCGACAGCCGCGGGTTGTGCCATGGCGATCACCGAGGGCTCGGTGCTGCGCCCGATCTCGGCGCTGGAGGGGGGCGCGCGGGCCACCTGGTTCACCGCGACGCTCGACCCTCAGACTGCGCGCAAGCGCTGGATCTCGGCGATGAAGCCCAAGGGCACGTTGCGCCTGGATGCCGGTGCCGTGGCCGCGATGGGGCGTGGCAAGTCACTTCTGCCCGCAGGCGTCACCGCGGTGACAGGTCGGTTCGAGCGTGGCGACCCCGTGGCGCTCGAGGGGCCGGACGGCGCGCGGCTGGGCCTTGGCCTCTGCCGTTACACGGCGGCCGAGGCGCGCGCCATCGCGGGCCACCGCAGCGACGAGATCGAGGCGATCCTCGGCTATCCGGGCCGCGCGGCCCTTGTCCACCGCGACGACATGGCGGTCTGATCCGATGCATGGTCTCTTCTTCGAGGTGAAACCGAAACCCGGCCACATGGTGCATTACTTCGC
>CAZVQL010000086.1:2084-11303 GCA_964629305.1 uncultured Roseicyclus sp.
GGCTATCCGGGCCGCGCGGCGCTGGTTCATCGCGACGACATGGCGGTGTGAACCATGCACGGGTTGTTCTTCGAGGTGCGGCCGAAACCGGGGCATATGGAGCATTACTTCGACCATGTCGCACAGCTGAAACCGGTGCTGGCGCAGCACCGGGGGCTGGTGTTCCTCGACCGCTACCGCCCGCTGGATGATCCGGACGCGCTTCTCTCTCATCAGCTGTGGGAAGACGAGGCCGCGATCACGGCCTGGCGCGCAGATGCGACCCACCGGGCCAGCCAAGCCGCGGGGCGCACCGTGCATTTCGAAAGCTACCGCATCCGCGTCGCGACCGAGGTGGCCGACCCCGACGGTGAGGCGCGCTACTTGCTCGCCGCCTACGGGCCGTCGGCCATCAGCCTGCCCGGTGGGCGGGCACATGAAAGCGTCAACCATGCGGGCCAGTTCCTCACGTTGGCCGCAACGGACGATGCCGAAACCGCCCATGACATGTCCGCAAAGGCCCGCGCGCAGGGGGCCGAGACGCTGCGCCTGTTCCGCGTGGACCGCGACTACACGCTGACCGACCGGGCCGAGGCGCCATCCCGCTAGGGCGCTGTCCGCACCCCTTCATCTTTCCCCAAATACGCCTATGCTGCGCGTGACACGAGCCCCGGAGGCTGCCATGAACGAGATGACGCAAGACATTCCCGCCCTGATGGAGGCGATCGGCCGTCGTGCCAAGGACGCCGCCGCCGAGCTGGCCTTTGCCACGCCAGAGGCCAAGCGCGCGGCGCTGGAGGCTGCGGCGACGGCCGTCGAGGCGCGGCAGGACGAGATCCTGGCGGCGAATGAAAAGGACATGGCTTTCGGTCGCGACAAGGGGCTGTCGGCGGCGATGCTCGACCGGCTGAAGCTTGACGCGGGCCGCATCGCGGGGATCACCGCGGGGCTACGGGCGGTGGCGGCGCAGGACGATCCGGTGGGCGCCGTCATCGCGGAATGGGACATGCCGAGCGGTCTGCACATCCAACGCGTGCGCACGCCGCTGGGCGTCGTGGGCGTCATCTACGAAAGCCGGCCCAACGTGACGGCGGATGCCGGCGCGCTTTGCCTGAAATCCGGCAACGCGGTGATCCTGCGCGGCGGGTCTGAGAGCTTTCATTCCTCGGGCCTCCTCGTCGATTGCCTGCGCGAGGGGCTGGCCGTGGCCGGGCTGCCGCAGGACGCGGTGCAACTGGTGCCGACGCGCGACCGGGCGGCGGTCAAGGCGCTTCTGGGCATGACGGACTATGTCGACGTGATCGTGCCGCGCGGTGGCAAGGGGCTGGTCGGCCTGGTGCAAGCCGAGGCGCGGGTGCCGGTCTTCGCGCACTTGGAAGGGATCTGCCACGTCTACATCGGCCGAGTGCCTGCTGATCCACCGCGATGTGCTCGACACGATCGGGCAGGGCGTCGTGCGCGCCCTGATCGACGCAGGGGTCGAGGTGCGCGGCGACGAGACCTTGCAGGGGATCGCGGGCGTTGTGCCAGCCAGCGAGGATGATTGGGGGCGCGAGTTCCTCGACATGATCATCGCGGCGCGCGTGGTCGATGATATCGACGCGGCCATCGCCCATATCCGGCGCTACGGCTCAAGCCATACCGAAAGCATCCTCACCGAGGATGACGCGGCGGCTGCGCGGTTCTTCCAGCGGCTCGATTCGGCGATCCTGATGCGCAACGCCTCGACCCAGTTCGCCGACGGCGGCGAGTTCGGGATGGGCGCCGAGATCGGGATCGCGACGGGCAAGATGCACGCGCGCGGACCCGTGGGGGCGGAACAGCTGACCTCGTTCAAATACCTTGTGACGGGGGACGGCACGACCCGTCCGTGACGTCACGCAGCATGGGGCCTTGCAAGGCCCTTTCAAATCCCTTTCAAGGGATTTTCAACGCGACGCCAAATGTTTGCGCGTCGTTCTTCATGTCGAGCAGAAAGGCAGACCGATGACTGACCGCCGCAATGACCGCCCCACCACGCTGGTGCGCAGGATGCCCCTGAACGAAGGCGTCAGCCGTCCGGTGGTCACGCCGATCCAACCCTCGGTCGTCTATGCCTCGCCCGACATCGACACGCTGCACGCCCAGTACGAGGGCCGCGCGCAGGGCTACACCTATGCTCGCGAGGGGCATCCGAACGCGACGCTTCTGGCGCAGAAGATCGACCTGCTGGAGGGCGCGACGGGCGGCCTTGTCACCGGGTCGGGCATGTCCGCCGTCACGGCGGCGATCATGGGCCTGATGGGGGCAGGGGACCACATCATCGGCGCCGACCAGCTTTATGGCCGCTCGTTGCGCCTGATGCACCAGGACCTGTCGCGCTTCGGCATTGCGACCACGGTCGTCGATCCGACCGACGCCGCGGCGCTCAAGGCCGCGATCCGGCCCGAGACGAAGATGATCCTGGTCGAGGTCGTTTCGAACCCCACGCTGCGCGTGGCCGACATGGAGGGCATCGCCGTCGTCGCGCGCGAGGCCGGCGTGCGGCTGGCCGTCGACAACACCTTTACCACCCCGATCGGGTACCGGCCATTCGATCACGGCGCCGATATCGTCATCCATTCGGTGACGAAGCTTCTGGCCGGCCATTCCGACGTGACGCTGGGCTATGTCGCGGCAAAAGACCCCGCCGACGCCAAGGCGATCTATGATTTTGCCGTGACCACGGGCCTGACGCCCAGCCCCTATGAATGCTGGCTGGCCGAGCGTGGGCTGATGACATTCCCGCTGCGCTTCGACCGGGCCGAGGCGAATGCCCGCACGCTGGCCGACTGGCTGGCCACGCAACCCAAGGTGGCCAAGGTGCTTTATCCGGGTCGCGCCGATCACCCCGACCACGCCCGCGCGCAGGCGCTTCTGGGCGGGCGCGACGGCAACATGCTGAGCTTCGCGATCGACGGTGACGAGGCCGCGGCCAACCGCATGGTGCAGGCGATGCCCCAGATGGCCTTTGCCCCCACGCTGGGCGATGTGGGCACGACGCTGAGCCATCCGGCATCATCCTCGCACCGTGGGCTGACACCCGAAGGGCGCGCGGCGTTGGGGATAAGCGACGGCTTCTTCCGCGTCTCGGTGGGGATCGAGGACGTCTCGATTCTCATGGCGGATTTCGAGGCCGGGCTGGCCGCGGTCTGATCCGTCAGAGAGAGTGCAGCGGCTTCGAGCCGTCCAGCACGATCACGTCGAAGTTCAGGTTGGGTGATTGCGCCTCGACCTCGCGCCGGATCAGGTTCGCGCTCGGCAGCCGGTCCACCAGCGCGAGGTAGCGCCCACGGTAGCCGCACTGGGTCAGGAGCCGGGCCAGGTCGAGCGCGTCGAAGGAAGGCGTGAGGAGCGGCGACAGAACCAGGGCGGGCGCGTTTTCGCCCGTCAGCACCTCTTCGGCGAGATGCTCGATGGGGACGCTGCGAATGTACGAGCCGGGCGAGACCACATTTCGCGGCAGCGCCAGAATGACCTCGACCTCCAGCGCGACGGCAAGCACGCGCTGTGCAGACGTATCAGTCTGATTGGCTCCGTCAGTCGTCGCCAGACGGCGCCGGTCTCTTCCGTCCATGCTCGGCACCACGTGCGGGCAGCTCGTGAAACTCGGCCCCTGTTCTGCGGGCCATACACAAGCGGCTGACGCGCTGCCCTGCCGCCAACCATCTTTGAGACTACACGGATTTTAGATCGTTAGCAAAGGCAACCTTTGCATTTCCATGAGTTATCCCGAGGTTGCCACGTGGTCCGATTTGCGGCAATGGCAACCGTGCAGGCCAGCCGTCCGCAGGGTGTCAGGACCTTTTGGCCAAGGGGTGCAGCCATGAACGATACGCAGCTGGTCGATGTCCTGGCAGCGGTGCCCGAGCCGATGTTGCACCTGTCGGTGACCGGGCAAGTAACGGTCGCCAACCCCGCGGCGCGGGCGTTGTTCGGTGACTGGATCGAGGGACGTAGCTGCGCAACGGTTCTGCGCCAGCCGGGGCTGCTCAGCCGGATCGAGGCGGTGCAGGCCGGCGGTGCCGCGGCCGAGGCGCGGATGCAACGCACCGATCAGGCGGGTGAGACTCAGTATCGCGTCCTGATCACACCCATCGGCGATGCGGGCACGCGGGGGCAGAGGGCGCTCTTGCTCCATTTCAACGACATCACCCACCTGCGCGAGGCCGAGGAGATGCGCCGCGATTTCGTCGCGAACGTCAGCCACGAGTTGCGCACCCCGCTGACGGCCGTGCTGGGATTCATCGAAACGCTGCGGGGCCCCGCCAAGGACGACGTGGCCGCGCGTGACCGCTTCCTTGGCATCATGGAGGCCGAGGCGCGGCGGATGAACAGGCTGGTGTCCGACCTGTTGTCGCTCAGCCGGGTCGAATCGATCGAGCGGCAGAGGCCCTCGGGTGACGTGGACCTGCGCGCGGTCCTCGACGGGGTGATCGCCGCGCTGCGCCCGGCCGCCGAAGAGCAGGAGAGCGCGCTTGCGCTCGAGACGCATGTCGCCGACGCCGCCTTGCTGCTCGGAGAGACGGGGCAGGGCTTCCGCATGAAAGGGGACCGCGACCAGCTGATGCAGGTGTTCCTGAACCTGACCGAAAACGCCTTGAAATACGGCGGTGCGGGGCGGCCCGTGACGCTGCGGCTGGGGTGGGAGGAAGGCACCGGCAGCCTGAAGGGCCCCGTGCTGCGCGTGGATGTCATCGACCGCGGCGACGGAATCGACCCGCTGCACATCCCGCGCCTGACCGAGCGATTCTACCGCGTCGACACCCACCGCAGCCGCGCGATGGGGGGCACCGGCCTTGGGCTGGCGATCGTGAAGCACATCGTCAACCGTCACCGCGGGCGGCTGAGGATCGAGTCACACGCCGGAGAAGGCTCTGTTTTCTCGGTGATTCTTCCGCCCGAATGATGCCGCCACACGCATCGGGGCGTCGGATGCCGCGGGGTCATGGGGCGCTGTCATGAAACTGTTACGTCCCTGTCACAAAAGCTTGGCCCAAGGCCTTTAGGCGGCTTCTCGAGGACGCGCCGGGCGGTGCGTCCGGGATGTCTGAACACACACCAGGAGAGCCATTCATGTCGCTCGCAAAACTTTCCGTCTCCGTGCTGGCCGTCGCTGCCGTCTCTGCCACGGCCGCCGTCGCACAGAGCCGCGACAACGTGCAGGTCGCAGGGTCCTCGACCGTGCTGCCCTATGCCTCGATCGTTGCCGAAGCCTTCGGCGAAAACTTCGACTTCCCGACCCCCGTCGTCGAATCGGGCGGGTCCTCGACCGGTCTGCGCCGCTTCTGCGAAGGCGTCGGCGAGAACACCATCGACATCGCCAACTCCTCGCGCTCGATCCGTGCGAACGAGATCGAGACCTGCGCCGCCAACGGCGTGACCGACATCATCGAAGTGCGCTTCGGCTATGACGGTATCGTCTTCGCCAGCGACATCAACGGCCCGTCCTTCGAGTTCACCCAGTCCGACTGGTACCTCGCGCTGGCCGCCAACCTGCCCGTCGACGGCGCAATGGTTCCGAACCCGAACACCAGCTGGGACCAGGTCCGCGCCGACCTGCCCGCGCAGGACATCGCCGCCTACATCCCCGGCACCCGCCACGGCACGCGCGAAGTCTTCGACGAGAACGTGATCCTGCAGGGCTGCGAAGACAGTGGCGCCATGGCTGCCATGATGGAAATGGGCATGGATGAAGATGCCGCCGAAGAAGCGTGCATGGAAATCCGCGCCGACGGCGTGTCGACCGACATCGACGGCGACTACACCGAGACGCTGGCGCGCATCACCGCCAACCCCGAAGGGATCGGCGTGTTCGGCCTGGCGTTCTACGAGAACAACACCGACCGTCTTCAGGTCGCCACGATGGCTGGCGTCGAGCCGACTGTTGCCAACATCGCCTCGGGCGAATACCCGGTGTCGCGTCCGCTGTTCTTCTACATCAAGGCAGCGCACATCGGCGTCATCCCCGGCCTGAAGGAATATGCCTCGTTCTTCGTGTCCGACGACATCGCAGGCCCCTTCGGCCCGCTGGCGGCCTACGGCCTCGTTGCCGACCCCGAACTGGCCGAGGTGCAGGCCACGGTTGCAAACGAAGTGACCATGGGCGGCAGCTGATCGCCTGACCAGATAGGGCAGGGGGCGCGACGTAGGCGCCCCCTGCACATCCATCCCCGGGACAGTCCCGGGCCCAAGTTTCACGGGACCCCCTTCATGCCGCTTCTCTGGATCATCGTGATCGTCCTGCTGCTGGGCGCCGCGGGCTTTGTCATGGGCCGCCAGCGCGCCGTGGCCAGCGCCGGGGGGGATGCCCGCATCCTGCATTCGCTGCCGAATTACTACGGCACCAACGTGATGATCATGGCCGTCGTGCCGGCGCTGATGGTCATGGCGGTCTGGATGGTGATCCAGCCCATGGTCATTGAAAGCCGTGTCACCGGCACGATTTCCGAAGCCGCCATCGAAGAGGCAGGCAACCGCAGCCTCGTCATGTCCGACGTGCGCCGGGTCGCCGACGGTCTCGACACCGCCATCGCAGCCGGTGCGCTGACCGTGGACGAGGTGCGCGACATGAGCACCACCGCCACCGACGTGCGCGCCCGGCTGGGCGAGGTGGGCGTGGCGCTTGGCAGCGAGGTCTCGGCCGAGGTGCTGGCGGCCGCACAAAGCTACCGCGCGCTGAAGCAGACCGGCGGCGTCTTGATGACGGGCGTGGTTCTTGTGCTGGCGGCGCTTGGCCTTGCCTATGGCTACATCCGCACCAACCGCGAGTTCCGCGCCCGCAACGCGGTCGAGCGGTCGATCCTCGCCATCCTGATGCTGGCCTCGACCATCGCGATCCTGACGACGATCGGCATCGTCTTTTCGATGCTTTTCGAGACCTTCAACTTCTTCGAGCTCTACCCCTGGCGCGAGTTCTTCTTCGGCCTCGAATGGCGCCCGTCCTTCGAGGGGGGGTCGGACCTTGGCCTCATCCCGCTGCTCTGGGGTACGCTCTACGTGTCCTTCATCGCGCTGCTCGTCTCGGTGCCGATCGGGCTTTTCGCGGCGATCTACATGGCGGAATACGCAGGCAAGCGGATGCGCTCGGTCGCGAAACCGCTGATCGAGATCCTCGCGGGTATCCCCACCATCGTCTACGGCCTTTTCGCGCTGATCACGGTCGGCCCGCTGCTGCGCGACTATTTCGCGGAGCCCCTTGGCCTCGGCTCGTCGTCCTCCTCGGTGATGACGGCGGGGGTGGTCATGGGGATCATGCTGATCCCCTTCGTCTCGTCGCTGTCGGACGACATCATCAACGCCGTGCCGCAATCGTTGCGCGACGGCTCCTATGGTCTGGGCGCCACGCAGTCCGAGACGGTGCGGCAGGTGATCCTGCCCGCGGCGCTTCCGGGTATCGTGGGCGCGATCCTGCTGGCGGCCTCACGCGCCATCGGTGAGACGATGATCGTGGTCCTGGGGGCAGGGGCCGCCGCCGCGCTATCGCTGAACCCGTTCGAGGCGATGACCACCGTGACCGTCAAGATCGTGGGCCAGCTGACCGGCGACACCGATTTCTCCAGCCCCGAGGCGCTGGTCGCCTTCGCGCTTGGCCTGACGCTCTTCGTCATCACGCTCGGGCTGAACGTGCTCGCGCTTTATATCGTGCGCAAATACCGGGAGCAGTACGAATGACCGACGCGACCGCATCCCAACCGCCCGCGCGGTCCCTGTTCAAAGAGGACGCCCGCACCAAGCGCCGAAACCGCGCCGAGGCACGCTTCCGCGCCTATGGGCTGGCCGCCGTGGTGATCGGCATCCTTGCGCTGATCATGCTGCTGATCTCGATCCTGTCGAACGGGCTGTCGTCCTTCCGCCAGACCTATGTGACCTTTCCGGTCGAACTGGCCGAGCAGCGGCTGGACCCCCAGGGGAACCGTAACCCCGAGGAGATGGCCGCGGTCACCACCTTCGGATACCTGCCGGTGATGGCGATGGCCTTCATCGAGCATGTCGAGGCGATGGGCATCGAGCATGACCTGAGCCCGCAGGAAATGGCCGCCATGATCTCGGGCGAGGCCCCGGCGCAGCTGCGTGCGATGGTGCTGGCGAACCCTGATCTGGTGGGTCAGACCGTGACGCTTGAGATGCTGGTGAACGGCCGGATCGACGGCTACTTCAAAGGCCGCGTCACGATGGCAAGCGCCGAGCGCGACAACAACGTGACGCCGGGCCAGCTGGTGCTGGCGCAGGCGCTGGCGGATGCCGGCGCGATGGAAACGCGGTTCAACTGGTCTTTCATCACCGCCCCCGACGCGTCCGGCCAACGCCCCGAAGCCGCGGGGCTGGGCGTGGCGATCATCGGGTCATTCTACATGATGCTCGTGGTGCTGGCGCTGGCGCTGCCCATCGGGGTGGCGGCCTCGATCTACCTCGAGGAATTCGCGCCGAAAAACCGGCTGACCGACATCATCGAGGTGAACATCTCGAACCTGGCCGCCGTGCCCTCGATCGTCTTCGGCATCCTTGGCCTTGCGATCTTCATCAACTTCGCGGGCCTGCCGCAATCGGCGCCCATCGTCGGCGGCCTTGTGCTGACGCTGATGACCTTGCCGACCATCATCATCGCTACGCGCGCAAGTCTTCGTGCCGTGCCCCCCTCGATCCGCGAGGCGGCACTTGGCGTCGGCGCATCCAAGATGCAGTCGGTCTTTCACCACGTCCTGCCGCTGGCAGCCCCCGGCATCCTGACCGGCACGATCATCGGCCTGGCGCAGGCGCTTGGCGAGACCGCGCCGCTTCTCTTGATCGGGATGGTGGCCTTTGTCCGCGAATACCCGGGTGCGCCGCCCGAGGGGTTGTTCGATCCCGCCTCGGCGTTGCCGGTGCAGGTCTACAACTGGACTCAGCGCTCGGACCCTGCCTTTGTGGAACGCGCCTCGGGGGCGATCATCGTCCTCCTCGTGTTCCTGATTTTCATGAACGCGCTGGCGATCCTGCTGCGACGCCGCTTCGAGCGCCGCTGGTAGGCCGTCATGGAGGATACGAACATGAACGATATGCGCGTAACGGAGCGGACCGTGACCGAGACAGACATCAAGATGAGGGCCCGCGGCGTGCAGGTCTTCTACGGCGACAACCACGCGATCAAGGACGTGGATGTCGACATCGAGGACAAGACCGTCACCGCCTTCATCGGCCCCTCGGGCTGCGGCAAGTCCACCTTCCTGCGCTGCCTGAACC
>CAZVQL010000087.1:0-11284 GCA_964629305.1 uncultured Roseicyclus sp.
AGTATCGCGCGCCCGGCCGCACCTCGGGGTAAAGGCCCGGCACGGTTTCGAGGTTGTGGTTGAAGACATCCGGCTTCGCCTCGACCACGACCTCGAGCACCGAGGGGTCGCATTTCAGGAAATCGGGCGTCAGGATCTCGATCGTGGTGCCGGGCGAGCGCTTGCGGATCGCGCGGATGGTCATGGCGAAGTGCTCGGCCCCGCCATCCTCGAGATCGTCACGGTCCACCGACGTGATCACGACATGGTTCAGGCCCAGCTTCTGCACGGCATCCGCCACGCGCCCCGGCTCGAACAGGTCGAGGTCCTGCGGACGGCCCGTGGCCACGTTGCAGAAGGTGCAGCCGCGGGTGCAGATCTCGCCCATGATCATCATGGTCGCGTGACCCTGCGACCAGCATTCGCCCGCGTTGGGACAGCCCGCTTCCTCGCAGACCGTCACCAGCTTGTGCTCGCGCATGATGCGGTGGGTTTCCTGGTAGCCCTTGCCCACCGGCGCCTTCACGCGGATCCAGCTTGGTTTCTTGGGCTGGGCGTTTGTCGGGCGGTGCGCCTTTTCGGGGTGGCGCTGGTCGGGGATCTTCAGATCGCGCATGGGAACGGGCCTCACTCCTCCTGTTCAGGCCCTATCTAATCGATAACGGCCCAATTCCCATGCCACATTTCGGCACATCCGCCTTGCAGGACATGCAAACCGCCCCGTCAGCCGCGGAGTGCGGGGACAAAGCCGTATCGGTCCTGGTAGTGCCGCAGAAGGCGCTGAAGGCCGATCTTTAGCACCACCTTGCCCGAGCGCGCCGACCAGCCGAGCCGTTTCTCGGCCGACTCGAGCCCTTCGAGGAAACAGCACACCCGCAGCACCACGTCGGCCAGCCCCGGCCCGAGGTCATCGAGCGCATCCGACACGCGGGCGCGCGCGGCGCGCGGCCCCTCGGCCAGGCCGCTGTCGTTCAGGAACCCGCCGCGGTCACCGGCGGTCAGGAACCTGTCCCAGTTCTGGCCGACGCGCGGGCCCATCTGGGCGCGCTCGAAATCCTCGCGCAGACGCTCGCCCGCCTGCACGAGGTCGGGCGTAAGGAAGGGCTTGCCGTCGGACCCGGTCCGGCGCGCCAGCACCGCCAAGGGCGACTCGGCAAGGTTCACGCGCAATTTCCGCGACTTGCCGCCCGGCTCGGCGACCTGCGCCTCGCCCCAGATGGCGTGTTGCGCCTGGAAGGGCGTGGTCGCCTCGGCAAAGCCAAGCTCGGACTGCCGGCGGCGGCGATCCTCGTCGATGAGGCGGCGCAGGGCGGCCTTGCCCGCCGCGGTGATCGTGTACCGTGCGATGCGGCCGGCCGCGCGACAGGAAATCCAGTCCTTCACCGCGAAGGCCTGCGCGACCTTGCGATCGACAACCGCGGTGCGGGTCTGTTCTCCGCCCGGACCCGGGCGCAGCACCACGGCCTTGTCCATGTCCTGGGCCACGGCGAGAACGGCATCGGTTTCGCACAGACGCCTGAGGATGCGCCGCGCCTCGCGCGCAATCGTGCCTTCATCACCGAGGGGGGACCGGAACGGGGCTGACATATGGGCAGGCTCCTCTGCTTTGGGTTGGGGGTCGTTGCGGCGCTTGACGAGCGGACCGAGCGCGGTCAGCGCCTCGTCAAGAAGGGGGTCGTCGCGACGCCGCTCAAGGCGGCGCACGCGGCGCGACACGGTCGAGGGCGGCTCACCCGCGGCCCGCGCGATGGACCGCAACGAGTGCCCCGCCGAGACATGGGCGAGATACTGACGCGCAGGCACCGGAACCCAGGCGGGCAGGTCGGGCGAAGCATCGGGGATTTCAGGCAAAAAGCGGCCGTTATCGGCCGTGGCCGAGGTCATAGTCCATCTCCCTCGCGATCGGACACCGGGGCAGATTTTGGTCGAATTGATTACTGATTAGTTAAAATCTGTTGATAACGAGGATATTGTTTCCGTTTTGTAAACGGATGCGGGTGATGCGCGCGGTGGATAAGCCTGTGCGCAACACCCCGCGGCCCCGTGCCAGCCTCGGCGTCGGAGAAACCGATGCCAGGAGGCAAACCCATGTCAGATCTGTCCGCCACACTCAGCCACATGCACCGCCCGGGCCTGTTGATGCGCGCGGCGCGCATGGCCGCGCTGACCGGCGACGCCGAACGCCGCGCGCGGCGCCGTCCCGTGCAGCGGTTGCTGGATGAAGAGGCGGTGCTGAATGCCGCGCGCATGGGCGGGGGCCTGGGCTATTCGCCCAGCCGCCATGTCGAGGTGATGAGCGCGATTCTGTGCGCCGCGCGATCGGTCAGCTGACGCCCTTCAGATGAAGGCGTCGGGCATCGACGCCTTCTTTTCCGCCATGTAGGCCTTGAGCGCCTCGTCGATGGCGGGGTCGAGCATGGGCTGCTGATAGTCGGCCAGCATCCGTTCGAGCTTGACCGTGGCCAAGGTCGCGGTGTCGCGCCCGCCCTCTTCCGACCATGTCTCGTAGGGCTTGTAGTCGAGCAGCCCCGTGCGCCAGAAGGCAGTGGCGTAATTCGCCTGCGTGTGGGCACAGCCGAGGAAGTGACCGCCCGGACCGACCTCGCGCAGCGCGTCCATCGCTTGCGCGTTTTCGTCGACCGGCACACCTTCGGCCAGCTTGTGCAAAATGCCCAGCTGGTCGGCATCCATGACGAATTTCTCAGGCGAGGCGACAAGCCCACCCTCAAGCCACCCGCAGGCATGGAGCATGAAGTTCACGCCCGACAAAAGCCCCGCGTTGAGCGAGTTCGCGGTCTCGTAGGCCGCCTGCGCATCGGGCAGTTTCGAGCCGTTGAAAGACCCCGCCGAGCGATAGGGCAGCCCCAGCCGCCGCGCCAGTTGGCCCGCGCCATAGGTGATCTGCGACGCCTCGGGCGTGCCGAAGGTGGGCGCGCCCGAGTTCATGTCGATCGAGGTGACGAAGGCGCCGAAGATCACCGGCGCGCCGGGGCGGATGAGTTGGGAATAGGCCACGCCCGCCAGCACCTCGGCCAGCACCTGCGTCAGCGTGCCCGCGACCGAGACCGGCGCCATCGCGCCGCCCACGATGAAGGGCGAGACGATGCAGGCCTGGCCTGCGGCGGCGTAATGCTCCAGAGCACCCATCATCACGCTATCGAAGGTCAGCGGCGAGTTGATGTTGATGAGCGAGGTCATCACGCAGTTCTGGTCGACGACATCAGCGCCGAACAGGATCTTCGACATCTCGATCGAATCGAGCGCGCGCACGGGTTCCGTGACCGAGCCCATGTAGGGTTTGTCCGACAGGCTCATGTGCGCGTAGAGCATGTCGAGGTGGCGCTTGTTGACCGGAATATCGGTCGGCTCGCAGACCGTGCCGCCCGAATGGTGCAGCCATTTCGACATGTAGCCGAGTTTCACGAACATCTCGAAATCGGCCATCGTCGCGTAGCGTCGGCCGCCCATGCGGTCGCGCACGAAGGGGGGGCCATAGACCGGCGCGAGCACGAGGGAGTTGCCGCCGATCTCGACATTGCGCGCGGGGTTGCGGGCAAGCTGGGTGAATTTCGACGGTGCTGTCTCACAAAGCTTGCGGGCCAGCCCGCGGGGGATATGCACCCGCTCACCCCGCACATCGGCCCCGGCCTCGCGCCAGCGCTGGAGGGCCGCGGGGTTTTCCACGAAGGCTACCCCGATCTCTTCCAGCACCGTTTCGGCATTGGCCTCGATGATCTCGATCGCCTCTTCGGTCAGGATCTCGAAATTGGGGATGTTGCGCTCGATGAAGCGCGCGGTGTCGAAGCTGACCGCCGAGCGCGCGGCCCGTCGTGCTGCCCCGCCGCCGCCGCGTGCCCGCCGTCCGACTGCTTGTTCCGCTGCCGCCATAGCCCTGATCTCCCCTGTCGCGAGGCGTTGAATGTGGACGGGTGATAGCGCGCCGCAGGTCCCGCCCGAGGGCGGATTGCGGCACCCTGCGCGGGAAAGCGACATGCACGCACGCCCACGGGCTTGCGCGCCCGCTTTTGCGGGCCTAATGCGGGGCCATGAGCATGTCTGCCGCCCCCGACCCGCAAGACCACGACCGCCTGCTGATCATCGACTTCGGCAGCCAGGTCACGCAGCTGATCGCCCGCCGCCTGCGCGAGCTGAACGTCTACTGCGAGATCCACCCTTACCAGTCCGTCGACGACGCCTTTCTCGACGCGTTCGCGCCGAAGGCGGTGATCTTTTCCGGCGGGCCGGATTCGGTGATGCGCGAGGGCTCTCCACGCCCGCCGCAGTCGGTCTATCAGCGCGGCGTGCCGATCCTTGGCATCTGCTATGGCCAGCAGGTCATGATGCAGGACCTGGGCGGCAAGGTCGAAGCAGGCGAGCATGCCACGGCTGAGTTCGGCCGCGCCTGGGTCACGCCCAAAGGCGCGCGGCCCGATATCCTGACGGGCTGGTTCATGGACGGCTCGGGCCGCGAGCAGGTCTGGATGAGCCACGGCGATCATGTCTCTGAAATCGCACCCGGTTTCGAGGTTCTGGGCACCTCGCCCGGCGCGCCCTTCGCGATCACCGCCGATCTGGAACGGCAGTTCTACGCGGTGCAGTTCCACCCCGAGGTGCACCACACCCCGAACGGCAAGACGCTGTACGAGAACTTCATCAAGCTGGCGGGCTTCAGCGGCGACTGGACGATGAAGGCCTACCGCGAGGAAGCGATCCGCGCCATCCGCGAACAGGTGGGCGATGCACGCGTCATCTGTGGCCTGTCGGGCGGGGTCGATTCGTCGGTCGCCGCCGTGCTGATCCACGAGGCGATCGGCGACCAGCTGACCTGCGTCTTCGTCGATCACGGGCTGTTGCGGCTGAACGAGGCCGAGGAAGTCGTCACGATGTTCCGTGACCACTACAACATCCCGCTGATCCACGCCGACGAGAGCGAGCTGTTCCTCGGCGCGCTCGAGGGCGTTTCCGATCCGGAAACAAAGCGCAAGACGATCGGCAAACTGTTCATCGACGTGTTCCAGAAATACGCCGACGGGATCGAGGGGGCCGCGTTCCTCGCACAAGGCACGCTTTACCCCGATGTCATTGAATCGGTATCGTTTTCCGGCGGCCCCTCGGTCACGATCAAGAGCCACCACAACGTCGGCGGCCTGCCCGAGAAGATGGGCCTGAAGCTGGTCGAGCCGCTGCGCGAGTTGTTCAAGGACGAGGTTCGTGCATTGGGGCATGAACTGGGCCTTCCGGCCAGCTTCATCGGCCGCCACCCCTTCCCCGGCCCCGGCCTCGCCATCCGCTGCCCCGGCGAGATCACGCGCGAGAAGCTCGAGATCCTGCGCAAGGCCGACGCGGTCTATATCGACCAGATCCGCCGTCACGGTCTTTATGACGAGATCTGGCAGGCCTTCGTCGCGATCCTGCCGGTCAGGACCGTGGGCGTGATGGGCGACGGACGGACCTATGACTTCGCCTGCGCGCTCAGGGCGGTGACCTCCGTCGATGGCATGACCGCAGATTACTACCCGTTTTCCCACGAGTTTCTCGGCGAGACCGCGACGCGGATCATCAACGAGGTCAAGGGGATCAACCGGGTCACCTATGACATCACGTCGAAACCACCGGGGACGATCGAGTGGGAATAAGGCGACTGGGGCGACTGCTCGGGCGGCTCTTGCTGCTCGGCGGTTCACTTTGGGCGCTGACCTACGCTGCCGTGTTTTCCGTCATCCTCCTGTGGCCGCGTGACGAAGCGCTGCCGGAGGTAGCAGATGCCATAATCTGCCTGGGCGCCGGCATGTCGCGTACGGGCGGGTGGGATCAGCCCGGTCCGAACTCGGCCAGCCGGGCGCGGACCTGTGCCGCGCTTCATGCCGCGGGCATTGCGCCGGTTGTGGTGTTCACGGGCTACGGCCATGACCGTTTCTCGGTCGCCGAGGCAATGCGGAACACCGCGGTCGCCGCAGGCATGCCGCCCGAAGCTGCCCTGTTGGAAGAGCGCGCGCGCTCAACGATCCAGAACGCGGCCTACAGCAGAGCCTTCGTGCCTGACGCACGGCGCATTGTGCTTGTGTCCAACCCGCACCATTTGCCGCGCAGCTGGCTGATCTTTCGCAGCTTGGGATGGTCCGACATCTCTCTTCACGCCGCCCACACCGACCCGGCAGAAGGAACCGGACCCGCCCGCTGGGCCCTCCGCGAAAGCATGGCGATCTGGTTCAACGTCGGGCGCGCGCTGGTCTACACCGGTGCCGGCCTGTTTGGCGTCCCCGAGGAGCGGCGCATCGACTGGTTCAACTGAGGCGCAGGACGGCGCGCTTCACCGATAGGCGTGAAGCCGTCCGTCGACGCTTACGACCAGCAGCGTGTCGCCCACGGCGATCGGATGCGACGCAGCCCCGCTCCGCAGGGGAAGCGTGCCGACAAGAGCACCACTTTCCGGCGAGAACATGCGGATCTGACCATCGCCCGAAGCGACGACCAGGCGCCCGCCCGCAAGGATCGGGCCATAATGGGTGAAGACCGCCTTGCGACGACGCTCGCGGTTTGCTTCGTACAGAGGCAATTCCGTACCCCAGACCCGTTCACCGCTGTCGGCGTCAAGGCGGATCAGCTCGTTCCGGTCGGAAACGAAGAAGAGCGCGCCACCCGCCACCAGAACCGGGGAATATGCCCCTTCTCGCGCGGTCCACTGTCGCGTGCCTGTGCGCGCGTCCATCGCAACGACACGGCCCGACTGGTTGCCGGCGTAGATCGTGCCGCCCACGACGACGGGGTCCGAGGTGATATCGTTGATCGTCGCGTATGCCGTGCCGAGACGGCCGCCCGCAACGAAGGAATTCCATAGCGTGACGCCGGTGTTGGGCATGGCCGCCACGATCTCGCCCGAGGGGAACGGGAAGATCACGCGCCCGTCGGCGATGGCGGGGGCCGGGCCACCGACCAGGACCGAAGGCGTGTCGGTGCTCGGGATGCGCCAGCGCTGGCGCCCATCATCGGCATCGATCGCCCAGGCGTCCGAATTGCGTCCCACCACGTAAACGGTACCGCCCGACACCGTTGGCGCGCCCAGCATCGTTCCGAGGCGCTGGCGCCAGATCATCGCACCCGTCGAGGCGTTCAGCGCGACAAGTTCGCCATAGGGCGTCGTCGCGAAGAGACGGTCGCCCGCCACCGCCAGACCACCGCCGGACGCGTTGCCGCCGCGGTCGAAGTCGGGCACGAGGCTGGTCACCCAAGCCGGCGCGCCGGTGCTGAGCGACGTCGCCTGAAGCTGTGCGTCCGAGTCGATGGTGTAGACCAGCCCGCCAGCGACGACCGGATCGGCCGCAATAACGTTCCGCCGCGTATTGCCCGCGCCGATGTCGGCCACCCAGACCTCGGTCGGGTTGGCCGAAAGCGTGGCGTGCGGCAGGCGGTTGACCGTGTTGTAACCGCGGCTCGGCCAATCGCCGAGGCGCGTGGGCGCGGGCAGGCTGATGGGCTGAGCGGCATCGGCGGATGCCGCGTTTGAGGCAGCGGCCAGGCCGTCCTCTCCAGGCAAAGTAGCCTCCAGCGGCGTGCGCGTGTCGAAGCGTTCGCCCGGCAGGATAACCTCGCGTTCGCACGCGGCAAGCGCGAGCACCATGAGTGCCGCCATGCCCAGATCCGCGATGCGGTTCGACCCTGCTCTGCCCTCGACCCCGGTCATGCGCCTCGGCCTTCCTGTTTTGCCGCCGCGTCGGCGGTCGTCACTCTTCCACGGCGGGAGTCTCGGGGGTCTCCCCAGCCTCCGCATCCTCTGCCGCGCCGCTCTCGTCGGCCTCATCTTCGGCCTCGGGTGGCGCTTCCGGTGCGGCATCGACCAGCGTCGACCCCGCTTCCAGCGCCACAATCAACTGAGATGCCCGTTGTTGCAAGCCCGGCGTCGCGGCAGCACTCCGTTCGAGGCTGCGCAGCCGATCCAGGCCGCCCTCGAGATCGCCGGTGCGGATGTCGAGCAGCGCAAGCTGTTCCTCGGCGAGCGCGGCGTAGGGCGCGCCCGGCTCGGCCAGCGTGCCAAGGATCAGGCGCGCGGCATCGGGCTCGGAGGGGGCCATCATCTCGGCCTTCAGCATGGCGAGATCGCGATAGCGCCGCGGCAGGTCGGGCGCCTCGGCGGCGGCGCGCAGATCGGCAGCGGCTGCCTCGGCCTCGGCGCCGCCCCGGGCCACTTCGCCGGCCGCCAACAGCGCCAGCAGCAATCGGGCGCGGGGATCTTCGGTCGTGATCTCGGACAGGCCCGCCACCCGCTCTTCCGGCTCGGCGCGGTCCAGCACGGCAAGCAGGCTGTCGCCGAACGCCTCGGCCGCGGCGCGCTCTTGCGCGCGGGAATATTCCAGCCAGGCCGCACCGCCGACGGCGGCCACGACGATCAGGATCGCCAGCCAGACCCAGCGGCGGAACAACGCGTAGAGCCGGTCGCGGCGGACCTCTTCCGTGACCTCGTTGATGAAACTGTCGGTATCGGACATTCCGCCCCGGCCCCTCAGGCTTTTTTCGTCGGCGCCACATAGCCCGAGGCAGAGCCAAGCCGCAAGACCTGCAGCCGTTGACGAAAAAACTGAACGGATTAGTTCACTCTTGCGCGGCAGCGCAGAAAAAACTAATCTGAACCGGTCGGTTCAGCGTAATGCGGTAAGCACGTCCATGACCCGGCTGAACGGCAAGGCTGGCCGGGTTGCACAACACGCCGCAAGGACGATCCGGAATCGAGGTTTCACGATGCGAGTTTTTCCCCTGATCATCGCGGCACTGGTCTGCGTCGCGTTGTATTTCGTGATCCTCGACCGCGACCGCCTGCTGGAGTTTGCATCCGGCTTTGCCCCCGCGCCATCCAGCAGCCCCACGGAAACCGTGCAAAACGCCGCGGCAGAGGCCGAGGTGGCCGACACCCAGCCCGAGGACACAAGCGTCCATGTCGTCGCCCGCCGCTCCGAGGCGCAGGTGACCGAAAACGCCGTGCAGCTGCGCGGCCGGACCGAGGCGTTGCGCCAGGTCACCGCATCTGCCGAAACCTCGGGGCGCATCATATCGGAGCCGATCCGCGCAGGCGCCTATGTCGAGGAAGGCCAGCTTCTGTGCGAGATCGACCCCGGCACACGCCTGTCCGCGCTGGAAGAGGCCGAGGCCGCGCTCGACACGGCGCGCGCCCGCCTGCCCGAGGCCGAGGCGCAATTGGCCGGTGCCCGCGCGCAGCTGACCGCCGCCGAGATCGACGCGAACGCGGCAACCCGCCTGAGCGCAAGCGGCTTCGGCTCGGAAACCCGCGCGGCCAGTGCCGAGGCCACGCGCGAGGGCGCGCTGGCGCAGATCCAGTCGGGCGAGGCGGCAGTGTCGCAAGCGCGCTCGGGCATCCGCTCGGCCGAGGCCGCCGTGACCCGCGCCGCAGAAGAGATTGCGCGCCTGACCATCACAGCGCCCTTCCCGGTGATCCAGCTCGACCCGATCAAGCTGGTGGGCTTCGTGCCAGAGGCACAGGTCGACCGCGTGACGCTGGGCGCGGAGGCCGGCGCGCGCCTTGCCTCGGGCAGCCAGGTGCGGGGCGAGGTGACCTTTGTCAGCCGCTCGGCCGATGAGGCGACCCGCACCTTCCGCGTCGAGATCACCGTGCCCAACCCCGACGTGCTGATCCGCGACGGCCAGACCGCCGACATCCTGATCCGCTCCGAGGGGACGCCCGCGCATCTTCTGCCCGCCTCGGCCATGACGCTGAACGATGACGGCACGCTTGGCGTGCGCATCGTCGAGGACGGTATCGTCCGCTTTGTCCCCGTGCGCATGATCCGCGACACCGCCAACGGCGTCTGGCTTTCGGGCCTGCCCGAGGTGGCCGATGTCATCACCGTCGGGCAGGAGTTCGTCACCGACGGCGTGCCCGTCCGCGTCACCTACGAGGAGCTGACGCAATGACCGGCATAATCGACTGGGCCGCCAGCCGCGCCCGCATGGTCGTGGCCTTTGTTATCCTGTCGCTCGTGGTCGGCACGGCGGCCTATGTCGGCCTGCCCAAAGAGGGCGAGCCGGATATCGACATTCCGGGCCTGTTCGTCTCGGTCCCCTTCCCCGGCATCTCGGCCGAGGACAGCGAGCGCCTTCTGGTGCGCCCGATGGAGGCCGAGTTTCAGGACCTCGACGGGCTGACCACGATCACGGCAACCGCGTCCGAAGGGTTCGCGGGCCTCTTCCTCGAGTTCGAGTTCGGGTGGGACAAGTCGGCCACCATTGCCGATGTGCGTGACGCCATGGGCCGCGCCGAGACCGATTTCCCCGCCGGCGCGGAAAGCTGGCAGATCTCGGAGATCAACTTTTCCGAGTTCCCGATCATCATCGTGGCGCTGTCAGGCGACGCGCCGGAACGCACGCTGATCCGGCTGGCAAACGAGATGCAGGACGCGCTGGAAGCACTGTCTCCGGTGCTGGAGGCGGGGCTTGCTGGCACCCGCGACGAGATGCTCGAGGTGATCCTAGACCCCCTCGCACTGGAAGCTTACGACGTGACCGCCGCCGACCTGATCAACGCGGTGGTCAACAACAACCAGCTGATCGCCGCGGGCGAGGTCGAAACCGCCGGCGGCGCGATCTCGGTCAAGATCCCCTCCAGCTTCGACAGCGCCGCCGATGTCTACGCCCTGCCGATCACGGTGAATGGCGACCGGGTGGTGACGCTGGGCGATCTGGCCGATATCCGCCTGACCTACCAGGACCGCGCCGGGACCGCGCGGTTCAACGGCGAGACGACCATCGCGTTGCAGGTGGTCAAGCGTCAGGGCTTCAACATCATCGACACCTCGGCGCTGGTGCGCGAGACGGTCGACCAGGTCCGCGCCACATGGCCCCCCGAGTTGCAGGAGGCCGTGCAGGTTTCGACCACGCTCGACCAGTCGGTGACGGTCGACGGCATGGTGCGCCAGCTCGAGGGCTCGGTGCTGACCGCCATCGCGCTGGTGATGATCGTGGTCCTCGCCTCGCTCGGCACACGCTCGGCGCTCTTGGTCGGTTTCGCGATCCCCACCTCGTTCCTTTTGTGCTTCATCCTGCTGGGCGTGATGGGCGTTCCGATCTCGAACATCGTGATGTTCGGCCTGATCCTTGCCGTGGGGATGCTGGTCGACGGCGCGATCGTGGTCGTGGAATACGCCGACAAGCGGCTGCAGGCGGGCGCGCGGCCGATGCAGGCCTATACCGATGCGGCCAAGCGCATGTTCTGGCCGGTCGTCGCCTCGACCGGCACGACGCTTTGCGCCTTCCTGCCGATGCTGTTCTGGCCCGGCGTTCCGGGCGAATTCATGGGCAT
>CAZVQL010000088.1:0-11198 GCA_964629305.1 uncultured Roseicyclus sp.
CGAAGCTGGAATAGGGGCGCAGGTCGGCGTCGATCAGCTCGATCGCGATGGAACCGAGCAGATCGGCGTCCTTGTTCTCGACGCCGGACAGGCCGCCGCCGGTGTTCCCGCCGACCTCGGCCAGAACGTAGACCAGCGGGTTCAGCCCGTGTTCCTCTTCGTAAGCCGCAGCGACGGCCTCGGTCGCGCGCTGCATCTCGCGGACCATGGCAAGGCTGTCTTCCCGCGTCGCGCCGTCGAGCATGGCGAAGTTGCCGGAGACCGAGCTCAGTTCGGGCGCGTTGAAGAAGCGCCAGGTCACATCGCCGCGGATGAAGCTGGCGACCTGCGTGGCGAGGACAAGGATGACCGCGGCCAGCACCGGGTAGCGCGCGGCGATGACAAGGCGCATGGCGGGGCGGAAGGCGGTTTCCTTGACCCAGTCAAAGCCGCGGTTCACCACGCGCGAGGGCATGTCGTACCAATGGGTCTTGGCCGAATGGGCCAGCGCGTGGGCCATGTGGTTCGGCAGGATCAGGAAGCATTCCACCAGCGACGCGATCAGCACGACGATCACGGTAAAGGGAATATCGGCGATCAGGCTGCCGAAGCGCCCACCCACAGCGGTGAGCGCGGCGAAGGCGAGGACGGTGGTGATCGTGGCCGAGAAGACCGGCGCGGCCATGCGGCGGGCGGCGGTTTCGGCGGCGGTGACGGGGTCTTCGCCCAAGGTCCGCGCGCGGTAATCAGCATGTTCACCCACGACGATGGCATCATCCACCACGATGCCCAGCGTGATGATCAGCGCGAAAAGCGAGATCATGTTGATCGTCAGCCCCGCCACCCACATCAGCGCGATGGCGGCGATCAGCGCCACCGGGATGCCCGCCGCCACCCAGAAGGCGGTACGCGCATTGAGGAACAGGAACAGCAGGCCCACCACGAGGGCGAGGCCCAGGAGCGCGTTGTCCATCAGGATGTTGAGCCGCCCGCTGATCGCCTCGGCCCGGGTGCGGATCAGGTCGATACTGGTGCCCTCTGGCAGGGTCGCCTGCATCTCGGCGGCGACCTCTTCGACAAGGCGCTGGATGGCGATGGCGTCGCCGTCCTCGGACCGGTCGACGCGGATCGAGATGGCGGGGTTCTCACCCACGAAATAGGCGCGCTCGCGGTCGACGCCCTCGGTCCGGACTATGGCGACATCGCCGATGGTGAGCGCCGAGCCGTCCGCATTGGTGCGCAGCGTCAGCGCCGCGATCTCGGCGGCGCTGCGCTGTGCGGCACCGGTGCGGATGCGGGCGTTGGCGGCGTCCACGTCCCCCGCGGGCGAGGTCGAGGCGGCGGCTGCGATCACCTCGGCGATCTCGGCCATGGTCACGTCATAGCGGATGAGCGAGGCCGAGGGGACCTCGACCACGGTCTGCGGTGCGGCAACGCCCCGGATCGTTGCGCGGGTCACGCCCGCGTCGAACAGGCGGGCGACGAATTCATCCGCGAACCGGCCTAGCTGCGCGGGGGCGACGGGGCCGGTGATGACAACATCGGTCACGCGGTCCCACCATGCGCCGCGGCGCACCTCGGGGTCTTCGGCGTCTTCCGGCAGGTCGGTGATCCCGTCGAGCGCCTGTTGCACCTCGTCGGCGGCGCGGCCCATGTCCCAGCCCGGTTCGAACTCCAGCGCGATGGAGGTGCGCCCCTCGCGGCTGGTGGCCGAGGACCCGGCGACACCGGGAACGGCCAGCAAGACAGGCTCCATCACCGCGACGATGGCTTCGTCCACGTCTTCAGCGCCCGCGCCGTCCCAGGTCACGACGATGTCGATCTCGTCCGAAACGACATCGGGGAAAAACTGCGCCCGCATCTGGGGGATCGCGGCAAGGCCCGCGACCACCATGAGCACGAGAAGCAGGTTCGCCGCCGTGCGGTGGCGCGTGAAATAGCTGAGGATGCCGGCACCGCCGGGGGGAAGCCTGCGCATCGGTCAGCTTCCCATCCGGCTTTCGAGGCGCGTCACCATCTGGGCTGGCACCTCGTCCTGCTGGAGCTGGTTCAGCATGCGTTCCTTGACGTCCGACGGGATAAAGCCGTTGCCCTCGACAAAGGCGATGAGCCGCGCGCGGCGTTCGGGGTCGAGCGTGATGGTCTCTGGATCGACAGGCCCTGCGTCGGCGTCGCGGATCGGGTTCACGCGGATACCCTCGCCCAACACGGGTGTGCGCGCGAGCACCACCTCGCGGCCCTGCAGACCACGGGCACGGATCAGCACGTCGTCGCCCTGACGGCGGAGAAGCTGGACCTCGACGGCTTCCAGCCGGTCCTCTTCACCCAGGACGAGGATCTGCCCGTCAGACCCGAGCGCGGTGGCAGGCAGTCGGGCGACGAAGTCGAGCGGGGGTTCTTCGATCTCCGCCCTGACGAAATCGCCGACGCGCAGGCCGCGCGGGTCGTCGATGCGCGCAAAGAGCAGGCGGCCCGATTGGCCCTCTTCCACCGCGCCGGATTCGCGGGTCAGCACCCCCTCGGCCACCATGTCGAGGCCGAAGACATCGAGGATGACGCGCACGTTCGCCTGCGGCAGCGTGCCGGTCTCGCCGATCAGCTGCACGTATTGCGCCGTCGAGATGCGGAACGACACTTCCAGCGCATCAGGGTCGATCAGGCGCCCGACCTGTTCGTTGCGGTTCACCAGCCGCCCGGCGACCACGTCGACCTCAGAAAGGACACCGTCGAACTCGGCGGTCAGCGTGGTGCGCGCGAGCATCCGCTCGGCCTCGGCCAGTGCAATGCGGCGACGGTCGAGCGCAGTTTCCGCCTGCGCCACGCGCGCCTCGGCGCTGGCAAGCGCCTGGCGGCGGCTGAGGACGGCCTGCTCGGCGGTGGCGGCGGCCAGTTCGGCGGTCTCGACCGCTGCGGCGCTGCCGACACCCCGGTCGAGCAGATCCTGCTGGCGCGTGAGCGCGCGCTGGCGCAACTCGGCCTGGCCGCGGGCGGCGGTGACGTCGTCTTGCGCGAGGTCGAGGGCGCGCGTCGCTTCAGCCAGTTCGTTCTCGGCATCACGCAGGTCGGCGGCCGCGGTGTCGCGGGCCGATTGCGCCTCGGCCGGGTCGATCCGCAGAAGGGTCTGACCCGCGGTGACGGCGCCGCCATCCTCGAACCCCTCGGCCAGTTCGATCACGGTCCCCTCGGCGGGCGCGCGCAGTTCCAGCGTGCGGCGGGAACGGACTTCGCCGAAGGCGGTCAGCACGGGCGTTTCCGTGCCGAATTCGAGCGGCATGACCTCGGCCGAAAAGACGCGCTCCCGCGCGGGGCGCGATCCGCCCTCCTCGGCCCAGCTGGACTGAAGCGCGCCGTAGATGGTGTTGCCCGCCACGGCGAGAAGGCCGACGGTCAGCGCCAGCAGAAACAAGCCGACAAGAGCGCGGCGGAAAAAACGCATGGGATCAGTGCCTCGATGGGTGCCTGCAACTAAGGTAAGCGGGCGCGGGGAAAGGTCCAAGTGACTTAGTCACGTTGGATACACGTTTGAGGCGATCACTTCCGTCGCAGGTGTTCGTCGAGCCGCGGCAGGATCTCCACGAAATTGCACGGACGGTGCCGGTAATCGAGCTGCCAGCGCAGGATTTCGTCCCAGGCATCCTTGCAAGCCCCGCTGCTTCCGGGCAGCGCGAAAAGGTAGGTGCCGTTGGCCACGCCGCCCGTGGCGCGGGACTGCACCGCCGAGGTGCCGATCTTCTGCATTGAAATCATCGTGAAGACCGTGGCGAAGGCCTCGATCTCCTTCTCGTAGACGTCGCGATGCGCCTCGACCGTCACGTCGCGGCCCGTCAGGCCGGTGCCCCCGGTGGTCAGGATCACGTCGATCCGGGCGTCGTCGCACCACGCCCGCAGCTGCGCCGCGATCTCGGCGCGCTCGTCGCGCAGGATGTGGCGCGCGGCGAGGATGTGGCCCGCGCCGGTCAGCCGTTCGACCAGCACGTCTCCGGATTTGTCCTCGGCAAGGCTGCGGGTGTCCGAGACAGCCAGCACCGCGATGCGGACGGGGTGGAAGGGGCGGGTTTCGTCAATACGGGACATGTCAGAGCGTCCTGAGCCGGGCCTGAAGCGACAGGAGGTCTTCCCACGCCTTGGCCTTATCGTGGGGTTTGCGCAGCAGGTAGGCGGGGTGGAACATTGGGATCGCGGGGCGATCCATCACCTCGGCCCACTGCCCGCGCAGGCGGGTGATGCCACGCTTGCCCATGAGGCCCTGGCAGGCCCAGTTGCCCATCAGGACAAGGATATCGGGATCGGCCAGCTCGATGTGGCGGCGGATAAAGGGGCCAAGCATCGCGAGCTCTTCCGGCGTCGGGTCGCGGTTCTGGGGCGGACGCCAGGGCAGCATGTTGGTGATGTAGACCGCATGGGCCGGGTCCTCGGACGTGCGGTCCATGCCGATGGCCGCGAGCATCCGGTCGAGCAACTGCCCGGCACGCCCGACGAAGGGCTTGCCCTGCTGATCTTCCTCGCGGCCCGGGGCCTCGCCCACGATCATGACGCGGGCGGCCGGGTTCCCGTCGGCAAAGACCAACTGCTGTGCCGTCTCGCGCAGGGGGCAATGGGGGAACCCCTCCATCGCGGCCTTGAGCGACGGCAGGTCGGTCGCGGCCGCCGCGGCGGTGCGGGCGACCTCGGTCGCGTCCACGGCCTCGGGCGGCGGGGCGGCGGGCTGGGCGGCGGGGGTCGAGGCGGGGGCCTTGGCCGGCTTCGGCTGATCCTCCAGCGCGAAACGGTCGACGGCCTCGTCGAGGATCGCCTCGTCGGCACCCAACTCGATCTGCCAATCGAGCATCGCCAGTGCGTCGTGATACCCAAGCTCGTCCATGTTAGCGAAGCTATGCCCGCGGCGCGCGAAGGGAAAGGCCTTCTCGCGATCAGGCCGGGCCGTCTGACGCCTTGCCGCCCTGCCCTGCCCGCTCCTATAAGCGGGAAACGCGCGAGACCGGGGCGGGACGATGAAATTCAGCCAGACGCACCTGTTGGGGATCGAGGATCTGCACCCGCTGGAGATCAAGATCCTGCTTGATCGCGCAAATGTCCATGCCGAGGCCGAGCGCGGCAGCCGCCAGCATGGCGAGCCGCTGAAGGGCCTCACCCAGATCAACATGTTCTTCGAGGCGTCCACCCGGACGCAGGCAAGCTTCGAAATCGCGGGCAAACGGCTGGGCGCGGACGTGATGAACATGGCGATGGCGGCCAGCTCGCTGAAGAAGGGCGAGACTCTGATCGACACGGCGCTGACGCTGAACGCGATGCATCCCGACCTGCTGGTCGTGCGCCATCCGCATTCCGGCGCGGTAAAGCTCTTGGCCGACAAGGTGAACTGTGCCGTGCTGAACGCGGGCGACGGGCGGCACGAACACCCCACGCAGGCGCTGCTGGATGCCTTGACGATCAAGCGCGCCAAGGGGCGCATCCATCGCCTGAACATTGCGATCTGTGGGGATATCGCCCATAGCCGCGTGGCGCGGTCGAACATCTTTCTTCTCGGCAAGATGGAAAACCGCGTGCGACTCGTCGGCCCGCCCACGCTGATCCCGGCGGGTGCCGCCGACTGGGGGGTCGAGGTCTATGGCGACATGGAGGAAGGGCTGCGCGACGTCGACGTGGTGATGATGCTGCGGCTTCAGAAGGAACGGATGGATGGCGCCTTCATCCCGTCCGAGCGCGAGTATTTCCACCGCTTCGGGCTGACCGCCGAGAAGCTCTCCTTCGCCAAGCCCGATGCGATCGTGATGCACCCGGGGCCGATGAACCGGGGGGTGGAGATCGACGGGACCATCGCCGACGACATCAACCGCTCGGTGATCCAGGAACAGGTCGAGATGGGCGTCGCGGTGCGGATGGCAGCGATGGAACTGCTCGCCGAGAACCTGCGCGAGCGGAGGGAGAAGGGGGCGGCATGAGCGATATCCTCTACATCTTCGCCGTCACCGCGCCGACCGACCTGCGCCACACCCACCTGACACGCGCGCGGGGCGAGGTGGCGGAGTTGCCGCCCCTGACCGACTGGCTGGGGGCGGAGGTCGATACCAATGAGGTCGAGCTGTTCCCAGTGAAGGACCTCGGCGACATGTCGCTGAGCGAGTACGTCACCATGGCCTTCGCGCCCGAGAGCATGCCGGCGCAGGCCGCGCGGCGGATGGATGCGCTGAAGGGGCATGTTCTGCTGGTGCCCGAGCGCGCCCTGTCGGAAGAACCCGCACCGGGGAAGGAGGCGACGCTGATCGCGTCCCTGCCGCTGGCGGGGGCGGATCATGGCGGCAGCCTGCCCAAAGCGGGCGTGACGCCGATGCCGCGGCCTGTGCCGGAGACCGCACCCAAGGAAAAGCGCAGCGGGTCGCTGATGTGGGTGATCGCGGGGATCGTGGTGATCGCGCTGCTGATCGGGGTGCTTTTGTGACCGACGAGCATATCACCACGCGCACGCCCTTTACCCCGACGACCGAGCTGGAGCCGGGCGAGCGTGTCGTCGCCGCGTTTACGGCGGACCGCGCGACCTACTGGCGCGAGAACGCCTGGCTGGCCGCGATCGCCATGGCGGGCGGCATGGGCATCCTGTGGGGGATCGGAAACGAGCATGTCTGGACCGGTGCCGTCGGCGGCCTGTTCGCCATTGCCGTGCGCGCGCTTTACCTGTCGTCCGACGAGACGAAGATGCGCTGGGACCTGACAGACCGGCGCCTTCTGGGCCCCGGAACACGGGCCATCGCGCTTGAGAACATCACAGCGGTGAACACACTCTTCTCGGCGGTGCAGGTCGTGACGGTGACCGGCGACAAGCACCTGTTGAAATACCAGGCCGACGCCAAAGCCGCGAAAGCGACCATCGAGCGCGCCAAGGCGGAGGCACGGGCATGACCGATGAGACCGGCTGGAGCGGCCTGTTGCAGGAGGGCGAGACGATCCTGTGGCAGGGTCAGCCCGATCCGGCGATCGATTGGCGCGGGGTGCTGTCGCCGCTCAGCCTGTTCGGCGCGGTCTTCGCGCTGTTCTCGCTGGGTTGGATGACCTTCGCCGCGTCGCTTGGGGGCGGCACCGGTGTTCCGATCCTCGGGTTTGCCTTTGCTCTTTTCGGTCTGCCGTTCCTCGGCATCGGCCTTTACATGCTGGCCGGGCGTCTCTGGGTGGATGCGTGGCGGCGACGCAAGACGTGGTACACGCTGACCACCCACCAGGCCTTCGTGGCCGAGGAACTGCTGGGTCGAAAGGGTCTGACACCCTACGCCATCGCCGAGATGCCCCCGATCGAACTGGTCGACGGTCGCCCTGGCGACGTGATCTTCGGCACCATCACCCATAGCCAGGGCCCCCGCCGCCCCGGCCCAAACAAATCGCGCTACCGGCTGGCCGGCAGCACCGTCGCCCCCTTGGGCTTTTTCCGCATCCACGACGCGCGCAAGGTCTGGGCGCTGCTGCGCGACCGGCGCGCGGCCCTGATCGCGGCCATGCGCGCAAACGATCCCGAGGGAGAGAGATGACCAACGCACTTCTACGGAACGCGCGGCTGATCGACCCCGAGGCGGGGACCGAGACCCTGGGCTGGCTCAGGATCGAGGGCGGGCGCATCGCCGAGACGGGCGAAGGCCCGCGCGCAGGCGGCATCGACTGCAACGGCGCCTGTCTTGCGCCGGGGGTCGTCGATGTCGGCGTAAAGGTCGGCGAGCCGGGCGAACGGCACAAGGAAAGCCTGCGCACCGCGGGGCGGGCGGCGGCGGCGGGGGGCGTGACCACGATGGTCACACGCCCCGACACGGCCACGCCGATCGACACGCCCGAGGTGCTGGAGTTCGTCATCCGCCGTGCGCGCGATGCCTCGCCGGTCAAGGTCCGGCCGATGGCGGCCCTGACCCGGGGGCGCGGTGGGCGCGAGATGACCGAGATCGGCTTCCTGATGGACGCGGGCGCGGTCGCCTTCGGCGACGGCGACGCGGTGACGGTCGATACCAAGGTGCTGTCGCGCTGCATGACCTACGCCCGCTCGCTTGGCGCGCTGATCGTGGGCCACCCGCAGGAGCCGGTGCTATCGGGCGGGGCCGCCGTAACATCGGGCAAGTTCGCCAGCTTGCGCGGCCTGCCTGCCGTCTCGCCCATGGCCGAGCGGATGGGGCTGGAGCGCGACCTTGCCCTCGTCGAGATGACGGGTGTGCGCTACCACGCGGACCAGGTGACAACGGCCACCGCGCTGCCGGTGCTGGAGCGCGCCAAGGCCGCAGGGCTGGACGTGACGGCCGGCATCTCGATCCACCACCTGACGCTGAACGCGCTGGATGTCGGCGACTACCGCACCTTCTTCAAGGTGAAGCCGCCGCTTCGCGACGAGGATGACCGCCTTGCCATGGTCGAGGCGGTGCGCGACGGCCTGATCGACCTGATCTGTTCCATGCACACCCCGCAGGACGAGGAATCCAAGCGCTTGCCCTACGAGGCGGCGGCGAGCGGCGCGGTTGGCCTCGAGACGCTGCTGCCCGCGGCGCTGCGCCTTTACCACGCCGAGGCGCTGAGCCTGCCCGAGCTTTTCCGCGCGATGGCGCTGAACCCGGCACGGCGGCTGGGGCTCGAGGGCGGGCGGCTGTCCGAGGGGGCGCCGGCCGATCTCGTCCTCTTCGACCCGGACGTGCCCTACATCCTCGACCGGTTCGGACTGCATTCGAAATCGAAGAACACGCCCTTCGACGGGCAACGGATGCAGGGCCGCGTGCTGCGCACCTGGGTTGACGGCGCCGTCGTCTACGACCGCGCGGCGGAGACGAACGCGTGATCCCCGCGATCGAGACGGCGCCCGCGCTGCTCGCGGTGACGGCGGTGCTGGCCTACCTGCTGGGGTCGGTGCCCTTCGGCATCGTGATGGCGCGGCTCTTCGGCCTTGGCGACCTGCGCACGATCGGGTCGGGCAACATCGGGGCGACCAACGTGCTGCGCACGGGCAACAAGCTGGCGGCCCTCCTGACGCTTGTGCTGGACGCCGGAAAGGGCGCGATCGCCGTGCTGATGGCGCGCGCCACCCTTGGCGAGGATGCGGCGCAACTGGCAGGATTCTTCGCGTTTCTCGGGCACTGCTACCCGGTCTTTCTGCGGTTCAAGGGCGGCAAGGGGGTGGCGACCTTCCTGGGCACGCTGATCGCCCTGGCCTGGCCGGTGGGGCTCGCGGCCTGCGGGCTCTGGGCGGTGACGGCGGCCCTCACGCGGATCTCGTCGCTGTCGGCGCTGGTCGCCGCGGCTCTGAGCCCGATTGCCGCGATCCTGTTGGGTCAGGGGGTGGTGGGTTTCCTTACCATCGCGCTGGCGGCGTTGATTTTCGCCCGACATCACGAGAACATCCGCAGGTTGCTGGCCGGAACCGAACCCCGGATCGGTCGCAAGACCTGAGAGCCGTGGCCCTCGATGGCGCCACGCCAGACCAGAGGGACACACAATGGATTTCATGACCGCAGTCAAAACCTGCCTCGGAAAATACGCGAACTTCTCCGACAGGGCGCAACGTTCCGAGTTCTGGTGGTTCGCCCTGTTCAGCTTCGTGGGGAGTTTCGTGCTTCAGTTCATCGACGGCATCCTGTTCGGGTGGATGGCGATGGGCCAACCGGTCAGCGTGCTGTCGGCGATCTTCGGGCTTGCGATCATCATCCCCAGCATCGCGGTCGGCGTGCGGCGCCTGCATGACCTCGACAAGTCGGGCTGGTGGTACCTTCTGATCTTCGTGCCGGTGCTCGGGGCGCTGATCCTGATCTACTTCTTCATCCAGCGCGGCACTGTCGGCCAGAACCGGTTCGGTCCCGACCCACTCGGCCACTGACCACGCGCCGCGTGCTGCAAGATTTCCCAGTGCTGCCTTATACCGGCCACAGTCACGCGCCTTGCTGTTTCTGTAAACGTGATTATCGAGGCAGAGCGCGAGACCCATGGGACCGATCAAGGCCGTTGTATCCTGTTACCTGAACATGCTGAATTTTTCCGGCCGCGCGCGGCGGGCGGAATACTGGTGGTTCGCCCTCTACGTATTCCTGGTCGGCATTGCGGCGCAGGTCGCGCTGACATTTCACATGATGCGCGATCCGAGCTTTTCGGCGGCGATGATCTCGCCCGATGTCGCGCAGTTGTGGTTGAAGCAGAACACGGATGCGCTGTTCCTCGCGGGGTATGTCTTTGCAGGCTATGTCGTTCTTGTCTGGCTGCCGCAACTCGCCGTCACTGTGCGGCGTCTGCATGACACGAACCGCAGCGGCTGGTTCATCTTCATGCCCCTGGCGGCCTATGTCGTCGCGCTCGTAGGCGGCCTGGGGATCACCATATTGACCGGGGGCTACGGGGCACCGCTGGCGATCATTGCCATCATGGTCGTCCCTGTGGCCGCCAGCCTCTGGTTCTTCATCGTCCTCTGCTTTCCGGGCACGCATGGCAACAACCGCTTCGGCCCCGACCCGGTACCGAACCGCAAGCGCAAGCCACCGGCGCACCCCGCCTTCGCGCCGCAACTGCCGGCAGAGGACCGGGCACGGATGGCCGTGGATCGCCAGGCGGAAATCCGCGACTACTATCGCAAGCACGTGCTTCCGAGCATCCAGAAGGCCTGAGGCAGAGCATGACCGAAACGGCGCGACGCGTCTTCGGGATGTGAGGCGTCAGTAGCTGTATTCAGCGTAGATTCGGGTCAGGTCACCGCCCCAGTCGCCGTTGTAGTGGGCGAGAAGCTCATCTGCGGGCACCATGCCGGTCTCGACACTGTCCTTCAACGCGTTCAGGAAATGCGTCTCGTCCGGGACAAGGCCACCGGCCCCCTCACGCGCGCGGGCTTTCAGCCCCGCCTCGGAGATCGCCAGCACCTCGCGGGCGAGGTCGTGCATCTTGATCGACCCAACTTCGGCCTGAAGCGCCGAGATCGAGGCCTCGACCCGGAGCGCGTCGCGCGTTTCGGCGTCCCAGCCCTTCACGAGGTCCCATGCCGCGTCGAGCGCGGTTTCGTCATACATCAGACCGACCCAGAAAGCCGGCAGCGCGCAGAGGCGGCGCCAAGGGCCCCCATCGGCACCGCGCATCTCGATGTACTTCTTGATCCGCGCCTCAGGGAAGAGCGTTGTCAGGTGGTCGGCCCAGTCTGACAGCGTGGGCTTCTCGCCCGGCAGCGCAGGCAGTTCACCCTTCAGGAAATCGCGGAAGGATTGGCCCAGCGCGTCGATGTAGCGGCC
>CAZVQL010000089.1:0-10586 GCA_964629305.1 uncultured Roseicyclus sp.
GCTTGTAATGCGCCAGGCACCCCTCGACATGGGCCTGCAACTCGGCCTCGCCCACCTCCGATCCGGGCGCGCGTACGACGAAAGCCACAGGCACCTCGCCCGCTTCCTCGTCGGGCTTACCGATCACCGCGGCATCGGCCACGCCCGCATGGGCGCAAAGTGCGGCCTCCACCTCGGCGGGTGCCACCTGGAAGCCCTTGAACTTGATCAGCTCCTTGAGGCGGTCGCGGATGAACATGAAGCCGTCCGCGTCGATGATCGCGAGGTCGCCCGTCCGCAGCCAGCCGTCGGGCGTCAGGCTCTCCGCGGTGGCATCAGGGTTGTTGAGATACCCTTTCATCACCTGCGGCCCGCGGACCCACAGCTCGCCCTCCTCGCCCGGCGCCACGTCCTGCAACGTCACGGGGTCCACGATCCGGCACTCGGTCGAGGGCACGGCCTGCCCGCTCGAGCCGTGGCGCACGGCGCCGCCCACGGTCATGTGACTGATCGGCGCCATCTCGGTCATCCCGTAGCCCTGAACCGACCGCGCGCCGAAACGTTCGCCCACCGCGATCTCGGTCTCGGGGCCGAGAGGGGCCGCGCCCGAAAAGATTTCCTCGACCGACGACACGTCGAACTGCTCGACCAGGGGGTGCTTGGCCAGCGCCAGCGCCACCGGCGGCACGATATAAAGGCGCGTCGCCTTGTGTTCTTGGATCAGGCGCAGGAACAGCTCCAGGTCGAAGCGCGGCATGGTCACCAGCTTCGCGCGCTGCTGCAGGAAGAGGTTCATCAGAACCGTCATCCCGTAGATGTGGAAAAACGGCAGGAAGGCCACGGCCGTATCCCTGGGCGTGATCCCAGCGACGGCCCCCGACTGTGTGACATTGGCGACGAGGTTGCGATGCGTCAGCATCACCCCCTTGGGCCGCCCCGTCGTGCCGCTCGAATAGGGCAGGACGACGACGTGGTCTTCAAGGTCCACGGGCGCTTGCCGCTCCAGCGGCTGCCCCATCACGTCCTCGAGCGACAGGCACCTTTCCGCCCCGATGATGACGATGTCGCGCACGCCCGTCCCCTCGGCCGCGGTGCGCGCCACCTCGACGAAGGCGGGGATGGTCACCAGCATCACGGCACCGGAGTCGATCAGCTGGTGGTGGATCTCGGGCGCGGTGTAGGTCGGGTTGATCGTGGTGACCGTCCCGCCGCCCCACGCGACCCCGTGAAAGACGATGGGATATTCCGGCATGTTCGGCGCAAGGATCGCGACCGTTCCCCCGGGAAGCACGCCCCGTTCCGTCAGCCCGCCCGCCAGCCGCTTGATCCGGTCCGCGATCTCGCCCGCGGTCAGGGTCCGGCCCGTGGGGCCGTCGATGATCGCCACCTCCCCTTCGCGGCCGGTCAGCCCCTCGAACAGCTTCTCGGTGATCGAGATCGCAGCCACATCCACCGTGCCGTGGCGGCTCGGGTATCCTGTCATCGCAAAATCCTCCCCTCGGGTCCCCGTCGTCGCGCGGGGCCTCCGTCAGGAGGAAAGGCTAGCACGGTCGCCCGGTCAGATGTCCAGCACAACCGTGCCCAGCTTGTCGCCCGAGGCGACGAGGTCATGCGCCGCGGCACAGTCGGACAACCCGCCGCCCGGCACAACGGCATGGCTCAGCATCCCCGCCTCGAGCCAGGCGGTCAGCTGCCGCTCGCCTTCGCGGCGCAACCCGCCGGTCAGCTGGTAGACGATCAGCATGTGCAGCCGGACGTTCTTGAACATGAACGGGTAGAACTCCAGCCGCGGCACCATCTCGGCCGCGCTGGCATATGAGGCGATGACCCCGCCCGGCTTCACCAGCGCGAGATCCGTGGCCTGGTTCGCGCCGAAATCCACCTCGACGATCCGGTCGACGCCGGCGCCGCCGGTCATCTCCATCACCGCCTCGGCGACGTTCGTCTCGCGGTAGTTGATCCACTCCTCCGCCGTGGAATGCGCGCCCTTCTCGGGCGAGGAGACGGTCGCGATCACCCGCGCGCCCGCCGCCCGTGCCATCTGCACCGCGTAGCGGCCCACCGTGCCCGCGCCCCCCGTGACCAGCACGGTCTGCCCTGCCACGGGGCCGTCGCCCATCACTGCATACCAGGCCGTCATCGCGGGGATGCCGAAACAGGCCCCTTCCGCGAAGGACGTGTTGTCGGGCAACCTCACCGCCTGCTCGGCGGGCAGGGCGACATACTCGGCCGCCGTGCCGAAGGCGCGTTGCCAGGCCGCGTTCCAGACCCAGACCCGCTCGCCCACGCGGGCCGGATCGACACCCGCGCCCACAGCTTCGATCACGCCTGCGCCGTCGGAATGCGGGATGACCCGCGGATAGGCCATCACGGCCCCCGGCCGCGCGCCCGCGCGCAGCTTCACGTCCGAGGGGTTCACGCCCGAGGCGTGGAGCCGGACCAGCACCTCGCCCGACCCGACCACCGGCGCATCCATCTCGCCATGGACCAGCACCTCCGCCGCCGGCCCGAACCGCTCGTACCAAACCGCTTTCATCCGTGACGCCTCCCTCTCTTCATCTTGGCAAATACAACTCCGGGGGGAGGCCGAAGGCCGGGGGGCAGAGCCCCCCAAATCTTCGCAAGAAGATTTCCCGCGCCCCCTCACTCCATCCAGCGCGCCTTGCGCTTCTCGAAGAACGCCCCGATCCCCTCGGCGCTTTCCTCGCTTTCCCACCGCGACACCAGGGCGTCAATGGTCGCCGCGATCTGCGCCTCGTCGACAGCAGGCGCCAGGTCCGCCACCAACGCCTTGCCCGCGGCCACCGCCCCCGGCGCAGCACTCAGGTAGGGCGCGATCTCGGCCTCGATCGCGTCGTCCAACGCATCATCCGGCACCGCGCGCGCGAGCAATCCCAGCTCCACCGCCTCCGCCGCCCCGAAAAGGCGCCCCGAGAAGAACACCCGCCGCGCCCGTGCGGCGCCCATCCGGGCCACCACATAAGGTCCGATCGTCGCCGGGATCAGCCCCAGCCGCACCTCGGTCAGCCCGAATTTCGCGCTCTCCACGCCCACGGCCACATCACAGACGCTCATCAGCCCCACGCCGCCGCCAAAGGCCTGGCCCTGCACCCGCCCGATCAGGGGCTTCGGCATCCGGTCGAGCGCGCCCAGCATCTCGGCCAGGCTCCGCGCTTCGCGCGCGCGGGTCGGTGCATCGGCGGCCATCTGCGCCTTCATCCAGCCCAGATCCCCGCCCGCGCAAAACGACCGCCCCGTCCCGGTCAGGACCACAACCCGCACCGCCGGGTCGCGCCCCAGCCGCCCGGCGACCTCGGTCAGCTCCCCGATCATCGTGGCATCCATCGCGTTGTGCACATCCGGCCGGTTCAGCCGCAGCGACGCGACCCCGCGCTCGTCGACCTCAAGCTCAAGCGTCTCCATCACGCATCCCCCGCGCCATCGCCGCCGCAGCCTCAACGGCGTCGAGGTCCAACCCCGTCTCGTAGCCCAGCGCCGCCAGATGCCGCGCCACCGCCTCGGTCGCCACGTTCCCTGCCGCACCCGGCGCATAGGGGCACCCGCCCAAGCCACCCACGGCGGCGTCGAAGACGCGCACCCCAAGGCTCAGCGAGGCGTCGATGTTCTCGAGCGCCCGACCGCCCGTGTCGTGGTAATGCCCCGCCAGCCGCCCGACCGGCACGGCATTGCGCACCGCCAGCAGCATCCGCGCGATGCTGTCGGGCGTGCCTGCTCCGATCGTGTCGCCCAGCGATATCTCGTAGCAGCCCATGGAAAACAGGGCATCGGCGACCCGCGCCACATCGGCGGGCGCCACCGCGCCATCATAGGGGCACTGCACCACGCAACTGACGTAACCGCGGACCGGCAAGTCGATGTGCCGGGCGGCCGCCACCACCGGGCGGAAACGCTCCAGGCTCTCCTCGATGCTCGCGTTGATGTTGGCGCGCGAGAACCCTTCCGAGGCAGAACCGAAGATCGCGATCTCGTCCACGCCCGCCGCAACGGCCCGCTCGTAGCCCTTCATGTTCGGTGTCAGCGCCGCGTAGCGCACGCCCTCGGCCCGCGTGAGGCCCGCCAGAACCTCGGCCCCGTCGGCCATCTGCGGCACCCATTTCGGGCTGACGAAAGAGGCCACCTCGATCCGCCGGAACCCCGCCACGGACAGCGCGTCGACCAGCGCGATCTTCTCGGCCGCCGGGATGACGCGCTTCTCATTCTGCAACCCGTCGCGCGGTCCCACTTCGAAAATCTCAACGAATTCAGCCATCTGTGGGCACCTCGTAGAAGTCTTGCGCGTAGAACGCCTGCGGCCCCTCGATCTCGGCCGCCTGCTGGAACCCGGGCCGCGCTTGTAGACGCTCCCAATAGGCCCGCAGCTTCGGATAGGGCTCCATCCGCACGTAATAGGGCGCCGCGAAAAGGTTGAAGCCCATCATCGCATCCGCCGCCGAGAAGCCCGAGGGCAACAGGTAGTCGCCTTCCACCATCCCCTCCAGCGCGCGCAACGTATCGGCCAGCCGCAGCGTGTTGAGCTTCACGACCACGGCCGAGGGCCGTGCGGGCGGGCGCAGGAACAGGTGGTTGAGGTTGAGCTGCTCGATCAACGAGGCCATCGTTTCGGCGAACCCCATCAGCTCCAGGTACCGCACCCGGTCGGGATGCCCCGGCGCGCGGCCAAAGCCATGTTCGGGGCGTGTCTCGCACAGGTACTGCAGGATCGCGGAGCTTTCGAAGATCGACCGCCCGTCGATGTCCAGCGCAGGGATGCGCCCCGCGGGCGAGCGGCCGATCAGCCCCTCCTCCCGCATCGCGCGATCGCCGATCCGGTACCGGATGATCTCGTCGGGTGGCATCCCCATCTCGCAGAGCAGCCACAAGACCCGGAACGAGCGCCCCCATGGGACATGATGCAACCGGATCATTCGGCGTCCTCCTCCAGCACGATCAGCGCAGCGCCTGCCTCGACCTGCGCGCCGGCCTCGACCAGCACCTCGGCGACCACCCCATCCCGGCCCGCGGTGAGCGAATGCTCCATCTTCATCGCCTCCAGCACGGCCAGCCGGTCGCCCGCCGAAACGGCATCGCCCGCGCTGACGTATACCGCCTTCACCAGCCCCGGCATCGGTGCCTCGATCCGGCCTGCGCCGCCACCGGCGGCCGCCGCTACCTCCAGCGGATCGACCACGTCGAAGACATAGCCGTTCCCCCAGAAGACCGCGACCGACCCCGCCAGCGGCACGACCTCGGCCGACACGGGCGCCCCATCGACCCGCCAGCGCCCGCCGTCGCGCGAGACCCCGTGCACCGTCTCTCCCAGCGTGACCCGCGCGGCCCCGCCCGGCAAGACCTCGACCGCGGCGGCCAAATCCTCACCATCGGCGCGCAGCATCACACTCCGCCGAAGCGGCGCCCAGAGCGTGAAGCCCTCGACCGGCCCCGCCTCGCCCGTCAGACCCAGCGCTCCCATCGCGGCCAGCGCCCGCATGCGCGAGCAGGCCACGGGTGCCGCGGCCAATGCCTCCAGGTCACGGTCGATCAAGCCGGTGTCCACATCGCCCGCAGCGAACCCCGCATGCCGCGCCAGCCCGCGCAGAAAGGCGAGGTTCGTCACCGACCCCGCGACCTGGGTGCCGGCCAGCGCCGCATCGAGCTTGCGCAGCGCGACGTCGCGCGTCGCCCCATGCACGATGATCTTCGCGATCATCGGGTCATACCACGGCGAAATCTCGTCACCCTCGCGCACGCCGGTGTCCGCGCGCGCGCCCAAGGGGAACCGCAAGTGGCCCAGACGCCCCGTCGCGGGCAGGAACCCTTTCGGCACGTCCTCGGCATAAAGCCGCGCCTCGAAGGCATGGCCGTCGATCGTCAGATCCTCCTGCCGCGCGGGCAAGGCCTCGCCCGCGGCAACGCGCAGCTGCCATTCGACAAGGTCCACCCCCGTGATCGCCTCGGTCACCGGGTGTTCCACCTGGAGCCGCGTGTTCATCTCCATGAACCAGAACCCGTCGGGGCGCAGCCCGCGCGCGCCGTCCACGATGAACTCCACCGTTCCCGCCCCGGCATAGCCGATCGCCTCGGCCGCGCGCACCGCCGCCTGCCCCATCGCCGCGCGCACCTCGGGCGTCATGCCGGGGGCCGGGGCCTCCTCGATCACCTTCTGATGCCGCCGCTGAAGCGAGCAGTCCCGCTCGAACAGATGCACGGCCCGGGTGCCGTCGCCGAACACCTGCACCTCGATATGCCGCGGCTTCTCGACGAACTTTTCTATAAGAACGGCGTCGTTGCCGAAGGCTGTCGCGGCCTCGCCCTTCGCGCTTTCCAGCGCCTCCATGAAGCGCGCGGGCGCGTCGACCTTGCGCATCCCCTTGCCGCCGCCGCCCGCGACCGCCTTGATCAGCACGGGGTAGCCGATGGCATCGGCGGCCCCCGACAGATGCTCAGGGTCCTGGTTCGCACCATGATAGCCGGGCACGACCGGAACACCCGCCTTCTCCATCAATGCCTTGGCCGCATCCTTCAGACCCATCGCCCGGATCGCGGCAGCGGACGGCCCGATGAACACGAGCCCCGCCGCCTCCACAGCCTCCACGAACTCCGGGTTCTCGCTGAGAAACCCGTAGCCCGGATGGATCGCCTGCGCCCCGGTCGCCTCGGCCGCCGCGATGATCGCGTCCGCCCGCAGGTAGCTGTCGGCGGGCTTCGCGCCCCCGATCCAGACCGCCTCATCGGCGAGCGCCACGTGCCGCGCCGTCCGATCCGCGTCGGAATAAACGGCGACCGTCCCCACGCCCATCCGGCGCGCGGTCTCGATCACGCGACAGGCGATCTCGCCCCTGTTCGCGATCAGGATCTTGGCAAACATCAGCTATCCCCTCCCAGGTCCTCGACCACCTCGAACCGCTCCCAGATCAGGCCCATGTCCGGCGCGAAGATCCCCGCACGCCGGTAATACCGCTCATGCCCCGCGCGCCATCCAGCAAGCGTCTCGTCCTCGCCTTCCATCAGCGCCATCTCCTCGGTCATGTCGCAAAACCGCACGCGCACCAGCTCCAGCGTGCGCGTCACCAGCTGAGGCACATCGTCGAAATCCAGCACGACATCGCAGCGCCCCACCTCGGGCAGCACCTCGGACACGCCGATCTCGGCCTCCGCCGTGCAGGTGGCCCGCTTCTTCCCCGCACGCACCAGCGCCAGCAGGGCATCCGACAGTGCCGCGCTGTCGCCGAAGCGGTAGGTCTCCGCCCCCGGATAGCGTGCCTTGAGCCCTGCCAGATCCACAGCCATGCCCTTCATCTTTCCCCAAATACGCAACGCCACGTCGCCACGGGCGCTGACGCAGAAATCCGGGCGCACGCGCGCTCAAAAGGCGGCGGAGGCGGGCGGGGGTGGGTGGGTGGGTGGGACGCCCGCCTCCGCCGCCGATCACATCCGGAACAGGCCAAAGCGCGTCTCCTCCACCGGCGCGTTCAGGCTTGCCGCCAGCGACAACCCCAACACCTCGCGGCTCTTTCGCGGGTCGACCACCCCGTCGTCCCAAAGCCGCGCCGAGGCATAAAGCGGGTGCGACTGGCGCTCGAACATCTCGATTGTCGGGCGCTTGAACTCGGCCTCTTCCTCGGCCGACCAGTCCTGCCCGGCCCGCTCCATCGCGTCGCGTTTCACGGTCGCCAGCACGCCCGCCGCCTGCGCGCCACCCATCACCGAGATGCGGGAATTCGGCCAACTCCACAGGAAGCGCGGCGAATAGGCCCGCCCGGCCATCCCGTAATTCCCCGCCCCGAACGAGCCGCCGACCAGCATCGTGACCTTGGGCACCGCGGTGGTGGCCACCGCTGTCACCATCTTGGCCCCGTGCCGCGCGATCCCCTCGTTCTCGTATTTCCGGCCCACCATGAACCCGGTGATATTCTGCAGGAACACCAGCGGGATCTTGCGCTGCGAACAAAGCTCCACGAAATGCGCCGCCTTCTGCGCGCTCTCGGAAAAGAGCACCCCGTTGTTCGCGACGATGCCGACGTCCATCCCCATGACCTGCGCGAAGCCCGTCACGATCGTCTCGCCGAAGCGCGGCTTGAACTCGTCGAACCAGCTGTCGTCCACGATCCGCGCGATCACCTCGCGGATGTCATAAGGCGTCGTCAGGGCGGCAGGCACCACGCCCAGCAACTCGTCCGGATCATACTCCGGCGCGCGGCCCTGTAGGGTGGGCAATCTGCCCACCTCTCCCCCAAGCGACCGCACGGCCCGCCGTGCCAACGCCAGCGCATGCGCATCATCCTCGGCCAGGTAATCCGCCACACCCGACAGCCGCGTGTGGACATCGCCACCGCCAAGATCCTCGGCGCTCACGACCTCCCCCGTCGCCGCCTTCACCAGCGGCGGCCCGGCCAGAAAGATCGTCCCCTGCTCCTTCACGATGATCGACACGTCCGACATCGCGGGCACATAGGCGCCCCCCGCGGTGCAACTCCCCATCACCACCGCGATCTGCGCGATGCCTTTCGCGCTCATCCGCGCCTGGTTGTAGAAGATGCGCCCGAAATGGTCGCGGTCAGGGAAAACCTCGTCCTGGTTGGGCAGGTTCGCCCCCCCGCTGTCGACAAGGTAGACGCAAGGCAGCCGGTTCTCTTCGGCGATCTCCTGCGCGCGCAGATGCTTTTTCACCGTGACCGGGTAATAGGTCCCGCCCTTCACGGTCGCGTCGTTGCACACGACCATCACCTGCCGCCCCTCGACCACGCCCACGCCCGCGATCACACCGCCGCAGGGTGCTGCGCCCTCGTACATCCCGTGCCCCGCGACGGCCCCCACTTCGAGGAACGGAGACCCAGGATCGAGCAGGTTCGCCACCCGCTCCCGCGGCAGCATCTTGCCGCGCGACACATGCCGCTCCCGCGCACGCTCCCCGCCACCGGCGGCGGCCGTTGCGGCGGCCTCCTCGATGCCGCGCAGGGCCTCCAGATGCGCCGCGCGGTTCGCGCGCGCCTCCTCCGATCCGGCCACGAAGGACGATTGCAATCTCATCGGCTTTCCCCTTCTCCGGGCCGCGGCACCGGCGCATAGCGCGCCGCATCGATCCAACCGGCCTCGACCGCTGGCCCCGCCACGCCCAACAGGCGCGCCACCTGCCAGAGCGAGACCGCCTCGGCCAGTTTCCGGCTCGCGGCCCGCGTCTCGCACCAGGCGGCATAGACCTCGTCCGCGCCGTCGCAGTCCGGCCCCGCCGAAGACCCACGCGCCACGCCCCAGAGCGTCGGGTAAAGCCCCTCGGCCCAGACCGGGTCACCCGTCACCGCCTCGGGCGCGGGCAGGCCCGCCAGCACGACGTCCCGCAACGCCCACTGCCGCTCGGCCAGCTCCGCCTGGCAGGCCAATGGTTCCTCTGACCGGTCGCAGGCCACGATGGCAAGCGTGCCGCAATACTCCACCCGCTCGCGGCTCACGATTTCGAAATCCTCGCGGCGCTCGGCCAGGCCCGTCCGCGCGAACTCCATCTCGAAATGCGCCACCGCCTGCGCGAGGCAATCGGGATAGTCCGGCAACGTCTCCTCGGCGCGAGCGCCCCCGGCCCCAAGGGCCAGGCAGATGACAAGCCCCGCGCGCCTCACGTCCCCGGCCCCAAGCCCAGCGCGTCCACCGGCCGCCCCCAGCGATCCAGCGCCACGGCCCAATCCGCACCGCAGGTTACCACCAGCCGCACACCCGGCACGGCGGCGGGTCGCCCGGCGCAATCGGTGCGCGCACCGCCCGTCTCGGCCACGTAGCGCGCGGCGGCAGCCTCGATCATCTCCGTCTCGCCCGGCGGCACCGCGCGCAGCCCCAGCCACAGGCCAAAGGCCGCCCCCACCGTGACCAGCCCGGTCAACAGCGCCGCGACCGGCCGCATCGGGCCGCCCCCTGCCTTCATCTTTCTCCAAATACGCATCGCCCGGCCCGCCGTCCCGCGAAAGGGTCACCCCATCTGCGCCATCAACTCGCGCCCCACCAGCATCCGCCGGATCTCGGAGGTGCCCGCGCCGATCTCCATCAGCTTCGCGTCACGGAACATGCGGCTGACGGGGCTATCGTTCAAAAACCCGGCCCCGCCCATCGCCTGCACCGCCTGGTGGGCGACCTTCATCCCCTCCTCGGAGGCATAGAGCACGCAAGCCGCCGCATCCTGCCGGGTGACCGCACCCCGATCGCAGGCCTTGGCGACCTCGTAGGCATAGGCGCGGGCCGTGTTCAGCGCGGTATACATGTCCGCGATCTTGCCCTGCATCAGCTGGAAATTCCCGATGCTCTGCCCGAACTGCTTGCGCTCGACCATGTAGGGCATCACCTCGTCCAGGCAGCCCGCCATGATCCCGATGTTCACGCCGGACAGCACCACGCGCTCGTAATCCAGCCCCGACATCAGCACGCGAACGCCGCGCCCCTCCTCGCCGAGGACATTCTCGAAGGGCACCTCGACATCTTCGAACACCAACTCGGCCGTGTTCGACCCGCGCATCCCCAGCTTGTCGAAATGCGGGCTGGTCGAGAACCCCTTCATCGTCTTCTCCACGATGAAGGCCGTGATCCCCTTCGACCCCGCCTCCGGGTCGGTCTTTGCATAGACGACG
>CAZVQL010000089.1:10688-11191 GCA_964629305.1 uncultured Roseicyclus sp.
CCTCGGACATGGCCAGCGCGCCGACATGCTCGCCCGAGATGAGCTTCGGCAGATAGGCCGCCTTCTGCTCCGGCGTCCCGTTCAGCTTGATCTGGTTCACGCAAAGGTTGGAATGCGCCCCGTAGGACAGCCCGATCGAGGCCGAGACCCGGCTGATCTCCTCCACCGCGACCGTGTGGGCAAGATAGCCCATCCCGGCCCCGCCATGCTCTTCGTCCACGGTGATGCCCAAAAGGCCCAGCTCCCCCATCTCGGGCCAGAGCTCGTTGGGAAAGGCATTCTTCGCGTCGGTCTCTGCGGCCAGCGGCTTCACCCGCTCCTGCGCCCAGCGGTGCACCATCTCGCGCAGCGCGTTGACCTCATCGCCAAGGTCGAACGTCATCGAACCGAGGAACATGCGCGCAATCCTCCCATTAATTGAACGCTTGTTCAATTCATACGCCGCCCAAGGCCACCTGTCAAAGGATTCGCGCCTTCACCCTTCCTTAACCTCACCATGGGAG
>CAZVQL010000090.1:0-5446 GCA_964629305.1 uncultured Roseicyclus sp.
GAAGCAGAAGAAGCCTCGATGCCAGCAAATCTCGCGATCAGGCCTTCGACGCGAACCGCAGCGAATGACCGCTTGCCAAGCACGCGGCCATCATCCCTCACAGTGCATGACATCGGTTCTCCGTCGGAGAAAAGATCACTCGTTCCACGCAATGGCGGTCGCAGTCTGCCCGTCGATCATCTGGCGGTACCAGCGAGAGATCGTTTCGCGTTCCGAGGCTTCCATGTAGGTCACGTTTCCCGGTGGCATGGCATGGCTTGCACCCGATTGCAGGTAGACCACCGTGGCATAGCGGGCGATCTCGGCTTCGGTGTCGAGACGCACCCCGCGTGGGGCCCAGTTGACGCCTGGCCAGACCGGCTCGGCGTTATGGCACATCGAACAGCGGCCCATCACGATGCCCGCGACCTCGTCGAAGCCTTCACTTTCGACGATCGGCACGAGGTGTTCTGGAACGATCGCCTCCTGGTCCCAGTCGATGCCCTGGTTCATTGGGTTGGACGACAGCCACATGATCCCGATGAAGATCACGACGGTCGCACCCCAAGTCCAATGGGGGTTCCCTGCGCGCGCATGGCGGGTGTTGAAGTAGTGCCGGATCAGGACGCCCATCAGGAATACGAGGCTGGCGATCAGCCAGGCGTTCTCGGTTCCGAACGCAAGGGGATAGTGGTTCGAGAGCATCAGGAAGACGACCGGCAAGGTCAGGTAGTTGTTATGCGTCGAGCGCAGCTTGGCGATCTTGCCGTATTTCGCATCGGGCGTGCGGCCCTCCTGCAGGTCCTTCACCACGATGCGCTGGTTGGGCATGATGATGAAGAACACGTTGGCCGTCATGATCGTCGCCGTGAAGGCACCGAGGTGCAGCATCGCTGCGCGCCCCGTGAAGACCTGGTTGTAGCCCCAGGCCATGACCACGAGGATGACGAACAGGATCAGCATCAGTGTCGTGGGGTGCTCGCCCAGCGGGCTCTTGCAGAGCTGGTCATAGATAAGCCAACCGATTGCCAGTGACCCGCCGGAGATCAGGATCGCCTGCCAGGTGGACAGTTCGATCTTGTCGAAATCGATCAGGAACATCTCTGCCCCGGTCCAGTAGACCAGCATCAGAAGTGCAGCGCCCGAGAGCCAGGTCGTGTAGCTCTCCCATTTGAACCAGGTCAGGTGCTCGGGCATGTTCTCGGGTGCCACGAGATACTTCTGGATGTGGTAAAACCCTCCTCCGTGGACCTGCCATTCCTCGCCATGGGCGCCTGCAGGCAAGCCGGGGACCTTTCTCAGGCCAAGGTCGAGAGCGATGAAGTAGAAGCTCGATCCGATCCAGGCCATGGCTGTGATCACGTGAAGCCAGCGAACAGCGAACGCGATCCAATCGGTCATGACAGCGAGGTCATACATCGGTCTTCTCCTCCCAAAGACAGGTTCGGTGGGAGGCTATGCGAAGACATGGGCTTCTGATAATTTCTGATTGTGCCGAGGACTTTCAAGAAATCCCGAAGAATGGGTCCATGAACAATATCAACAACATCCGAATGTTCGTCCGGGTTTACGAGCTTGAGAACATGTCTGCTGCAGCTCGTGATCTTCGCGTATCGGCCGCCGTCGCCTCGAGCCGCATCGGCGAGTTGGAAAAGAACCTCGGGGTGCGTCTTTTCACGCGCACGACGCGGTCCATCCAGCCCACTGAGCAGGGGCGCATTTTCTACGACAAGGCCGTCGCTATCCTCGACGCCGTGGACGAGGCCGAGGCCGCGGTGCACGAGATCACCCTGACGCCGCGCGGCTCGCTCTTCGTGGCTGCGCCACTGGGTGTCGGGCGCCGCCTGATCGCGCCGCATATCGCGGCGTTCCAGGAACACTATCCTGACGTCTATGTCCGCCTGCGCCTGTCGGATCGCAAGATCGACCTGACGACCGAGGGGCTCGACGTCGCCTTCGTTCTCGGCAATCCGCCCGACTCGGCCCATCGCATCAGGGTCATTTCGGAATGTCCCCGCGTTGTCTGCGCCTCGCCCGAGTATATCGAGCGCCGCGGCGCACCGGCCCGCGGCTTCGACCTGATCAACGACGAGCACGATTGCCTGCTGCTGCGCTTCCCCGGCTCGACGGAATTTCGCTGGACGCTGGAGACCTCAGACGGCCCTCAATCCTTTGCCGTGTCGGGGCCGGTCAGCTGCGATGACGGCGACGTGCTGACGCAATGGGCGCTCGACGGGCGCGGCATCGTCAACAAGCCCGTCTTCGACGTGGCCCACCACCTTGCGACGGGGCGATTGGTGCCGGTCTGCCAGAAGACACCACCGCCAAAGGCACAACTGGCGGTGCTGTTCCCACACAAACGGAACCAGGATCCGAAGACACGGCTCTTCATCGATTTCATGGTGGACCGCATCAAGGCGACGCTCCGTCAGAGCGAACTGGCTGCCTAACTGCCCCGGTAGGTGGAATAGCTGAACGGCGACAGCAGCAAGGGCACGTGGTAGTGCGTTGCCTCGGACATGCGGAACCTGAGCGGCACGATGTCGAGGAAGCTGTCGGTCATTCCCTGCCCTTTAAGGTAATCGCCGGCATGAAACACCAGCTCGTACTCGCCGGTCTCGAAGGCGTCCGAGGGAAGGATCGGACTGTCAGTGCGCCCATCCTCATTCGTGGTCTTCTCTGCAACCTTCTTGCGCTCGGCATCAGTTAGCCGGAAAAGCACGATCCGAAGCCCGGGCGCCGGAGTGCCGTTCGCCGTGTCGAGAACATGTGTCGTCAGGTAGCCGGTCATGGTGCCCTCCCTCGCTGAGGTCTCTCTGCCTTAACCCCGGTGCGAGGCAAAGTTTCAACCTTGGCGAAACACTTTCAAGATTTGCTTGAAAGACCAAATTATAAGCAGGGTTTATTCGTAAGGTGATTTCGGGAGGATCACCTTGGCGCTCTATCCACGTGACATGGCCGGCTACGGCCCACGCCCGCCCCACGCCGCATGGCCCAACGGGGCGCGGATCGCTGTCCAGTTCGTCGTGAACTACGAAGAGGGCGGGGAGAACTGCACGCTGCACGGCGATGACGCCTCTGAGGCGTTCCTGAGCGAGATCGTCGGCGCCTCCGCCTGGCCGGGTCAACGTCACTGGAACATGGAGTCGATCTACGAATACGGCGCGCGGGCCGGGTTTTGGCGGCTCCATCGTCTGTTCACCGAGCGGGGCCTGCCGGTGACCGTTTACGGGGTCGCCACGGCGTTGGCGCGCAGCCCTGACCAGGTGATCGCGATGCAGGAGGCCGGGTGGGAGATCGCGAGCCACGGTCTGAAATGGATCGAACACAAGGACATGACCGAGGCCGAAGAGCGCGCGCAGATCGACGCGGCCAAGCGGCTTCATGCCGCCGTGACGGGCGAGGCTCCGCGCGGCTGGTATACCGGGCGCTGTTCCGAAAACACCGTGCGCCTCATCGCCGAGGATGGCGGCTTCGACTATGTCTCCGACAGCTATGCCGACGATCTGCCCTACTGGGTCGAGGCGGGCGGGCGTGACCAGCTGGTCATACCCTATACGCTCGACGCGAACGACATGCGCTTCGCCACGCCGCAGGGTTTCAACGCGGGCGACCAGTTCGAGGCCTATCTGCGAGACACGTTCGACACGCTCTACGACGAGGGGCTCCGCGGTGCGCCCAAGATGATGTCCATCGGCCTGCATTGCCGCCTGATCGGCCGGCCGGGCCGTATCGCGGCGCTGCGCCGGTTCCTCGACTACATCGACGGGTTCGAGGATGTCTGGGTCGCACGCCGCATCGACATCGCCGAGCACTGGGCAAGGGCGCATCCGCCGGTCCGCCCGGCGGTCCGCCCGTCCACCATGACGCGCGGTGCCTTTGTTCAGCGTTTCGGTGGCATCTTCGAGCATTCCGCCTGGATTGCCGAGCGCGCCTGGGACGAAGGGATCGGACCAGCCTACGATACAGCCCATGGCCTTCATGCTGCGCTCTCACGGGTCTTCCGCATGGGGGATGACGCGGCCCGCCTCGGCGTTCTGACCGGCCACCCCGATCTTGCTGGCAAGCTGGCTGCTGCCAAGCGGCTGACGCCGGAGTCCACTGCCGAACAGGCCAGCGCCGGGCTGGATGCCCTGACCGACGCGGAGCGCGATCTCTTCACCGAGCTGAACACCCGCTACGTGGCTCAGTTCGGTTTTCCCTTCATCATCGCCGTGCGCGACCATGACAAAGCGTCGATCCTGTCGGCCTTCCAGTCTCGGCTCTGCAACGACCGCGACCGCGAGTTTGCGGAAGCCTGCCACCAGGTCGAACGGATCGCACGGCATCGTCTCGAGGATGTGCTGCCATGCTGAACGATCCAAACCAGGTTTTCGACCGGGCCACCGGCGCCGCCGTGAACACGCCGAGCGGATACGCCTTTCCGCCGGGCGGAATGCCTGATCCGTTGGCCGATCCCGTTGGCACTGCGATCTTCACCCCGAGCTACGCGGTTCTGCCAGCCGGCACCCAGCGCGACATTGTCACCAGCATGCTGCCTGGCTGGCTCGGCCATCGGGCCTGGATCCTGGCTCGTCCGATGACGGGCTTTGCCGAGACCTTCGCGCAATACGCGGTCGAACTTCGCCCCGGTGGCGGGTCAAACACGCCCGAACCCGACCCCTTGGCACAAGCTGCAATCTTCATGGCCAAGGGCACGGCGCGACTCGTTATCGGAGCCGAAACCCACGTGCTGACGCCGGGCACCTTTGCCTATCTCCCAGCGGGCGCGCCATGGGAGATCTGGAACGCCGGAGAGGAGATCTGCGGCTTCCACTGGATCAGGAAGCGGTATTCCGAGGGGATCGACGTATCCATTCCAGCGCCGTTCGTCGTCCACGAGCGTGACGTGCCGCGCTCCGGCATGCCGGGGGCTGAAGACAGCTGGGCCACGCAGCGCTTCTTCGACCCGATGGACCTGGGATATGACTTCCACGTCACCATCGTGAATTTCGAGCCGGGCGGGCGTATCCCCTTTGCTGAAACGCATGTGATGGAGCATGGTCTCTACGTGCTTCAGGGCAGCGCCCGCTACCTGCTGAACACTGATTGGGTCGAGGTCGGCCCCGGCGATTTCATGTGGCTGCGCGGCTTCTGTCCGCAGGCTTGCATCGCGACGGGCGACCAGACCTTCCGCTATCTGCTCTACAAGGACGTGAACCGCCATCCTGCGCTCAGCCTCGGCTCATTGTAGGCGCGCCGGATCGCCCTGGCCCAGGCCAGACCAAGGCGGCGAGCCCCGGAAGGAGGAGCCGGTTCTCGCCACACATCCCCGCGTGCCGGGGGACAACAGTCATAAGGGAGGAAAAACCAATGGCTGACGCATCCATCGGGACGCCGGAGCAACTCCGCGATCCCAACTACACCCCGCCCATGTTCAAGGCAGTGCCGCTGGGCATCCAGCATGTCCTGGCCATGTTCGTGTCCA
>CAZVQL010000090.1:5456-11180 GCA_964629305.1 uncultured Roseicyclus sp.
GATTTTCCGCAAATGATCTACATGATCCAGATGTCGATGTTCTTTGCGGGCATCGCCACGCTGTTTCAGACCATCGGCGTGGGCCCTGTCGGCGCCCGCCTGCCGATCGTCCAGGGCACATCCTTCGCCTTCATCCCGATCATGATCCCGCTCGTGGCGGGACAGGGTGTTGAAGCGATGTCAGTCCTGATGGGCGGCATCGTCGTGGGTGGCCTGTTTCATGCCACGCTCGGCCTCTTCATAGGCAAGATCCGCTTCGCCCTTCCGCCGCTCGTCACCGGGCTGGTCGTGATGATGATTGGCCTCGCACTGGTGAAGGTCGGCATCCAATATGCAGCGGGCGGTGTCCCGGCGATCGGCACGGAGGAATATGGCTCGCTTCAGAACTGGACCGTTGCCGGTGTGGTGATCCTCGTAACGCTCGCCCTGAAGTTCTTCGCGCGTGGGATGCTGTCGGTCTCGGCGGTCCTGCTGGGCCTGCTCGCGGGCTACGCCGTGGCGTATTTCATGGGCATGGTGAGTTTCGGGAACGTGGGCCGGGCCGCGACCGTAGCGCTCCCGAACCCCTTCCATTTCGGGATAGAGTTCTCGGTCGCTGCCATCGTCGGCTTCTGCCTGATGTCCTTCGTCTCGGCGGTGGAGACAGTGGGCGACGTCAGCGGCATCACCAAGGGCGGCGCGGGTCGTGAGGCGACCGACAAGGAAATCCAGGGCGCGACCTTTGCCGACGGCTTCGGCACGGCGCTTTCGGGTCTCTTCGGGGCGCTGCCCAATACGTCGTTCAGCCAGAACGTGGGCCTGATCGCGATGACGGGCGTCATGAGCCGCCACGTCGTGACCATCGGTGCGATCTTCCTGATCCTCTGCGGCCTCGTGCCCAAGGTCGGTGCCGTCATCTCGACCGTTCCCATCGAGGTGTTGGGCGGCGGCGTGATCGTGATGTTCGGCATGGTTGTCGCGGCTGGTATCTCGATGCTGTCGGACGTGAACTGGAACCGCCGCAACATGGTGATCTTCGCCATCGCCCTGTCGCTGGGTCTCGGCCTCCAGCTTGAGCCAGATGCCCTGCAATACCTTCCGGACACGCTCAAGGTGCTGGCCACCTCGGGTATCCTGCCGGCGGCGCTCATCGCCATCGTGTTGAACCTTGTCCTGCCTGAAGAACTCGCAGCCGAGGCGACCGAGGAAGTCGCGGGTGGCTTGGCCGGTCACGGCAAGGGAAGCATTCCAGGGGAGTGAATGGCAGACCATGCGTAAAGACCTCGGCGCTTCCGGCGCCGGGTTCTTTTCGTTGGATTGTCAACGCACGCGGCTCCATATCGTGCCCGCTCGTTTTCCAGAGAAGCGTGACAGCGTGGCCGCTTCTGGCGACTAGGGTCTGTTCGAGGATCTCGATGCCGGGCCTGTCGGTCCAGGCGTGGGGAGCCACCCATTGCCATCTTAATCAATAAGCCTGGCTGCTGTCCGCTTCGCTGCCCAATAAAGACAATGGGTAGACCTGGTGGACGACGCTTGATCTAGAATAGAGCTATTGACTTCGCGATTACCGATCCGCGACGTGTTTTCTGTTCACTCTCCCTTCGCACCGACCACTCAGGCCCCTTTCCACGACCGATTAAGGGACGTGGAAGCCGGACCCCGGCCAAGGTCTGGGTGCATCGTTCTTCATTACGGGGATCTGCCGATGCCCTTCAGGGCCGGGTAAAGTGCACGGAAAGCCGCAAGCCGTTCTCTATGAAAAAAGCCAGAAGCCCGATCTGGATGAAACTCCCTGTCGATCGGGGGCTTCGTCAGGATATCCTCGGCATCTTCCCGCAACGACAGCCGCGCCAGTCGCGCCGCACCGAGGGCTGGACCAACCTCTGCCCCGATAGTCCGAACGAGACGGCACCCCGTCGCATCCGCGATCATCTGCATGAGGAAGTCGCTGCGCGTCCCGCCCCCGATCGCCATGAGCATGTCGGGCCGCGTCCCGGCGGCGGAGAAGACGTCCATCGCATCGACGAAGGTGAAGGCCACGGCCTCGACCACGGATCGCATTAGGCTCCCTTGTGTCGTGTTCTCGTCGAGGAAGGCGAAACCCGCGCGGATGGATGCATCTCCATGGGGCGTTCGTTCACCCGTCAGATAGGGCAGGAAGAGCGGGCCTGCTGGAGAGGCTTCCGCTTCGGCGAGAAGATCTTCGACCCTCCGGCCGACGAGGTTTGCGAACCAGGCAAGCGGACGGGCTCCGTTCAGCATGGCCGCCATCTGGAACCAGCGTTCGGGCAAGCAATGCGCATAGGCATGAAGGCAATTCTCGGGGTCCGGCCTGTAGCTGTTCGTGGTGACGAAAAGCTGCCCCGAAGTGCCCAGAGATATGAACCCGTCGCCATCATGGACCGCGCCGATACCGACCGCACCGGCGGCCGCGTCCCCCGCACCTGTCGCGACGGGAATGCCCGCGGGCAGACCCAAGTCGCCCGCGACATCCGGCATCAGGGTGCCGGCCACGTCGGACCCGTGTCGCACCTCGGGTAGCCAAATCGGGTCGGTTGCACTGATCTTGCAAAGCCGGGGTGACCAGCATCGTTCTTGCTCATCGAACCAGCCCGTACCGGCCGCGTCGGACGGGTCGGTCACAAACTGGCCGTGGAGCCGGAAACCCACATAGTCCTTCGGAAGGAGAATTTGGGCGATGCGCGCATGGGTCTGCGGCTCAAAGCGTGACAGCCAGAGAAGTTTTGGCGCCGTGAAGCCCGGCATCGGCGGTGCGCCGGACAGAAGCCCAACCTCGGGGTCGAGACGGGCCATGTCGGCGCATTCGGCCTCGGCGCGGCCGTCGTTCCACAGGATCGCGGGGCGGATCGGGGTGTTCTCGGCGTCCAAAAGGACCGCGCCGTGCATCTGCCCTGACAGGCCGATCGCGCGCAGCCCCGCCCGCGTTTGTCCGTCAATGGATTGGATCGCGGAGCAGATTGCGGTCCACCATTCATCGCAGGTCTGCTCACTGGCCCCAGGGAAGGGGTGGGACATCGACAAGGGCGCGGAGGCCGTGGCGACAACGGCACCGGCATCGTCGATGACACATGCCTTGACAGAGGATGTCCCGAGATCCAGTCCGAGATACACCTAGCCGTGCCTCACACTCGCCAATCGCCACGTGGGTATCACAGCGGCTCACCCTTGGCGACATAGGTCTCCAGGGCCGTTCGGGTTCCCTTGTCCCGGATCAGTGACGACCACGCTTCGAAGGCGGAAGCAAAACGGCCGTTCGTTCCGAGGTCTGCGTAGATCTCCGTCTGTTCGAGCCAGGCGCCCGGTTGTTTGCGCGCAGCCTCGGCCCGAAGCTGCAACCTGTCCCACGCCGGATCGTTCGGCTCGATCCGCGATCCATCCTCACGCGTCCCTTCGCACATGCGCGCCCAGAGCGCCTCCACCAGCGCCAATCCGGAGATGGGGGACCCATCGGCAAGACCGTCTTTCAGTACCGGCAGAACGAAGCCGGCGTGGCGGGACGACCCGTCGAAGGCCACGCGGCGCGTCGTGTCGCGGATCGCTGGATTGGAAAACCGGCTTTCGATCAGGCGCACATAGGCCTCGGGTGTCATGCCCGGAACGGCGGAGACATGCGGCACGATCTCATCCATCTCCACCTTGCGCCAGAAAGCGGACACATCGGCGTCGGCCATGCAATCGGCGATGGTCGCAAGCCCCAGAAGCTCACCGGCATTGGCGAGGACCTGATGACCTGCATTGAGGATACGGATCTTCATCGCTTCGTAGTCGTGCACGTCGTTGGTGAAAATCGCGCCGACCCGGTCCCAGTCGGGGCGGCCTGCACAAAACGCGTCCTCGATCACCCATTGGCGAAAGTTCTCATGGGTGACGGGGGCGGCGTCTTCGATCCCGAAGGCGCGCGCCGCCGCGATTTCCGCCGCACCGGTCGCGGGAACGATGCAGTCGACCATGGAGTTCGGAAAGGTGCAGTGAGCCTCGATCCAATCGGCCAGCGCCGGATCGGAGAGCCGTGCCAGGCCGAGAACTGTATCGCGCGTTATGTCACCGTTTCCGGAGAGGTTGTCGCAGCTTTGCACGGTGAAGGGGCCGGCCCCTGCATCCCGCCTGATCCGAAGGGCCGCCACGATCGCGCCGAACGCGGTGCGCGGGCGGGTCGGGTTTGCAGCGTCATGGGCGATGTCAGGATGCGCGGGATCGAAGGCGCCAGTCGCCGGATTCACGAAGTATCCGCCTTCGGTCACGGTCAGCGACACGATGCGGATCGCGGGCTGGGCCATCTGCCCGATCAGGGCCGCGTTGTCGGGCTCGACGGGCAGGAAGTCCATCATCGCACCGCAGACCTCTGCGCTTGTGCCGTCGGGGCTGAGTTCGATGAGCGTCGTCAGACAGTCCTGCGCCAGTAGCTTCTCGCGCATGACCGCATCGCCCTGCCGCACCCCGGCGCCGATGATGGCCCAGTCACGCGACAGTCCTTCGTTCATCAGGCGGTGCAGATACCAGGCTTGATGCGCGCGGTGGAAATTGCCGACGCCGATATGGACGATGCCGGGCGTGAGGTCATCCCTCGAATAGGTCGGTCGCGCGACCTCCGTCGGAAGATCGCCGAGGTGTCCCAAACTCAATCGGACAGGGGTCTTTGTCATCAGCTCATCCATTGTCCGCCGTCGACGTTGTAACACTGCGCAACGATGTATTCGGCCTCGTCCGAGGCCAGGAACACCGCCATCCCGGTCAGGTCCTCCGCCCGGCCCATGCGGCCAAAGGGGACGGCCTCGCCCACCTCGCGTTTCTTCTGGCCGGGCGCCTTGCCTTCGTATTTCGCGAAGAAGGCATCGACCCCGTCCCAGTGTTCACCATCGACCACGCCGGGCGCGATGGCGTTTACGTTGATACCGTGGCCGATCAGGTTGAGGCCGGCCGACTGCGTCAGGCTGATGACCGCCGCCTTGGTGGCGCAATAAACGGCGACGAGGCTTTCGCCTCGCCGCCCGGCCTGGGAGGCCATGTTGATGATCCGGCCCTTGATGCCGCGATCGATCATGTGGCGGGCAACCGCCTGTAGCGTGAAGAGGGTGCCGGCGACGTTGATGTCGAAGACGCGTTGGTAATCCGCACGCTCGATCTCGACGATGGGAGCTGCGCTGAAAATGGCGGCGTTGTTGATCAGGATGTCGATCTGGCCGAAGGCCGCGATAGTCTCGGCCACGGCGGCGTCGATGCTGTCCTGTTTCGTGACGTCCAGTTCGACCGCGATGGCGGCCTCGCCGATCTCGGCTGCGGTCTCGCGGGCCCGCGCAATGTCGATGTCGGCAATGGCCACGCGCGCGCCTTCGCGCACGTAAGCCTCGGCGAAGGCGCGGCCGATGCCACGCGCGGCCCCGGTGATCAGGGCGGATTTGCCGGCAAGACGTGTCATGCGATGCGCAGGCCCTGGTCGTCGAAGCGGTGCAGCTGCTCGGGGTCGGGCGTGAGCCAGACCGTGTCGCCGTAATGCAGGTCGACCTCGCCGCCGACGCGGACGGTCAGAGGGTCCGAAATGCCCTCGCAGGTGACGTGGAAGAAGGTATCCGAGCCAAGGTGTTCCGATACGCCGACGGTGCCATGCCACTCGCCCGCGTCCGCGGAGACGCTGATGTGTTCGGGGCGGATGCCGATGGTGGTGGCGTCATGCTTGGCGGCGATGGGGCCGCTGACCAGGTTCATCTTCGGGCTGCCGATGAAGCC
>CAZVQL010000091.1:0-11148 GCA_964629305.1 uncultured Roseicyclus sp.
CTCCCCGGCGGAGTTACAGTCCGCTGCCGCACCTTGCAGCACGTCGCCCGACGCGTTGGGCTGGATAATCGGGGGGCAGGGGGGCGTCAACCGAAAAACGGGATGGCTTGGCCTTGGCAAGCCACAGGGCAGGGCGTAACCCGGACGGAGCATCAGGGGACAGCGCACGTGGCCAAGAAACCGACCTGGGTGATCGACAAGGAACGCGCCAAGCGCGCCGCCGCGGCCGAGACGCTGTGGCTCTTTGGTTTGCACGCGGTGCGCGATGCGCTGATGAACCCCGCGCGCGAGCGCTTGCGCCTCGTCGTCACGCGCAACGCCGCCGACAAGCTGGGCGAGGCCATCGCCGCAGGTGGGCTCGAGCCCGAGATCGCCGATCCGCGCAAGTTCCCCGTGCCCCTTGATCCGGGCTCCGTCCACCAGGGGGCCGCGCTCGAGGTTCGGCCGCTCGACTGGGGCCGGCTCGAGGATGTCGCGCTTTCAACGGGGCAGGGCGCACCGCGGCTGGTGCTGCTCGACCGGGTCAGCGACCCGCACAACGTGGGCGCGATCCTGCGCTCGGCCGAGGTCTTTGGTGCCGCCGCCGTCATTGCGCCCGCCCGCCATTCGGCGCCCGAAACCGGGGCGCTGGCCAAGACCGCCTCGGGCGCGCTGGAACGGCAGCCCTACCTGCGGGTCCAGAATCTGGGCAACGCGATCGAGACGCTGAAGGATATGGGCTACACCGTCCTCGGCCTCGACGGTGAGGGCGAGGCCGAGATCGGCACGCTTGCTGCCACCTTGACCGACCGGCCCGTCGCCCTTGTGCTGGGGGCCGAGGGCCCGGGCCTGCGCGAGCGTACGCGCGATCTCTGCGATCACCTGGTGCGGATCGACGCGGCGGGCGCGTTCGGGTCGCTCAACGTCTCGAATGCGGCGGCAGTGTCCCTATATGCGGTCACACGCCCCTGAGAGAGAGCCGATGCCAGACCAGACCAAGATCGCCACCTGTTCCTATTGCGGCCGCCGCCAGACGCTGAAGCTGACGGCGCGCCACGGGCACGAGCTTGCCTGCGGGGCCTGCGGTGCACCGCTGCACGAGATGAAATGGCTGAAGCCGCCGCAGCCGGACCGTCCGGTCAAGCGCAGCCCGCGCGCGCCCGCGCCACACGGTGGTCCGCTGCCGCGGGAAGAGTGGCGCGGCGGCCCCGACTGGCAGGGATATGCCGACCCGCGCAGCCGGAAAAAGCCGAAGCGACGCACGCCGCTGTGGAAAAAGGCCCTGGAAGAGGCGTTTGACGTGATCGAGGATATCTTCGACTGAAACGTCGCTCACCCCGCATCACGCTTGCGTGGCGGGCCTTTCGCGATCGCGCGGCAGGCCTCATCTTTCCGACAGTTCACAATCGGAGTGTTTCCCCATGATCCGCCGTCGCCAGATCCTCACCGCCGCCGCCATTGCACCCCTCGCGCTTGCCCTGCCGCGGGGGGCCCATGCCGCCGAACCGCGCGTCTTTCAAAGCCGTGCGGGCACCATCAACGGCATCGACCCCGTCGCCTATTTCGACGGCAACGGTCCCGTCACCGGCAGTGCCGATTTCACGCATGATTGGGACGGGGCGACCTGGTTTTTTGCCAACGCATCGAACCGCGATGCCTTTGCCGCCGAACCGGAACGCTTCGCGCCCGTCTTCGGGGGGTATTGCGCCTTTGCCGCCTCGCGCGGATACCTCGCGCCGACGATCCCCGAGGCCTGGTCGATCTACGACGACCGCCTGTTCCTGAATGCCAACCTCCGTGCGCGCGAACTTTGGACGGCTGAATTGCCCGATGTGATCGCGCAGGGCGAAGCGAACTGGCCCGCGATTCTCGGGTAGGGGCCTGGGCGTGCGCGATCACGATTTCGTAGGGTTCCTTTAAATCCGTAGACTGCGCCCCATTTGTCACTCATGGCGCTGCGGTTCGGAACACCGCACGTCCAACACTGTCCCTCGTTCCGTACCTTGCGCCCGCGCTAATCAAGCTGCGGGCGCTTTTTCTATGTGCTAAACGAGGGCCATGACCGAGACTCCTTCCGATGATCTTCTGCGCGATGTGTTGAGGCGTTCCAAGGTGTTCGCCTGCATCGGCGTGTCCCCCAACCCTGTTCGGCCCAGCCATTACGTGGGCCGTTACCTCACGCTCAAGGGCTACCGGGTGATCCCGGTGAACCCGGGCCAGGCAGGCAACGCGCTCTGGGGCGTGGAGGTGAAGGCCGCCCTGTCGGACGTGACCGAGCGGGTGGACGTGGTCGACATCTTCCGCCGCCCCGAGGCCGTGCCCGACATCGTGGACGAGGCACTGGCGATGGACCCCTTGCCATCGGTGATCTGGATGCAGATCGGAGTGACCCACGCCGAGGCCGCGGCCAAGGCCGAGGCGGCCGGGCTGACGGTGATCCAGAACCGATGCCCCAAGATCGAGTATCAGCGGCTCTTCGGGGAACTGCGCATGGGTGGCTTCGCCACCGGCATCATCTCTTCGAAGCTTTAGTCAGCGCTCCCGCGCGGCCTTCTCCGCGATGCCCGAGCGGCCCTCGCGACGCTCCAACTCAGCGTAGACATCCGACAGCTTCACACCGCGCGCGGTCAGCATGACGAGGAAGTGGTAGAGCACGTCCGCCGCTTCCTCGGTCAGCTTCTCCTTGTCGCCGCGGGCGGCCTCGATCACGGCCTCGACCGCTTCCTCGCCGAATTTCTGCGCAGCCTTCTTGGGACCTCGCGCCAACAGCTTGGCCGTCCACGAAGTTTCGGGGTCCGCGCCCTTGCGCGACTGGATCGTGGCGGCGAGCCGCAGGAGGGTGTCGTCGGACATCAGTCTAGCCTCACGGGGATGCCGGCGGCGGCCATGTGGGCCTTGGCCTCGGCGATGGAATAGGTGCCGAAATGGAAGATCGAGGCGGCGAGAACGGCACTCGCATGCCCCTCGGTCACGCCTTCGACCAGGTGGTCGAGCGTGCCGACGCCGCCCGAGGCGATGACCGGCACGGGCACGGCATCGGCGATGGCGCGGGTCAGGGGGATGTTGAACCCCTGTTTCGTCCCGTCGCGGTCCATCGAGGTAAGCAGGATCTCGCCCGCGCCCTTGGCCACCACGGTCTTCGCGAACTCGACCGCGTCGATGCCCGTGGGTTTGCGCCCGCCGTGGGTGAAGATCTCCCACTTGCCGGGCGCCACGGTCTTGGCGTCGATCGCCACGACGATGCACTGGCTGCCGAACTTGTCGGCGGCGCGCGCCACCACGTCGGGGTCGGCTACGGCGGCAGAGTTGAAGCTGACCTTGTCGGCGCCCGCAAGCAGCAGGTTGCGCACATCCTCGACCGTGCGCACGCCGCCGCCGATGGTCAGCGGCATGAAGCATTGCTCGGCCGTGCGCGTGGCGAGGTCGTACATCGTGCCGCGGTTCTCATGCGTGGCGTGGATGTCGAGGAAACACAGCTCATCCGCCCCCGCGGCATCATAGGCCTGCGCCTGCTCGACCGGGTTGCCCGCATCGACGAGGTCGACGAAGTTGACGCCCTTGACCACGCGGCCATCGGCGACATCGAGACAGGGGATGATGCGGGTCTTCAGCATGTCGGTTGCCTAGCCGATCGGCGGGGGTGAGGGAAGGCCAGTGGTGCTGTGCGTATTTGGGGAAAGATGAAGGCTCAGGCGAGGGTGGCGAGCGCCTGCTCGAGATCGAGCGCCCCGTCATAAAGCGCACGGCCCGAGATCGCGCCCGCGATGACGCCCGTGTCGCGCAATGCGATGAGGTCGCCCAGCGAAGAGACGCCGCCCGAGGCGATAACGGGGATCGAGGTGGCTCGGGCGAGGTCGGCCGTGGCCTCGACGTTCGGGCCCCCCATCGCGCCGTCGCGGTCGATGTCGGTGTAGATGATGGCGGCCACGCCCGCGTCCTCGAAGGCCCGGGCAAGGTCGGTGACCATAACGTCCGTCTCTTCGGCCCAGCCCTTGGTCGCCACGCGTCCCTTGCGCGCGTCGATCCCTACGGCAACCTGCCCCGGGAAGGCGCGGGCGGCCTGCCGCACGAGGTCGGGGTTTTCGACCGCCACGGTGCCCAGGATCACGCGCGCGATGCCCTTCGTGAGCCAGGTCTCGATCGTGGCCATGTCGCGGATGCCGCCGCCGAGCTGAGCGGGCACCTCGGTGGCCGCAAGGATCGCCTCGACCGCCGCGCCGTTCACCGGCTCGCCCGCGAAGGCGCCGTTCAGGTCCACGAGGTGCAGCCACGTGCAGCCCGCGTCCTGAAACGCGCGCGCCTGCGCGGCGGGGTCAGTGTTGAAGACAGTGGCCTTTTCCATCTCGCCCCGGAGGAGCCTGACGGCCTGACCGTCCTTCAGGTCGATGGCGGGGTAGAGGATCATGGGGCGCGGCCTTTCACGGATCGGTTCGCGCGCTTTTGGCAAAGGGGCGCGCGATGGGCAAGGGCGCGTCCGTCGCAACGTCACGCTGGACAGAAGGGCGGGGCATTCGGCAGGGTTTCCCAATCACTCATGGGGAGGAGATGAGAGACATGAGGAAAGCCCTGCTCGGCGCCGTGGCGCTGGTGGCGATGGCTGGCACCGCCATGGCCGACGACCTGATCGGCGACTGGCGCACCGCGCCCGATGACAACGGCCACACCGGGATCATCCGGATCACCCAATGCGGCCAATCGCTCTGCGGCACGCTGATCCAGGCCTTCGACGGGTCCGGCAACGCCATGCAGACCGACAATGTCGGCCGACAGCTTGTGTGGGATACGAACCCCACCGGCGATCCCGGCCAGTATCGCGGCATGATCCACTCGCCCGACCGTGGTCGCGACTACCGCTCGCGGCTGCAGCTCACCGGCAACAACCTGAGCGTCTCGGGCTGTGTCATGGGCGGTGCCATCTGCCGCGAAGGCGGCGTCTGGCGCCGGGCCAACTGAACCGATCCGAACGCGACGGCGCGCGCCCCGTGGCCTGACAGCCGCGGGGCGTCTTGCGTGTCAGGGCCGCCAGCCCAGGAAATTCGCGATCAGGCGCAGGCCCGCGCGCTGGCTTTTCTCGGGGTGAAACTGGGTGCCGACGACATTGCGCGTGCCCACGATGGCCGTGACCGGCCCGCCATAGTCGGCATGGGCCAGAAGATGCGCCGGCTCGCTGACCCGCATGGCGTAGGAATGCACAAAATAGGCGTGGTCGCCCGTGGCGAGACCGGCAAGCACCGGGTGCACCGCGTCGATCACCAGGTCGTTCCACCCCATGTGGGGTACCTTCAGGGCCGGGTCATCAGGCGTGATCCGCGTCACCTCGCCCGGGATCCAGCCGAAGCCGCGGACATCCTCGTATTCGCGGCCCCAGGTCGTCAGCATCTGCATCCCCACGCAGATCCCGAGGAAGGGGACGGCGCGCGCCTCGACCGCCTCGACGATAGCCTCCTCCAGCCCGTCGATCGCCTGAAGCCCACGCCGGCAGGCCGGGAAGGCACCGTCGCCGGGCAGGACGATCCGGTCGGCGCGGGCCACCGCTTCGGGGTCGGCGGTGACGATCACCTTGCCCGCATTGGTCTCGGCGGCCATGCGCTGGAACGCCTTCTCGGCCGAGTGCAGGTTGCCCGAGTCGTAGTCGATCAGGACGGTCGACATGGGATTACAGGCTGCCCTTGGTCGAGGGGATCGCGTCAGACTTCCGCGGATCGGTCTCGACCGCTTCGCGCAAGCTGCGCGCGACGGCCTTGAAGCCCGCCTCGGCGATATGGTGGCTGTTGATCCCGGCCAGTTTCGTCACATGCAGCGTGATGCCGCCATGGGTCGAGAGCGCCTGGAAGAACTCGCGCACCAGCTCGGTGTCGAAGGTGCCGATTTTCTGGGTCGGAAACTCCATGTCCCACACGAGGTACGGCCGCCCTGACAGGTCGAGCGCCGCGCGCACCAGCGCGTCGTCCATGGCGAGGTGAAAGGACCCGTAGCGCCGGATACCGCGCTTGTCGCCAAGCGCCTGCGTCAGCGCCTGGCCGATCGCGATGCCCACGTCCTCGACCGTGTGGTGGTCGTCGATATGCAGGTCGCCTGCGCAACGCACGGTCAGGTCGATAAGCGCATGACGCGCCAGCTGGTCGAGCATGTGATCGAAGAAGCCCACGCCCGTCTTGCAGTCATAGGCGCCCGTCCCGTCGAGATCGACCGACACGGAAATGTCGGTCTCGGCGGTGGTGCGGGTGATCTGTGCGGTGCGCATCGGCGGCCTCCGGCGTCTGGTCTTGCGCCGCTCTATAGACAGCGGAATCGGGCGGGGGAAGGGCGCGTCAGAGGCCCAGCAGGTCAAAATACGCGTCTGTGACATCCCGCCAGCGGTAGCGGCGGCGCGCGACCTCCTGCAGGGCGGCGCCGTTGGCGGCGGCACCGGTTGGTTCGCACAGACCCGGCAAGAGGGCGCGCAGCGTCTCGACACCGTCGAAAAAGATGGCGCGCCCCTCGGTCGTCGCGCGGTTGAAAGCGCAGTCGAAGGCCGCGATGGGGCGGCCCGATCCCATCATCTCGACCAGCGACGGATTCGTGCCGCCCGCGGAATGCCCGTGCAGGTAGACCGCCGCCCCCGCCCGGATCGCGGCCAGCCGTGCGGGGTCGTACTCGGCCGGAAGAAGCCGGATCGACGGGTGGCCTCCATACCGCGCGAGAAGGTCGCGGCCGTGGACCGTTGCCGTCCAGTTCGCCACGATCACGAGGGGAAGGGGGGCGGCCGGTGCGAACGCCTCGAGCAGGAGAACAAGGTTGTTCTCGGGCTCGGCCCGGGCGATGGCCAGCGCATAGCGGCCGGGCAGGGCCAGGTCAGCGATATCGGCCATGGTCGCGGTCGTCTCGTGGCCATAGGCGATCTCGACCGGTTCGCGTCCATGGGTGCGGCGGATATGAGCGGCGATATCGGGGTGATCCGCGATCAGGTCATGCGACCAGCGCGCCGCGGCGGCCTCGGATCTGCGCAGGACGCCGCAGGCCAGGCGGCCCCATTTCGGTCTTTGCCATTCGATCCCATCGAGGTGGCTTACGATCCGCATGGACGAGGTGGCGCGGATCAACGGCAGGGCCCCGGCGCCCGACACCCCGAGCAGGAGGGCCACGTCATGGCCGCTGCGCGCGGCCTGCCAAAGCGCGGCCGCGTCATAGGCCACCGATTGAATGCCGTTCGCCTGCAAGGGCAGGTAGCGCAGCCGCGCACCCATCCACTGCGCGGGGCGCTCCAGACCCGCCTGCGGCCCGCTGCACCAGACGGTCAGCCGATCCGCGGCACCACGCTCGGCGGCGGCCTCGACCAGACGTGCGGCAAGGGTCTCGAACCCGCCGTAGCGGGCGGGCACCCCCACCGTACCCAGAATGGCGATGCGCGCGCGCTGCTTGATCTGTGCTCTCCCGCCAATTGCGCCACGTCATGACGGGCCGATGCGATCCAAATGGGGGGCCGAACTCGCGTTCGGTCGATCCCTTGTGGGGCTGAGCCAAGCGGTACTGAGAAAGGCGGGAGTGATCAATCGCATCCGGCAAGTCGCCAAGGTTCACGAACGCCCATGCGAACACGAAAAAACCCGGGTCTTTCGACCCGGGTTTTTGCGACTGGAGCGGGTGATGAGATTCGAACTCACGACCCTTACCTTGGCAAGGTAATGCTCTACCCCTGAGCTACACCCGCTCTGTGAGGCGGGTATCTATAAAGAAGCCGGGGTCCGTGCAAGGGGGAATTTCCACCTTTTTCTTGACCGCCTTGCCCAGTGTATCAAACCCTTGCCGTATTGCATGCAAAGCCTTTCGAAGGGAGGATTCCACCATGAAGATCATCTGTCTCGCTCTGCTGAGCGTGGCGCTTGCGAGCGCACCGGCGCTGGCGCAATCACCGCTCACGCCATCGACCGTCACCATCCAGCGCTACGACGAGATCACCAGCGCCGAGGGCGACAGCGGCATCTACTGCTGTGCGCCCCATGTTCTGGAAAGCGGTACGGGCGCGGATTTCTACCATATCCGGATGGTGTTCGACGTGGCCTTCTCCGAAACGCTCGATCGCGTGTCGGTCAATTCCTCCGACATCGAGTTGATGTTGCCCGGCGCGGCCGAGGGGCTGCGCCCCATCGGGCGCTACGACTATCTGGGCATCTTCGAGTTCGGGTCGGCCTCGATCTTCGCGCGCCGCCCCCGCGACTGGCCGAACGAGACCGAGCAGGCCTTCATCGACGCGGTCTGGATCATCCCCGAGGGCGTCACCACCGCCACGCTCACGGTCGGCGAGGAGGGGCAGCAACTGCAGATCCCTCTCGACCTGAACGCGACGCCGGGCCAACCGATCAGCCCCGGCCAGACCCTGCAGGTCGCTGTCACCGGTTTCGGCGCCGAGGCACGACTGGCCGTGACCGACCGCCACAACGGGCAGGACGTCACGGGGCGCGTTGTGCCCACGGCGGGGCAGGCGCTGCGTCTCGACCTGAGCGTGACGCCGCTGATGTCGACCGCGACCGACGCGCAGGCCGGAGAGAACCGGTTTTTCATGTATGCCGACTATTTCTCGCTGGTCGGCCCCGACGGCATGCCGATGCCCTTCATGGGCTACCAGACGGGCAACGGCCTGCGGCAGCGCTGGAGCATCTCGTCAAGCTGGGAAAGCGCCCCACGCCCGAGCGAGATGACGCTTTTCTACATGGGAACACCTGTGGCGGGGACCTACACGGTCTATTTCCTTCAGGACGCGGTCGCGCAGTTCAACTTGCAATGAGACCGGGCTGCATCCCGCGTAAACGGGGGGTCAGACGCCCGGGGCGCCGGTCACGTCGGCGCTGAAGTTGTCGATGCCCCAGAATTCGTCGTTGATCCCCTGGTTCGCGTTCGACGTGAAGGCGAACTGCAGGTCTTCGGTGGGCTCGCTGACCTGAACCGTGACACGCGACACTGAATCGGTCCAGTTCGGCCGCGCGCCGAGATGCTGGGAGTTGACGGTGACGACGGCCTCTACGGTCGTGCCATCAACCTGGGGAATTTCAAGAGTTATCGGTTGGTTGGCATGGTTGGTGGCGATAGCGACCGGAACGCCGTTGAGCGTGAGTGTCGCGGTATCGTAACCCCATTGGGCGCTGTTATCGAGACTGTCACCCCCCACGAGGTCGAAGCTCATCGTGGCCAGCGACGTTCCCGGCGGCACCTCCATCAGGTAGCCGGTGGTCTGGCCCGGCCCAAGCACGAGCAATTCTCCAAGCTCACCACCCATGTCCATGACACGGCCACCAACCCAGCCGGCCGCGTTACCATCGGTGAAATCGAAAGACGCGATCGTGGCGATCACATCTCGCACGACCGAAGCATTGGCGAGATAGTTCCGAACGTCCGTCGCCTGGTTCTCGACGCCGCTGGACACGATTACGAGCGTTGCGATCCCAATCGCCACGACACCCGAGGTCACGACGACCCAATCGGTGGCCACGGCCCCGCTTTCGCTCTTAAGAAACCCGCCTGGATGCCACATCCGACTGCTCCACAAGTGTTATTCGAGCAGATGGATAGCCACTGGAAATGGCCAAGTTGTGGCACAAAGTAATAATTTCATGTGGCAATCAGGTGATTTCTAGGCATCCGCGCCCCATGAAAGGGATGGCGATACCCCTTTCACGCAGCATACCCCTGGCCTCACTCCAACTCGATCAACAGGTCCTTCGCGTCGATCTGACCACCCGGCGTGACGTGGACCGCTTTCACCGTCGCATCGCGCTCGGCGTGCAGGCCCGTTTCCATCTTCATCGCCTCGATGGTCAGGATAAGGTCGCCCGTCTTCAGCTTCTGACCCGCCGACACGGCGACCGAGGCCACGACACCGGGCATCGGTGCGCCGATGTGGTTGGGGTTGCCCGCCTCGGCCTTGGCGCGTTTCACGCTGGTGGCGGCGGCCTTGCGGTTGGGAACGCGGATGGTGCGGGGCTGGCCGTTCAGTTCGAAGAAGACCTTTACCTCGCCGTCATCGGTGGTCTCGCCGACGGCCTGAAGCTGGACCACCAGTGTCACGCCCGGATCGATCTCGGCCTCGATCTGTTCGCCCGGTTCCATTCCGTAGAAGAAGGTGCGCGTGGGCAGGGTGCGGACCGGCCCGTAGGTCTTGTGGCGCTGGGCGTAGTCGGTGAAGACCTTGGGATACATCAGGTATCCCATCAGGTCCTCGCCGTCGATCTCGACCTCCAGCGTCTCGGACAGCTCGGCCTGCGTCTTCGCTAGATCGACCGCCGGCACGCCCTTGCCGGGCCGCTCGACGATCGGCTGCTCATCCTTCAGCACCTTCTTCAGGATGCCGGGCGGGAAGCCGCCGGGCGGCTGGCCGAGGTTGCCGCGCATCATGTCGATGACCGAATCCGGGAAGGCGACGTCCTTTGTCGGATCCTCCACATCGGCCCGCGTCAGGCCCTGGCTGACCATCATCAGCGCCATGTCGCCCACGACCTTGGACGACGGCGTGACCTTCACGATATCGCCGAACATCTGGTTCACGTCGGCGTAGGTCTGCGCCACCTCGTGCCAGCGATCCTCAAGCCCCATCGAGCGCGCCTGCGCCTTGAGGTTGGTGAATTGTCCGCCCGGCATCTCGTGCAGGTAGACCTCGGAAGCGGGCGCCTGCATCCCCGACTCAAAGGCGGCGTAATGGGCGCGCACGGCCTCCCAGTAATCGCTGATCTCGCGGATCGCCTTGATGTCGAGCCCGGTGTCGCGGTCGGTGAACTGAAGCGCCTCGACGATAGTGCCGAGCGTGGCCTGCGACGTGTTCCCTGAAAGCGCGTCCATCGCGCAATCGACGGCATCGACGCCCGCGGCCGAGGCCGCAAGGATCGTGCCGCAGGCGATGCCTGCCGTGTCATGGGTATGGAAGTGGATGGGCAGGTCCACCGCGTCCTTCAACGCCGGGATCAGCACCGCGGCCGACGCGGGCTTCAACAGCCCCGCCATGTCCTTCAACCCCAGCACATGCGCGCCGGCGGCCTCCAGGTCCTTGGCCATCTTGACGTAGTACTTCAGGTCATACTTCGCCCGGTCCGGGTCGAGGATATTGCCGGTGTAGCAGATCGTGCCTTCAAGGATCTTGCCGGTCTCCAGCACCGCATCCATCGAGACGCGCATGTTCTCGACCCAGTTGAGGCTGTCGAA
>CAZVQL010000092.1:0-11135 GCA_964629305.1 uncultured Roseicyclus sp.
TCTTCCCGCAGCACTTCCTGGGCCGCCAGGGGATGCCGCGCCGCTACATCGACTACCCGGACGCGTTCGCCCTCTGGAACTACGTCTCGTCGATCGGCGCCTTCATCTCCTTCGCCTCGTTCCTGCTGTTCATCGGCATCGTGTTCTACACCCTGTTCGCAGGCCGCAAGATCACGGAAAACGCCTACTGGGGTGAACATGCCGACACGCTGGAATGGACCCTGCCCAACCCGCCGCCGGAGCATACCTTCGAAGAGCTTCCGACGCGCGAGATGTGGGACAAGCAGCCGAACCACTGACAGGCCCCATGCCGGTTGAAATCCAAGACATGAAGCGGGCCCCGGAAATCACCGGGGCCCTTTCACGTGACGGGCATGGCCTGCCGCGCCTGTGGCTGCGCCTGACGCCGCATAAATCGCTCACGCCCGAGGGATTCGTGTGGTTCATGGGCGCCACAGCCGCGCTCATCGCCATCCCGCTCCTGTCGATCCTCGGGAACCCGGTCTTCTGGTTCCTGCTGCCCTTCATCCTCGGCGCGATCTGGGCGATCTGGGCCGCGCTCAAGCGATCCTGGCGCGACCACGAGGTACGCGAGGAGCTGGTGATCTGGGACGATCTCGTGCGCCTGGAGCGGCACGAACCGCGCCGCAAGGCCCCCCTCGACTGGGAGGCGAACCCCTACTGGGTGCGCGTGGCGCTGCACACCAAGGGCGGACCGGTCGAGAACTACCTGACCCTGCAGGGCGGCGAACGCGAGGTGGAGATCGGCGCCTTCCTGACCCCGCCGGAACGGTTGGGCCTGAAGGAAACGCTGGAGCGCGCGCTGGGGGCCCTGAAGGCCCCGACCTGAGCGAGAAACGGGTGCCGGAGCCGCATAGGCGGCGGCCCCGGCTCAGGTCATGCCAGCCGCGACTTGACCATCGGGCCGACCGCGCCGAAATCCATCTGGCCGGTGTATTTCGACTTGAGCACGCCCATGACGCGGCCCATGTCGCGCAGCCCCTCGGCCCCGGTCTCGGCGATGGCCGCGTCGATGGCGGTCGTCACCTCGTCCTCCGACAGCTGGCGCGGCAGGAACTGCTCGATGATCGCGATTTCCTCGCGCTCCTTCTCGGCCAGCTCGAGGCGTCCGCCCTCTTCATAGGCGCGCGCGCTTTCCTGGCGCTGCTTGACCATCTTGCCGAGAATTCCGAGCACGGCCTGATCGTCCACGACCTCGTCCCGGCCCTCGCCGCGCGCGGCGATGTCCTGGTCCTTGATCGCGGCGTTGATCAGCCGCAGCGTGCCAAGCCGCGTCGCATCCTTTTCGCGCATGGCCTCCTTGAGGCCGACGCCGATGCGCTCGCGCAGATCCATGGGCATGGTGGTCCCCCATCGCTATCCCGAAGCACCCCAGATAGGGCAAGCCGCCCGCGGCAACAACACCCCCTGTGTCCGACTTGACCGCGGGGCCCACCCCCCGTAGGACACCGCCAATTTGCCCACCCGCCCGCTAGTGGAGCTGCCGCCATGCCCGCCAAACCCACCGCCTGCCTCGCCCTCGCCGATGGAACGCTGTTTTTCGGCCGAGGTTTCGGTGCCACCGGAACGCGCGTGGCCGAGTTGTGCTTCAACACCGCGATGACCGGCTACCAGGAGATCATGACCGACCCGTCCTATGCGGGGCAGATCGTGACCTTCACCTTCCCCCATATCGGCAACACCGGCGTCACGCCCGAGGATGACGAGACCGCCGACCCCGTGGCCGAGGGGATGGTCGTGAAATGGGACCCGACCGAGCCGTCGAACTGGCGCGCGGCGGGCGACCTCGTGACCTGGCTCGAGAAGACCGGACGTGTCGGGATCGGCGGCATCGACACGCGGCGGCTGACGCGCGCGATCCGCCAGCAGGGCGCGCCGCACGTGGCGCTGGCCCATGATCCTGAGGGAAATTTCGACATCGAGGCGCTTGTTGCGGCCGCGCGCGGGTTCTCGGGGCTCGAGGGGCTGGACCTCGCCAAGGATGTCACCTGTGCGCAATCCTACCGCTGGGACGAGATGCGGTGGGCCTGGCCCGAGGGCTTCTCGCGGCGCGATCCTGCCATCCCCGCGCCCAAGGTCGTGGCGATCGACTATGGCGCCAAGCGCAACATCCTGCGCTGCCTGGCGAGTGCGGGCTGCGACGTGACCGTGATGCCTGCCACGACCACCGCCGAGGAGGTTCTGGCGCAGAACCCCGACGGGGTCTTCCTGTCGAATGGTCCGGGCGACCCGGCGGCGACCGGCGTCTATGCCGTGCCGATGATCCGCGGCGTGCTTGAGCGCGACCTGCCGGTCTTCGGCATCTGCCTCGGCCACCAGATGCTGGCCCTGGCGCTGGGGGCCAGGACGATCAAGATGAACCACGGCCATCACGGCGCGAACCATCCGGTGAAAGACCTCGAGACCGGCAAGGTCGAGATCACCTCGATGAACCACGGCTTCACCGTGGACAGCCAGACCCTGCCCGCGGGTGTGAAGGAAACGCATGTGAGCCTGTTTGATGGGTCGAACTGCGGCATCCGCATGGAAGACCGCCCGGTCTTTTCCGTGCAGTACCACCCCGAGGCGAGCCCCGGCCCGCAGGACAGCTTCTACCTGTTCGAACGCTTCGCGGCCGCACTTCAGGCACGCGCAGGCGGCTGAGACACGCGCTCAGGGCTCGTATCGGACGGCCACCCACTCCGTACGGCGACGCAGAAGTCCGCCAAGGATACGGCGTGCCTGATGCCCTTCGTGAAGCGCGCGCGCAAGGTTGCGGCCCTTGCGGCTTTTCAGGTTGCGTTGGTGATTGATGTCGCTCCCCAGGCTCCAATCCTGAACCGCTATGGCAGGATCGACCGCAGCATAGGGCCCGCCCCAGAAGCCCCGGCGACGGACGGGATAGAACAGGAAATGGTCGACCGGGACAGCGATGCTGTCGCGAAAACCGAGGAAGTGGGCTGCGCCCTCTCGGCTGAGGGCATAGGCCGCCGCACCCGCCAACACCTGATATGCCTCACGCAGGGCATAGCCCTGTCGCATCTCGCCCCTGTGTCCCACAAAGGCGCCGTTGCGCATAGCACCCCCTTGTTCGAGCTTGATCAGCTTGTAGCCCCAAAGCCGGTTCTCGAAGAGGTCACGGATGACCGAAACGCTGCGCGCGGCAAGCTCGACATCGTCTTCCAGAACCACGGCATGTTCTCCGGCGTCGGGGTCATCGAGGAACGTCTGCCATGCCTTGAAATGGCTGAGCGTGCAGGCGAGCGTGTTATCGGACATGAGGCCGATCGGACCGTCCCGTTTCAACTGTTCAGCCGTGGCGCAAAAGTCGCCCTGAAAAGCCCGAACGGTACAACGGTAGATTTGGCCATGGTAGCATATCCTTTCTCTTTGAGAAGGATGGCGCTTCTGAACATCGCCATTACATGCCGCCGCCCTCAGTCTATTGCCAACTCTTGGACATGAATCGGGCACGTCGAACAATGGTACGTTTATGTTTCAACGCAGGTTCTTCATGAATTCCTGTCAATGCGTTGATCGCTATATTTTACGCGGATAATTCGCGCGGACCCTGAAATAAGTTGCCAGTATGTCGCAAGGGGATAGCAAACCTCCAACCAGCCCCTTCGCAAAGCACGCAGCCAATATTCCGTTTTCGGAATTTTCTCGGCCACATCCATCTTTGAACTTGCACCGGGCTCATTCCCTTGCGTCACCAATCCAGGGACCACCTGGTAGTAGACAAACTCCTTCGCCACTTTTGAAGCGTTGAAATTGAACAATATGTGATCAATGACCATGTCATAGGGCTGCGCAGCTATTAGTTTCTTGGCAGCAGTCCTCGTAATGACATAGCCAGCAGCGCCCATATGCCGTGAGAGGAGACGCCTTACTTTCCGCCCACATGCCTCGATTTCCGATTTACCAAGAAGCACAGGCTTGCCGTCCCGCCGCCGGGCCTCCAGCTTGACGATATCGGCATCTTCTGGCCACCAAGACATATCATTCAACAAGCGGCCTAGATCCGGTGCCACGAAGACATCATCCTCGAAAACGGCGCAATACGGCAGATCGGTTTCTAGAAAACGCTCCCAAACCTTCATGTGACTTATTGTTGTGGCCATATGGCCAGGCTGTGTTCGCCCCCAAGGCCCGGTGGGCAAACAATATTCAAGCAAGTAGTCATAAGACATGTCGCGATAATAAATCGCTGGAAAAAAATTTGGCTTCAATGCTGCCGCATCAAACTCTCGCTCCATGAGGGCTCGACGATCAACTGAGACCAAAGGATTAACCACCTCGAGATAAACCTGCATTTGGTATCCTGAGCTCTCCTTTTCACTGGGCAAAAAACAAAATCGCCCAAGTGAGTGCTGTTCAGCGCTGAGCCGACATGCTTCATCTTCCGTGCCGGTTGATGCGGATATCGCCCGATCTTGCCCAGATGGCAATCATTTCTGGCACTACTCGAGGTCTGCGGTCGCGCCACGCTTGAACTGAGCGTGTCGCTTGCGAGACCACGGCATTCCTGCCAAGCGGCGGCGTTCTTCAACGCGGCGGACACACCTGTGCTGGCGCATTCGGGTGGTGAAAATCGTCCGACTTGGCGTCTACGGCGGACACACGCTCGAACTCGAAACCTAGGGCGTCGGCGATCGCTTGCATCCGTTCGAGGCGATCGCGACGCCGGTCAAGATTGATGACGTAAATCTTGATGTCGTCGCTTCTGTAGTCAGTTGGCCCTTGGGACTTGCGGGGAATATACCCGTCGACCCGCCAAGAACAGCCCGGATGTGCCCAGCCTTCGACATCTTGCCATTAAGGGCATGTTAACTCTGGCGCGGCAGGGTGGCCCGGCACGCGCCGAAGCGGTCGGTGTCGCACGGAATAGAGAGCATGGAACGGTTTGGTATCGCGGGCCCGGCAAACGATCTTGAGCGACGGGTCGCAGACGGCATATCGTCTCCGCGTACCCCCCATTCCGATCCCTCAAGCAAGGCGCGCGAGATGGTGCGTGCCGCCCGACGCGTGGCCGCACGCGCCCCTCCGCGTACCCGGGGACTTGGCGAACTGTTGCTTGCGCGCGGTGCCATCGACGCGACCACTCTGACAAAGGCGCAGGTCGCTGAGAGTGATCTTGGTCTGCCCCTCGGTGAGATCCTGCTTGCGCGCGGCGCCATATCCGAGGCGGACCTCCTCTCGGCTCAGGCCCATCACCATGGCATGGGCATGGCGGATCTCTCCGTACAGGGACCTGACCTTAGGGTTGCGGCCTGCCTCTCGCCTGAAAATGCGCTGCGCCTTGGCGCCGTTCCGGTGGGCCAGGCGGGCGGCCTCGTGATCGTTGCCACGTACCGCCCAGATCAGACAGACGCGATTCTGGCCGCGCTGGCGCTCTCCGAAGGGCGGCAAGCCGTCTTGTGCCTCGCCTCCCGCGCAAGCATCACCGCCGCGCAGATCACGCTCTACGGTGAACGGCTCGCCCGACTGGCCGAAGGGCAGGCGCCACAAGACCAGAGTTGCCGCGGATGGAAGCCGGAACTTGCCGGACGTATTATGCTCACGGCGGTCATCTTTGCTACACTTGCAACCCTACAGTGGCCCGTCGCGATGACATCTGCGTTTTTTGGCTTCGCTTTACTGGTCTTCGCCGGAAACACGGTCCTGAAAGCCCTGGCATTTGCCGCGACCCTGAGGTCGGATCACCGGGGTCGGCCCCGCACCGAGGGGATGCCTGCACAACCGGCCGCCGAGGCACGCCCGATCGTCTCGATCCTGGTTCCGCTCTACCACGAACCGAACATTGCAACCACACTTCTGCGGCGTCTCGAACGGCTCGACTATCCCCGCGAATGCCTCGACGTTCTGCTCATTGTGGAAGAAGACGATGCTCTCACGCGCGCCGTGCTGAGCCGGACGACCTTGCCGGCATGGGTTCGCGTGATAGCGGTCCCGCCAGGCAAGCCGCAGACCAAGCCGCGCGCCATGAACTTCGCCCTCGGGTTCGCGAAGGGCGAAATCATAGGAATATATGACGCCGAGGACAGGCCCGAACCCGACCAGATCACCCGTGTCGCAGCGCGCTTTGCCGCTGTTGGTGCCGACACCGCCTGTCTTCAGGGGCGGCTCGACTATTACAACGCCGATCACAACCTGCTGTCGCGCCTTTTCGCCATCGAATACGCGGTCTGGTTCCGCGTGATCTTGCCCGGCGTCGAACGGTTGGGCCTGTTCGTGCCCTTGGGCGGCACCACCCTGTTTCTGCGCCGCACAGCGCTCGAAAAGGTCGGCGGATGGGACGCTCACAATGTGACCGAGGATGCAGAGCTTGGCCTGAGACTGGCGCGCGGCGGGTACCGGACGGAGCTTCTGGAGACCACCACCTTCGAAGAGGCGAATGCCGCAGTTCTACCGTGGATCCGGCAGCGATCGCGTTGGCAGAAGGGATATCTGATGACATGGGCAATGGCGATGCGTGCCCCGCTTTCGATCTGGCGGGATCTCGGAACGGTGCGGTTTGTGGCGATGCACGTCCAGATCCTGTTTGCCGTCGCAGGTTTCCTCGTTGCGCCTCTCCTTTGGTCGCTCATGGTGAAGCCATTCGGCGTTGCCCATCCGCTGGATGCGACCGTTGGACCAATGGGCTACGGCGTGCTTGCGACCATCTTCGTGGCCAGCCTTTGCCTCTCGATCGCGACAGCCATTCGCGCCACACGCGCCCGCCACCTGAGGGGCCTCAGGCCCTATATCCTCTTGTCGGAGATGTATTTCCTGCTGGCCACGCTGTCGGCATGGCGCGCAGCCGCCGAAATGGTGCTCAGGCCATTCTGGTGGGCCAAAACAGAGCACGGCGCATTCGGCGGTATCGCCACACCTGGGGCGACCACCCTCAGCGAGGGGCCTGAGCCTCTTCCTTCAGGCGGACGACGAAGGCGATCGACAGGTGATCCTTGAGCGCCTTGGCCGCACGGTCTCCGTCGCGGGCGGCAATGGCCTCGACGATCTCGGCATGTTCGGCCAGCGCCTTCTCCCCCCGGCCCTGCGCGGCGAGCGAGGTGCGCGCCATCAGCGCCATCGAGCGATAGACGAGGTCGAGTTGCTGCACGAGAAAGCGGTTGTGGCTGGCCAGATGGATCTGGTGGTGGAAGCGCCGGTTCGCGCGCGCCAGCGCCTGCGGATCGCCCAGAAGGTCATGGTCCGACTGCACCATCTCGCGCAGAACCTGCACCTCTTCGGCGGCCGCGTGCTGGGCGGCCAGTTTCGCCGCCAACCCCTCCAGCTCCTGCCGCACGGCGTAAAGCTCGGCCATCTGCGCATGGTCGAGCGAGGCCACGATCAGCGAGCGACCGTCGCGGGTCAGAAGGCTTTGCGTCTCGAGCCGTTGCAGCGCCTCGCGGATGGGCGTGCGACTGACCCCGAACCGCTCGGCCAGTTCCGACTCGACCAGACGGTCGCCCGGGCGATACGTGCCCTGGTCGATCGCATCGAGGATCAGGGCATAGGCATCCTTGTGCGGGTCGGGCGCGGTCTTCGTGGCCATGGGCGGGCGGTATCCTTGAACTCGGTCGCGATACGCTAGGCGGCGGCGGCGGGCCTGTCCAGACTTGCGCCGCCCGCGCGCAGCGCCTACGCCCATGCCATGACGCGCGACCGCTTTTCCCATGTCGAGACCTGGGTCTTCGACCTCGACAACACGCTTTACCCGCCCGAGATGGCGCTGTTCGACCAGATCAACGTCAAGATGACGGCCTGGGTGATGCGCACGCTCGGCGTCGAGCAGCCCGAGGCCGATGCCCTGCGCCACCGCTGCTGGCGCGACCACGGCACCACGCTGGCGGCCGGCGCATCGTCTACACCAACGGGACCGAGCCCTATGCCCGTCGCGTCATCGCGCATCGTGGGCTCGAGGGGCTGTTCGACGCGGTCTACGGCGTGGAACACGCGGGCCTCATCCCCAAGCCCGAGCGCGAGGCCTTCGAGACGGTCTTTGCGCTCGACGGGCTGGCCCCCGACCGCGCCGCGATGTTCGAGGATGATCCACGCAACCTGCGTGTACCGCATGCCATGGGGATGCGCACCGTCCATGTCGCGCCCGAGGCCGAGGCCGAGGCGTTCATCGAGCATCACACCGACGACCTCGGCGGGTTCCTCGCCCGGCTGGTATGACGGCGCGCTTGGGACAGCCTGTCGCGTCGCCGTCGTGGCCCCCGCGGCCTAGCTTCGGCACATGAGCGATCTTGAACAGACCGACATCTTCATCTCTGGCGGCGGCGTCGCCGGCCTGACCGCCGCGGCGGCCTTCGGGGCCGCGGGCTTCTCCGTCATCTGCGCCGATCCCGCGCCGCCCATCATCGAGGCCGCGACCGAGGGGTCGGACCTGCGGACCACGGCCTTCCTGCAGCCGTCGCGCGATTTCCTCGACCGCGCGGGCCTGTGGGAGCGGCTGGCGCCGCATGCGATGCCGTTGCAGATCATGCGGATCGTGGACGCGGGGGGCGAGCTGGCCGAGGCGCGCGTTGCGCATGACTTCAACGCCGCCGACATTTCCGAGATGCCCTTTGGCTGGAACCTGCCCAACTGGCTCTTGCGGCGCGAGATGGTGGCGCATCTGGCGACCCTTCCGAACGTCCAGTTCCGCCCAGGAACCGGCAGCGCGCAGGTTCTTACGCGCGAGGCCGAGGCGCGCGTGACGCTGACCGACGGCGCACGGATCAGCGCGAAGCTAATCGTCGCCGCCGATGGGCGCGGCAGCCCCGTGCGCGAGGCGATAGGCATCGGCGTGCGCACCATGCGCTACGGGCAGAAAGCGCTGGCCTTCGCCGTCACGCACCCGATCCCGCACGAAAACGTCTCGACCGAGATCCACCGCTCAGGCGGGCCCTTCACGCTGGTGCCGCTTCCGGACCACGAGGGGCGCCCGTCCTCGGCCATCGTCTGGATGGAGCGCGGGCCGGAGGTGAAGCGCCTTGCCGCCCTGCCCGAGGACGCGTTTGAGGCCGAGATGACGGAACGTTCCGCGCATCTGTTCGGGCCGCTGAAACTCGCCAGCCGTCGCACCGTCTGGCCGATCATCAGCCAGATCGCCGACCGGATGGAGGGCGAGCGCGTGGCGCTGGTGGCCGAGGCCGCCCATGTCGTCCCGCCCATCGGGGCACAGGGGCTGAACATGAGCCTTGCCGACATGCGCGTGCTTCTGGACCTCGCCGAGGCGCATCGCGGCGATCCGGGCACGCGGGCGATGCTGCAGAAGTATCACCGAGCGCGCCACGCCGAGGTGCTGGCGCGGGTGACCGGGGTGGACGCGCTCAACCGCGCCTCGATGGCCGAGGCGCAGGGATTGCGCGACCTGCGGCTGCGGGCCTTGAACGCGATCTATTCCGTCGCGCCGGTGCGCCGCGTGATGATGCGCGCGGGGCTTGGCGCGACGGGCTGAGGATCAGGGAAAGACCTTGTCGACCACCGCCTGAAGGCGCGCAAGCGCGGCGGGCACGTCGTAAAGCTTGTCGAGGCCGAACAGGCCGATGCGGAAGGTCATGAAATCCTCGGGCTCGTCCACGCGAAGGGGCACGCCGGCGGCCACCTGCATCCCATGCGCCATGAAGGCCGCGCCGGACTTGATCGCCGGATCGTCGGTGTAGCTGACGACGACGCCGGGCGCGCCATAGCCCTCGGCCGCGACCGAGCGCACGCCCTTTTCCGCCAGCATCGCGCGCACGCCGTCGCCCAGCGCCCATTGCGCCGCTTTCAGCTTGTCGAAACCGTACTCGCGGGTTTCCAACATCGTGTCACGGAAGACGCGCAGCGCGTCTGTGGGCATCGTGGCGTGATAGGCATGGCCGCCCGCCTCGTAGGTCGCCATGATGTTGGCCCAGGCCTTCAGATCGCCCGCGAAGCTGGTCGACTGCGTCTCGTCCAGCCGCGCCTTGGCGCGGTCGGACATCATGACAAGGCCCGCGCAGGGCTGCGCCGACCAGCCCTTTTGCGGGGCGGAGATCAGGACATCGACGCCGGTCTCGCGCATATCGACCCAGGCACAGCCCGAGGCGATGCAGTCGAGCACCATCAGCGCTCCGACCTCGTGCGCGGCCTCGGCCAGCGCGGCGATATAGGCATCGGGCAGGATGACGCCCGCCGAGGTTTCGACATGGGGGGCGAAGACGATGCCGGGGCGGTCCTGCCGGATTTTCGCGGTGACCTCCTCGATGGGGGCCGGGGCGTAGGGGGATTGCGCACTGTTGCCCGTGGGCCGCGCCTTGATCACCGTAACCTCGCCCGCGAAACCGCCCGCATCGAGGATCTGCGACCAGCGGAAGGAGAACCAGCCGTTTCGGACCACCAGCACGTCCTGGCCGCCCGCGAACTGGCGCGCGACAGCCTCCATCGCGAAGGTGCCGCCGCCGGGGACGAGGGCGACGTGGGACGCGCCGTAGACCTCTTTCAGCATCCCCGAGATGTCGCGCATCACCTGCCCGAAGGCGTCGGACATGTGGTTGAGCGAGCGGTCGGTGAAGACCACGGAGTATTCCAGAAGCCCGTCGGGATCGACGGTATCGAGCAGGGCGGTCATCGGCGTATCCTTCTTGTCCTGCGCATGGGCGTAGCCTGATGCAACGTGCGCGCCTAGGCCGTCTTTCGTCGCGGGGCAGCCCGCGCGCCCCGCAACCGGTGCCGATCCGCACGCGCGTTTCCGATCCGCGTCAGCCCAGCGGGCCGGGGCGGCGTTCCTCGGACAAAAGCACGTTGGCCTCCACGTTGCCCACGCCCGGCAGGGTCATGATCCGACGGCGCAGCACGCGCTCGAAATCGGGCAGGTCGCGGGCGACGACGCGCAGGCGGTAATCATAGAGGCCGAGAACATGTTCCACCGTCTGCACCTCGGGGATGGCCGAGACCGCGCGCTCGAAATCTTCAAGGCTGACGCGGCCCTTCAGGCCCAGTTTCACGCCGAGAAAGACCGTGACGCCGAAGCCCAGCTTCTCCAGGTCCAGATCGAGCCGCCGCGCGCCAATCACGCCTGCCTCGGCCAGCCGCTTCATTCGCCGCCATGTCGCGGGCTGCGACAGACCCAGGCGGCGGCCCAGGGTGCTGGCCTTGAGCGTGGCGTCGTCCTGCAAGGCGCGCAGGATCGCGCGGTC
>CAZVQL010000093.1:0-11071 GCA_964629305.1 uncultured Roseicyclus sp.
CGGATGGACTACAAAAATCCGAACTCCAATTTTGTCCGAATTGCGAAATCTTTTACGCTGCCGCGACCCAATTCCTCGACCGATCTTAGGTGAGCGCTTACCAAATGTTGCGTCTCCAAGGCATGCTTCGTATCATCAAGGCCATATGCAATTCCGTATTTTGCGATTGGTCGATCTGCAGACCACGACTGTCGATCCTCATAAAAACCAGGAATGACAATTGAAAGACAGCCGCACAGCGCCGCATACTGTGAATACATCGTTGCCTCATCATAGCAGATGAAGCGCTCACATTTATTGAAGGCCTCGGCGATCGCTTCATGGCTCAAGCCATCGAGGCAAACATCACGATCAGGATCGTGAGCGACCGGTTTTTCTGTCTGTTTGCGTAACATATAGCATGTTCCTTCACGCGATTCACGGCCAAGATTGAAGTAAGCTGGATGAACGGAAAATAGGCTTAAAAGCTGCGCTCCGCCTGTCAGTTCAATTTCGTCACTAAAATCACTAGCTTTGAAGTAGATATCTCTTGGGCCAAAGCTGGAAGATGTTCCCCGCATGGAAGGCGGGTACAGCAGCCACCTGACAACATGCCGGGCGTCAAGGGGGTTCCCATGAACGATCTCAGGATAAACTACGATTGCGTTCCTATACAGGTCTACTGTGCGCGCTACTCGGGATGCAGTTCCCGGCATGGTCTTGAAGTCAGGGTCCTCAGGCGCATTCTGGACAATAACTTTCAGCAAAGATCTGCGTTCTCGACTGATGGGCCAAATCACAGCGCGCTCACCCAGTTTGCAGAGTTCGTCGGCAAGCCTGTGTAAAAATATAACGCCGCCTGAATTTTCAGTATACCCAGGGGCTACTATTACATAGGTTGGTTTCATTTTGGTATGAAGGCGTGCAATTGAATTCAACGATGCGCAGCCAGGTATTGGCGGGCGATTTCAATCACATACTCGCACTGCGCCATGCTGATATTGGAAAAAAGCGGCAGCCGAACGAGGCGCGCGCTGTCTTTGGTGGTAAATTTGTCCTCGCCTTTAAATCGACCATACCGCAATCCTGCGGGCGCGGTATGTAGTGGTGAATAATGAAACGCGGCGCTCACATTGTGCTTTGACATGTGTGCCATGAACCTGGAGCGATCTTTTTCGTCGCGCAGTTTTATGTAGAACAGGTGCCCGGGTGTGATGCTTCCTTCAGGTTCATGCTGGACTTCGATCCGGCCGCTGGCAACATGATCGTCGAAGGCATCACGATAAAGTTTGGATAGGGCGCCGCGTGTTGCTGTTATTATTTCGAAAGCTTCAAGCTGCGCCAATAGGTAGGCAGCATTCATATCCGCCATGACATAGCTACTGCCGATATCACACCACTCATATTTATCGATCGTGCCAGCGCGGAAGGCGTCTCGATTCGTCCCTTTTTCACGAATGACTTTAGCGCGCTCTGCCAGGTTTGGATCACGTATCCAGATGAGGCCCCCTTCGCCGCCACTGGTCACGTTCTTGGTCTCATGGAAGCTGAATGCGGCTAGGTCACCTATCGTGCCGAGCGGTTTTTTCTGCCAGTAGCCTCCGATGGAATGAGCCGCATCTTCGATGACGCGCAAATCGAAGGCATGCGCCAGCGCCATGATGCTGTCCATGTTACATGGCGTACCGCCGTAGTGCATTACAACAATGGCGCGTGTTCGCGGCGTGATGGCTGCTTCGATGCAGGTTTCATCGATGTTCATGGTGTCGGGGCGGACATCTATGAATACGGGGCAGGCGCCACGCAAGGCGAAGGCAGTTGCAGTCGAAGGGAATGTGAAGCTCGGCATGATCACTTCGTCACCGGGCCCGAGATCGAGCAGCATGGCAGCCATCTCGAGAGCGTGGGTGCCCGAGCTTGTCAGAAACGCTCGCCCGACACTAAAATACCGGGCAAACCAGTCTTCACATCGCCGACCATATAGACCGTCTCCAGCCAAGCGCCCGCTGGCGATGACGTCGGAGACGTATCGATCCTCCGTCCCTACGCATGTCGCTCGATTAAAGGGTACAAAACGTGCTGAAGCATGGTTTTTCGAAAGTGGGGAAGCTTTCGGCGAAATCATGTTTTGAACAGGAAAGTTCGACAGGGGCTTTTCATCTCCGAGCATCGGGGGGAGGGCTATCTGGGACCGTGCAGGGTGGGCATTACGCGAGCGGGATGTCCGGCCACAAGAGCATAAGCCGGAACGGATCTTCTCACGACCGCCCCCGCGGCCACCACGGCCCCCTCACCTATGTCGACATTATCCAAGATCACTGCGCCTGCTCCGATCATGACCTGTTGGCTGATCTGACATTTCCCCGAGACGATCGCGCCAGGATGTATTGTGCCGTATGCGCCAATCGTGGTGTGATGGCCAATTGAAACTCGACGACCAACGCGCACGTGATCCCCAATGCGACTGAAGCCAGCTATTACACTGCCCGCATCGACCGAGACCCCGCAGCCGATCTCGCTGCGTACAGAAACATGGCTCTGCGGATGAACTAACGATGCAAAGGTATAGCCATCAGCTGCCAACTCCGTGAGCCACGATTTCCGTAGAGTGGTCGCAAGAATGCAAATCAATTCATGTGACTTGCGAAACTTAGCGATATCGCCGGTCCAGTAAACATCTTTGCCAAGGATTGTTTGGGGCGCAGCTTCAGGACAGATATTCTGAACGCAACCAGTGAATGTTATACCGGGAGTGTCCTCGAATGCGTCCATGAATACGGCTGCATATTCCGTCGCACCAACCAAAAGAATATCTTTATGCGCGCGCATCGCCGTAGCTTTCACCCAGATCGCGACATAAAAGGCGGATCCGGTATTCTTTATTGTGATTCGATCCGGTGTGTAATTATCAAAGATACACGCGGCGCATCGAGTTTAACCGGATAATCCTGCAATCTGGGCATAACTTTGTATTTGTTATGATGGGGTCTTTCCACCCACCTGCTTTGAACGTGCCAGATCAGCTTGCCATCGGCAAGGGTTAAACTGCCAGGCGGAAACTGGGAAGTGAAGGAAGATATGATCTGACGAAATCCAGAAGCGGCATGCGAGGTAACTGTCCTCTTTTGTGTACGTTTGCGAGCCCGCCATGGTGCAAGGGTGCGGCTGACGCGCTGTCATATGACTATACGGGCTCTGGAGTGGAGGTTTTCAGTTTGTGACCCGACCTCCGTTCGCTGTGTTCCTCGAGAGAGATCACTCGAGAGGCAGGCACCTGTCCTGGGTCGGCGCGAGGGTGATCGACAGGACGCAGGCTCTTCGATGTTCCCATCTCATGGACGCAGTCCCCAGAGCCGGCGTCAGTCCTGATCGGGACATCTGCGGAACCAAGTGCGGTGGAGGATCCTGTTGATCCGTGCTCGCGCGCGTGACGGGCGGAAGCACACGTCGCCCTGCCGCTTGCGTGATCGCCGCCTCCCCTTGGAACGGCGTGTTGTCACGCCATATCCGATGAGGAAGGCTCGACGCCCTGGCATATGTCGGCGGCAAGCGCCGAACCTCGCGCCAAGATTATCCCTTGTGCTGCTTTACCGTTCTTTAACCAAGGCGGGCTACATGTTGTGGCAGTCAGGTTGCATTCTACAACGAAAGCCTGAAGAAACTATATAGAGGACAAGCAGATGGCGAATGATCAGGACACCGCGTACATCCTTGCTCTGCACATGGCGCACCAAGTGGCGCAACAGAATGGATTCCATCATACGGAGCGTGCGTTGCTCGACATTCTCACGCGCCAAATCGGCCATTCAGGCGCCGATGATGTGAGGAAAGGAGCAAGCTTGACCGCCGGCGAGCAGACATTGGCTCCGGCAGACGCCTGATGGCAAAGCATGTCTGCCAGCCCTACACTGCGAGCAGGGTGGGGTGGAGTTCTCGCGATGACGAGCGATGCGTGCCGAGACTCAGACAGTCGGTCTGCATCTGCTCCTGCCATTCAGTGAAGAAGAATATGGTGCGGGCGTTCTCCTATTTCGCGCGAGGCGATGCTGCGCGGGGGTATTCCCAAGGTATCGGCGTCAGCTGAGCGAGCCCATGGTGGATCAAACGATCTGGAGCGGTGACACCACCCAACGTCTCGTTCGCGACGAGTTGGAGCCCCGGCAGGGCCGATGCGGTTCGAGCAGCCCTTGGAGATGATCTGATAGACGCCGGGACAGACCACCTAATCCAGAATGGTGTCGCTTTGGACCAGGGTCATTGACAGACGTTCCAGTCTGAGCCGTTCTACGCGCTGTTTCAAGTTCGCCCGCAACTCGTCCTGCGAGATCCCGCTGTCCTTGAAGAGCGCCAGCAGAATCTGTTCGAAGCCTGCCGTGAGGTGATGGCCGCGTTCCACTGGCTCACTGGCGGCTACATCGGCTATGCTTTCCAAAATCTGATCAGCAACTGACATGTACTTGTCCAAAGTACCGTCCCCTTTGATTCTGTCCCCGCGAGAGCTTGGTCAATTTTTGGTAAACTGTTGGTAAACTGCGGTTCGGTGCTTCGCGCGAGCTATGAACGCCCGATGGTTTGGAGCAAATTCCTCAAGCGTGATCGGTACTTACTCTGTGACATCCTTACACGAAACAGCCTTTGGCAGAAGTATTTTCTGTGAGGCCCGCTCCGATAATACGTCTGCTGCGTCATGCCGACCTGGCGCACCGCTTCGGCAACGCTCATGCCCTGACCCTGCAGCACTTCAACCTGCCGCAGCTTCATCACGATGTCCTCAGGTTTCTCTCGCTTCCCAGCCATCTCCTGGTCCTCCAATGAACGGGGCAAATCTACCCCAGTTGGTGGACCACTTCAGCGGGGGCACTCCAACCGGACGATGTGACCGCGTGGATCGTGGCCGAGAGGCTTCGGCTCAGTGGGACGGTCAACGCAGTGGTCATTCGTTTTGGGTGCAGCCGAACCTGAAAAGTACCCGTTGGGTTTGGACAGGATCATGCGGCAGATTTGGTGGGGGCGCTCGTGGAGCGGTTCAGTTCGCCAGCGTCAACCGCGGCTAAGCGCTGCGCTACGCCGAAGGTTCCTCGCGCAGCTTCTTGCACGACCGGCAGGTACACCGCTGCTTTGGACCGTTTCTGCTTGCAGATCGATGTGCTGCGAAAGCATCTTTGATCGTGACACAAGGCTGCACGAGCCGCGCGCCGATGTGATAATCGGTACGCGGGCCACCAAGGAGAGAGCGAATTGATTTTTGCACTGCTGCGCGGTGAAACCGCGCGGCTCGGCAAGATGGCCGAGAAGTTCGATCCTCAGCAATTAAGCGATGTGGCGCGCTCGCTTTTCGCGAGTGCCTCGATCGGCATCTGGTTTTATGATGCCGAGACGGACACGCTTTACGCTGACGACGTAACCCACGCGAACTTGGGGCGTCCACCAGAAACGCTTCAAACGGTCCAGTCATGGACCGAACTGATCCATCCTGAAGACCTTCCAAGGCTAGCAGAACGCCAGATCGCACATGCTTATGCTGAACAAATCGAGCCAATTGTCTTCAGGATTATCCGTCCCGATGGCGAAATCCGCTTCATCCGGTCCTGGTCGATGGCTTCCTATGATGAGACCGGTGAAATCTCGTTTATCGTCGGCCTAGACAGAGACATCACAGAAACAGAGCGCCTAGCGGCGGAAGCAGCAGCGAACGACCGCAGATTTCAAAGTCTCGCGGAAAATGTTCCTGGAACTATCTTCCGCTACGTGTTGCGCCCCGATGGCTCGGACGACGTGGAGTATATAAGTCACGGCTGCGAGGAGATTTATGAGATCGCCGCCGAAGATCTAAAAAAGAACCCGTCGAAGTTATGGTCAATCGTCCTCGAAGAAGATTCTGCGGCACTACAAAATTCTGTTATGGAGTCTGCAGCTACTCTCTCTGCATGGCATCATCGTTGGCGCATTCGGGTCCAATCTGGACGGATAAAGCACCTTGAAGGACGCGGCTCCCCAGAGAGTCACCATGATGGCACGATAGTTTGGAACAGCCTCATCCTTGACGTGTCTGATGAAGTCGCCCTGAGTGAAGAGCTTTTTGCTCAACAAGCGCTCCTGGCGCAGGCGCAGAAGATGGAATCAATCGGCCGCATCTCTGGTGGTATTGCTCATGACTTTAATAATCTCCTAGCCGTTATCTCTGGAAATGCCGAACTAATTGGAGAAGCACGAAGTGACGAGGAGCGAAATTCCTTTATAAATGAGATACTTAACGCCTGTCAGCGCGGCAGTAAACTCACACACCATCTCTTGAGTTTTGCAAGGCGGTCCCACCTTGAGCCAAAAGTTGTCGACGTTGGCTCCATCCTTTTGGATATGAGCGAAATGCTGAAGCGAGCGCTCACAAATTCCGTGGAGACTCGAATCTCCCTGACTCCCGATCTTTGGTTTGCAAATATTGACCGCTCTTTTTTCGAGAATGCCGTGCTTAATCTTTGCATCAACTCTCGTGATGCAATGCCAGAGGGTGGCAGGATCACAATTGAGGCAAGAAACGCAAGTATTTCTGAACTTGATCCCAAAGAAAAAGGAGAGGGTGTTGAGCCAGGCCGCTACGTCATGGTTTCGGTAACCGACACTGGAAGTGGCATGCCTGAAACAGTGCTTGATCGCATCTTGGAACCATTCTTCTCTACAAAAGACCCTGACAAGGGATCTGGACTTGGATTAGCCATGGTTGATGGCTTTGTCCGGCAGTCAAGCGGATTTTTGAGAGTGCATTCGGAGCCGGGTCGCGGAACGTCGGTCGAGATGTTTCTCCCGGCACACTGCACACAGGTACAGACAGTCACCAATGACCTAGTGGTGCCCGCTGCTGAGAAAAATGAGAAGCAGAGCGGTCGAATACTCGTGGTCGAAGATGAAGCTGCGATACTGAAAGTAATCTCAATTACCTTAAGCAAGGCCGGATATTATGTTTCGACGGCAAGCAGTGGCGATGAAGCGCTGAAACTATACTCTGAGGATGTTGGATTGTTTGACCTTTTGCTCACAGACATCGTGATGCCAGGGGAGTGGCAAGGGCCAGCACTAGCTCAAGCTCTAAGGCGGAGCGTTCCTGACTTGAAGGTGCTTTTCATGTCGGGTTTCCCAAAGGAAGCTGGAATGCAAGGCCATGCACTCCTGTCAGAAGATCTCCTTCTAGTGAAGCCAGTATTGCGCGACGAATTGCTGAGAGCTGTGCGGACAGCATTGGATTCACGCGAAACGTGATAAGATCGTATTTGATATCTTCGAAATCTAGCAGAATTTAATAAATGGAGGCGCCAAGTCAATAAAATGGAAGAATGTTGGGTTATCCATATCGGAGCCGGTCAGGGGTCCACTTTGCGAAGCGCTGATGCAGATTTTTCTGTGTAGAGTGTAGCGTGGATATCCGCCACGGCGGTACAGCTTTTCTCGTAGTGGCGGCCGCGGTGATGTGCAAACGCCCCATTTCGAGGCGGTTGGCAGCCATGAGACCTATTATGCGATGCGAGGGGCGTTTTTGAGCTTGTTGAAGCAGCGTTCGACGAGGTTGCGCAGCCGGTGGAGGCTGCGGTCCACGGTGACGCGCAGTTTGCGGGGTACGACGAAGGCGGCCGGACTTGGGGCCGCATCGTATCGCTGATCGAGACCGCGAAGTTCGAAGGCGTCGAGCCCTTCGCTTACCTAAAGGCCACCCTCGAGGCCATCGCCAGAGCCGCATCGACGACCTCCTCCCATGGAATTTCATGCCGTCAACCTGAAGTCCCGTGTCTCTCAGACACTGCTTACGTTGGGCGTTCAAGCTGACCGGACGATGTAAATGCGCGGATGGTGGCCGCGAGTTTGCCTCCCGGCTCGACGGCCAACGCAGTGCTCATCGTTCTGGGTGCAGCCGAACCTGGAATCTGCCCATTGGGGTTGCACAGGATCATGCGGCGGATTTGATAGGGGCGCTGTTGGAGCGGTTCAATCCGCCAAACGCAAGGCGGCGGCCTGAAAGCCGCCGCTCCAATGCTCGTGTCGTGTGTCGATCAGGCCATCTTGCGGCGTTTCAGCGCGACGAGGCCGCCGAGACCTGCCAGAAGCATCCAGGCTGCCGCCGGAAGAGGCACGGGCGCGACGTAATCGCCGGTAACTGCCAGCCGTGCGCCGACGGTGTTGCCTTCGAACCAGACCAGCTCAAACGGCGCGATACCGCTCGAACTTGCCAATGCAGTGCTCGTGATCGGGGTCACGTTGCCGTTGAGATCGGGCTGAAACGCGAGCTCTTCGTTGTTCACCGTCAAGCGGTAGCCGTCATCGGACGAGACGGCGAAAGTGTCGCCCGCGGCCACGCTCAAATTGCCGGTGATTTTGACCACTGTTCCGAGGATCGAATTGAGCCCGACACCACCGAGGCTTCCGTTACGGTCGAAAAAGTCCGCGATGGTCGGGGTCGACGATCCGCTGCTGAGCCCGCTGGCCGTGAAGCCGCTTTCCAGTTCCGACGAGTCGATGCTGAATGTCAGATCGGGCGCAATGTTGGCGAGGATGTAGTCGACCCCTGCCTGATCGTAGCCGCCTGTGCTCGTTCCGGCCGAAAAGGCATCGTTGAAGAAGTTTCCGTCCGTGCCTTCTTCAAGCGCGATCGTAGTGGCGGGAGCGTTGACCCAAGCATTGACCTGCGCCAGCTCATTATTGCCAGTAAATTGGCCAGGCTGTGGCGCGAGCACGTCCCAGACTTGCACCTGCAAAGGAACCGCTTGCGCGGCCCCGGCGGTCAAGACTGCCAGTGCTGCTGCCGTCGAGGCAGCCGAAATCAGTTTTCTCATATCTCAACCTCTGTGCGTTCCTCTGATACCATTTCCTAACACAAAATTAACGGTCGCTCTACTACCAAACAGACGTGTGTCAGGTGCACTGCCGCTCGACAGGCAAGGTCGGCGACCAAGGCCTATCGGTCAAAAGTTCTGCGTTCCTGATGGCAGTAGTTCTCCTGGAACAACGGAAATTTCGAGGGAGCAGCCCGGAGGCTGGCGCCACCCTGCGGTCGATCCCTCGTTTTTCGTTTGTCCCGCCACGAAAAACACCTTGCCCTGGCCGCTTGTTGTTGGAGAGACCGCCTGCCCGGAAGCAGTGCCCCCGGACGTGGTGTAGGAGGAGGCCGCGCGCGGAGCCCCTGGCGTAGCGCAGCGCGCGGCCGGAGGGTGACGCTGGCGGCCATCGCCGGTCTTCGGAGAAGGTTCGGGTTGCAAGACCTGGAACCTGGAACGGAGACGACGATGACCGACGATAGAATGACCCTGATCGAGCTGGTGGAGAAGTCCGCCGACGAGGATCTCGTCCGCGACATGCTCGCCTATGCCGCCGAGCGGCTGATGGAGATGGAGGTCGAGGCTGCGACGGGCGCGCCGAAAGGAACGCGCACACCGGCTCGCACCACGCAGCGCAATGGATACCGCGAGAGAGGCTGGGAGACCCGCGCTGGCCGCATCGACCTGGCGATCCCGAAGCTGCGCAAGGGCAGCTACTTCCCGAGCTTTCTCGAGCCGCGCAGGACGGCCGAGAAGGCCCTCGTGGCTGTCATCCAGGAAGCCTATGTGCACGGCGTCTCGATGCGCGCCGTGGACGATCTGGTCCGTGCCATGGGCGGGAGTGGCGTGTCCAAGAGCCAGGTGAGCCGGCTCTGCGCCGAGATCGACGAGCGCGTGCAGGCATTCCTCACCCGGCCTCTCGAGGGCGCCTGGCCCTATCTCTGGCTCGATGCAACCTACATCCGGGTGCGCGAGAACGGCCGGATCATCAGCCGTGCCGTTATAATCGCGGTGGCGGTCAACGAGGACGGCCGGCGCGAGGTGCTCGGCGTCGCCACCGGCCCCTCCGATGCGGAGACGTTCTGGACTGGCTTCCTGCGCTCTCTCGCCGATCGAGGCTTGCGCGGCGTGAAGCTCGTCGTGGCCGACGATCACAAGGGGCTCAGGGCCGCAGCCCGCCGAGTGTTCGATGCGACCCACCAACGGTGTCGCGTGCACTGGCTCAGAAACGCGCTCGCCCATGCCCCGGCCAAGAGCCGCACCGCCGTGGCCGCAATGCTCAAGACGATCTTCGCCCAGGAGACCAAGGCCGAGGCGGAGACCCAGTGGGACGCCGTCGCCGACGCCCTCCGTGAAAAGAACGACCGGCTCGGCGCCATGATGGACGCCTCCCGCGACGATGTGCTCGCCTACATGGACTTTCCCAGGGAGCACTGGGCGCAGATCAGCTCGACCAACCCGCTCGAGCGCGTCAACAAGGAGATCAAGCGCCGTTCCGATGTCGTCGGGATCTTCCCGAACGACGCGGCCATCATCCGACTGGTCGGCGCGCTGATGATCGAAACCAACGACGAGTGGGCCGTCGCGCGCCGCTACATGGGGCTGGAGTCGCTGGCCCGCATCACCGATACTCACAACGTCAGGCTGCCCGCCGTGGCCTCCTGACCAGCTCGGGCCTCTCCGAAGGCCGGCCCTCATACACCACGCCGCGGGGCACTACCCTGCCCGGACAACTCACATTGCGATCACAGGGTTCCGGACAGCACTCTCGCCCGAGGCCGATATGCAAACGTGATGTTCCGCGTGAGAAAATATCCTTGATATCGATAATGGTGTTTTGTAGTGCCGTGTCACTTTGGAGGGTTCAACGTCATGAAGCACGGGGTCAGAAGCTTGGCAGCTGCTGCGGCCATCGCCGCATCAAACCTCTTCGGCTCCATCGCATCGGCGCAAACCTATCAGGTCGACTGTGCCATCCTGCTCTGTCTGGCCGGAGGCTGGCCGCCATCGGCACCTTGCGCCGATGCACGCGCGGTCTTCATCCACAGGATCACGCCCTGGCCGATCGAGCCACCCTTGCAGATCTGGAGATGCCCGATGGGGGCGTCTTTCAAGGCCCCCGCGCGATTGTCGCCGATGGAACGGCTGTATGACATCGTTTTACGCGAAGAGCCTGGGATGAGCGTGCAACAAGATCTGCATCCTCTGGTTCAGGTTCAGGCAGAAGAGCAGGCTGACATCGATATCTCGGGTGACGCCTTCGATTTCGTGCGAAGCATTCGCGTCTTTCA
>CAZVQL010000094.1:0-11034 GCA_964629305.1 uncultured Roseicyclus sp.
GGCTGCGACGACAAAAGCGACAGCGCATCCTTGCCCGCCACCCGCGCCGGCGTGCCGATCAGCGCCACGGGCTGCGCCGAAAGCCGCCGCGCGGTCAGGTCGGGAAAGGCGTGGGCATCGGGCGGCTCGGTCGACAGGACCACGTCGAGCGCCAGCGCCGCCAGCCGCGGTAACAGTACCCCGCCCGAGCCGGAGACGAGCGCCAAGGGCACCTCGCCCAGCACAGGCGCAAGGAACCGCATCTGGAAATTGCGCGACAGCGTGGACAGTGCGCCAACGCGCAGGGGCCTTGCCGCGCCGCCGCCTGTGCCGAGCGCCGCGATCAGCTCTTCGCCCGTGCCGAAGATCCGCTCGGCATGGTCGAGCGCGATGCGCCCTGCCTCGGTCAGGATCAGCTGCCGCCCCTTGCGTTCGAACAGGGCACGCCCTAGCCGCTCCTCCAACTGTCGGATCTGCGCCGAAAGCGCGGATTGCGACAGGTTCAGCCGCTCGGCCGCGCGGGTCAGATGCCCCTCGCGGGCGACTTCGCGGAAATAGCGCAGGTGGTGGTAGTTCAGCCGATCCATGTTCGGGATAATAGAACGGTTTGGGGCAGAACGCACAGAAAAAGCGCGCCACGATTTCCCGCAGCGCGCTTGTTCGTGGTGCCCCGGCCCTCAGACCCCGATCACCAGATCCGCCAGCGCGATCCAGAGCGGGATGGACAGGATCGCCACGGGCGTTCCAATCCCCGTCGAGGTGCCGACATAGGCCGACGGGTTCGCCTCGGGCAGCGCGCCGCGCAACGTGGGCGGGCCCGAGATGTCCGAGCTTGACGCCGCCATCACCGCCAGCAGCACCACACCGCCGGCCGAGAACCCGGTCAACTGATGCGCGACCAGTCCCGCGCCGAAGCCCAGAAGGCCGTGCAGCAGGGGCGCGGCGATGCCATAAGCGACATAGGCATGCGCCACCTTGCGCATCTCGCCCAACCGCTGCCACGCCTCGATCCCCATGATCAGCATCAGGATCGACAGAAGCCCCCGGAAGAGCGGCTCGTAGAAGCTTTCGTAAACGCTCTCGGGCCGCGCCAGCAGGCCAATGCCGAGACCCAGCAGAAGCGCCGAGATCGCAGGGCTTTTCAGCGTGTCGGTCAGGATGCCCTTGACCATCGCGCCCTCGCCGCCGCCTGCGCCACCGCCCATCGCCACGGTCGCCACACCACCGCCCGCGGGCGCCGCCGCCAGTTTCCGCGCGGCGCTCATCCGCGCCAGCAGGATCGCCGTGACCAGCGCCGCGATGTCCATGAACGGGTAGAGCGCGCCGATGAACCCCTCGTAGGCGATCCCCTCGGCGTCCAGCATCACCATGCCCGCCGCAAGGGTCGAGGCCGACACGGCCCCGAACAGCCCCGCCGTCGCCATCGCGTCCATCCGGTCCACCCCGCGGAAGGCCGCCAGCGACCGCCCGCCGATCAGCACGATGCCAACGCCCAGAAGTGCAGCCGCCAGCGCGGGCACGGCAAGCGCCCAAAGGTCCGCCTCGCGCACCGAGATCCCGGCGCTCAGGCCCACTTTCAGAAGCAGCACCAGAACGATGAACTTGTAGACCGGCTCGGGCACTTCCAGCTTGCTGCCCATTGCAGCCAGCACCATGCCCCCGATCAGGAAGGCCAGCGTCGGTTTCTGAAACTGCGCGACCAGCGTCGCGGCGATGTCCATCAGCATATCCATGTCGCGCGTCCCCTCGGCATGTTGCGGTTGAGGGGCGATATGCGGCGCTGAATCAAGAATGAAAAATATATGTTTTCTGCATTTCGTTCTGAATTACAGAACGATCAGCCGAGGAGCGCCCCCAGCGCCCAGAAACTGCCCATCCCCGACACGATCGCCCAGATCGCGTTCTTGGTCCAAAGCCCCACGCCCAGCCCCACCGCCGCCGCCAGGATGCGCACCGGGTCGAGCGCGCCACCCGTCGCCTCGGGCCACAGGACCAGCGGCGTCACCATCGCGGGCAGGATACCCACCGCGGTGTAGCGCAGGTGGCGCAGTAGCCAGGGCGGAAGCTCCCGGTTGCCGAGCACGCCTAGAAACGAGAATCGGATCAGGAAGGTGCCGACCCCAAGGGTCAGGATGATCGTCCAGAGCTGCGCGTCGGTATAGCTCATCGCCGCGCCTCCATCCGGCGCTCGACCTCGGCGCCGACGATCATCGCGGCCAACCCCGCCACCAGCAGCCACAGGTTCCATGGCAAAAAGCCCAGCACCACCGCCATCACGACCGAGGTGACCGCCGCCGCCACATGCGCCAACGTCCTGAGCGCAGGCGCGATCAGCGCGATGAAGGTGATCGGCACCGCGAAATCGAGGCCGAGCGCTGGCGGCAAAGCCGCGCCCACCCAGATGCCCACCGCGGTCGCGCCCACCCAGACGGGAATGATCGGCGTCGCCGTCCCGAAGAAGAATGCCATCCGCTCGGCCACGGTCATCTCGGGCCGCGCCTCGTATTCCGCGTGGCCCAGCGCATAGGTCTGATCGACGTTGATGTAGGCCGCGAACGCCCGCTGCCAGAACGGCGCCTGTCCCAGGTAGGGCGCGAGCGAGGCGGAATACATCGCCATCCGCAGGTTCACCGCCAGCGCCGAGGCCACGACGATCAGCGTCGGCGCGCCATCGGCCATCAGCTGCAGCGCGGTGAACTGCGACGCGCCAGCGATCACCAGCACGGTAAAGCCCATCACCTGCGCGATATCGAGGCCCGCCTCGGTCCCCACCACACCGAAGAGCAGCCCGAAGGGCGCCACGACGATCACGAAGGGCAGCGCGGCACGAAGGCCGCGGCGATAGGCGGCGCGAGGGGTGGATGCGGACATGGGGGCGGGATAGCCTCGGCTGCAATACGGTGCAGGCTTAGGCCAGCGCCGCGGGGGATGCAATTCAGCCCGCGTGAGGCGCGGCATCAGGAGGGGTGATGGACCAAGGCGCACCCGTGGGCGTGATCCTTGCCGGTGGGTCCGGGCGGCGCATCGGCGGCGACAAGGCGTTCGTGCCGCTGGCCGGGCGGCCGCTGGTCGGGCATGTGATTGCGCGCCTTGGGCCGCAGTGCCGGGCGCTTGCACTCAACGCGGCCCCTGACCCGCGGCTCGCCCCCTTTGCATTGCCGGTCATCCCCGACGGGTCCGAGGGCGGGCACGGCCCGCTATCCGGCATCCTCGCCGCGATGGACTGGGCCGCGGCTGAGGGTGCGGCCCACGTCCTGACAGCCCCGGTCGACACGCCCTTTCTGCCCGAGGATCTGGCCTTGCGCCTGTCGGGCGTAAAGGCCCCCATCGTCCTGGCGCGCACCGCCGACGGATTTCAGGGCACCTGCGGCCTCTGGTCGGTTGGCTTGCGCGATGCGCTTGCCGAGGCGCTCACCAAGGGCACCCGCAAGGTGACGCAGTTCACCGCAGCCCATGGTGCGGCGAGCGTCCTCTTTGCCGACGCCGACCCGCCGCCCTTTCTCAACGTGAACCGTCCCGAGGATCTCGCTCGGGCCGAAGGTTTTCTGGAGGCTTAATGAGTTCGAACGACGTCATCATCATGGTCGATTGGTCTGCGCGGTCCGCGCGCTCGCCCGCGAAACGGACCAAGGACGCGATCTTCATCGCCGAAACAGGGCCGGGCGGCCGGTTTGTCACCTACTGCCGCAGCCGTGCCGAAGCGCAGGCGCATCTGGAGGCCCGCTTCGACGCCGCCCTGGCTGAAGGTTGGCGCGTGGTGGCAGGCTTCGACTTCCCCTTCGGCTACCCACTTGGCTTCGCCCGCGCGGTGACCGGCACGGACGACCCTTTCGCGCTCTGGGCCTGGCTGGAAGACGCCGTCGAGGACGACGACCGCAACGCCAACAACCGCCTCGAGGTGGCTGACCGGATCAACGCGAAACTACCCGGCGGCGGTCCCTTCTGGTCGCACCCGAAAGGCCAAACGCCAACCCATGTCCCGTTCCGCAAGCCGCCCCACGAGGGCTATGCCTTCTCCGAGCGGCGGCAGGTCGAGACCATCGCGACCGGCGCGAGCACCTGTTTTCAGCTTTACGGAAACGGCGCGGTGGCCAGCCAGACCCTCCTCGGCCTGCCCCGCCTGCAGGCGCTGCGCCTGCGCTACGGCGACCGCCTCGCGGTGCGCCCCTTCGAGGACCGCGAGGCGCCGATCCTGCTGGCCGAGGTCTACCCTTCGCTGCTGGACCGCGAGATCAGGGCGCGGCAGCGCCCCGGTGAAATCCTCGACGCAGCCCAGGTCCGCGTGCTGGCCGCGGCCTTCGCAGGGCTCGACCCGGCACGGCGCGACGCGATGCTGCGGGAGGGCGACCGCGAAGAAGGGTGGATCGCGGGCCTCGGCCACGAGGCCGAACTGATCGCCGCCCTGCGCTGACAGATCCTTGCAAGAGATCGGGACAAAGCCTTGCAAGGCTTTGCGCAGCACCTCAGTCGAAGGTGCCCGCCACGCGGCCCAAGAGCATGAAGGCCCGCGCCGTACGCGTGCCCGCCAGCGCCACGATCTCGGCGTCGCTGGCGTTCTTCTCGAACTCCATGAAGGTCCGGTCGAAATGGCGCAGGAAATGATGCGCCGCATCGCGGAAGACTGGGTCCTTCTTCATCCGCCCGGACGCCAGCACCAGCGATGACCGGTCATGGATGCCGCCGAGCGCCGCGATGGCCCGACCGCGTTCTCCTTGCGCGAAGCGGCGCCAGACCTCGGGCCGGGCGCGGTCGGGGCGCAGGTCGTCCATGTAGATGCCGTCCTGGCTGAGCAGCGTCAGCACGTCCTGGCTGGCGCGGATCAGCCGTTCGGTCGAATGATCCTCGAGCGCGCGGCGGAGCGTGCGGAAACCTTCCTTGTCATGCTCGTTCTCGGGGAAATTCAGCGCCTTTATGAAATCGGCGACCGAGATCGGGTCCTTTTCAGCGGGCGTCGCCAGCGCAAGGCCCGGCTGCGGCTGGTCGGCGCTCATGGCGGCCTGCACCACCGCCGCGCGTTCCTCGGCGGGCGGCAGGGCGCGCAGGGACGAGAAGACGGCGGGCGCAGCCCCGCTTGCCGCGGCCTGCCGCTGACCCTCGATCAGCTCTTCCAGCTTCTCGACGACGCCCGGTTTCAGGTCCAGCGCGGCGCGCTGCTGCTGGTCGACATAGGCCGCGCGCATCGCGTCGATCGAGGCCTGCAGGCGGGCCGCCTCTTCGCGCAGCCCGCGGGCGGTGCGCGCCGCGGTAGCCGCGACCCAGATCAGAGCGATCGGCATGACGATGGCAAGGCCCGTCAGCACCCCATCGGCGAACCCGCTCCCCTCTTCGCCCTCGCCGCCACGGTTGAGAACGAAGACGGCAACGATCCACAGCACTGTCAGACCAATGGCCGCGATCTCGATGCCGGTGATACGCCGCGACGGTTCCTCCCGGGCGTAAAGGCCCAGTTCGAGGGTCGAGGGCTTCCGGTCATCGGGCATGCGCGGAGGGTCTCCGGGCCGGGGCGAGGGGTTCAGACGTAGGTGACGGAAAGGATTTCGTAATCCTTGTCGCCGCCCGGCGTCTTGACCTCGACGCTATCGCCCTCGTCCTTGCCGATCAAGGCGCGCGCGAGGGGAGAGTTGATGTTGAGAAGGCCCTTTTCGATGTTGGCCTCGGCCTCGCCGACGATCTTGTAGGTCTTCTCGACATCGTCCTCGTCGACCAGCACGACGGTCGCGCCGAACTTGATCGGCCCCGAGAGAGTCTTGGGGTCGATGACGTTGGCCCGGCCGATCAGCCCCTCGAGCTCCTTGATGCGGCCCTCGATGAAGGACTGCTTTTCCTTGGCCGAGTGGTATTCCGCGTTCTCCGACAGGTCGCCATGCTCTCGCGCCTCGGCGATCGCCCGGATGATCGCCGGACGTTCGACGGACTTGAACTGCTTCAACTCCTCGTTCAGGGCCTTGTAGCCCGCGGGTGTCATCGGGATCTTGTCCATGGAACCTGCGCCTTGGTGACTGCTGCTCGAATACTGTCGAGCGCCGGAGGTTAGGGCCGAACGGCCCGCTGTTCAACGGGGTCTTGCGAGGGGACGCTGGCGCCGGGACTAGAGTGTGCCCGAGACGCCGACGCTGACCGTGCCGCCGACGGTCACGGTCGTCGGCCGGGGGTCCGGGCGCTCGGGCTCTCCATCCGCGCCGCAGGCGGCAAGAAGCGCAAGCGCGAGGGTCGCGGCGATGAGGCGAAGGGTCGTCATGCGAGCTGCTCCTTCCAGCGGGCGATCTGGGCACGGACCTGGGCGGGCGCCGTGCCGCCGTAAGAGGTGCGCGACGCGACCGAGTTGTGCACGCCCAGCACCTCGAAGATATCCGCGGTGATGCCCGGATGAACAGAGCGCATCTGATCGAGGCTCAGGTCCGGCAGATCGACGCCACCCGCCTCGGCCATTGCGACGAGGCTGCCGGTCACGTGATGCGCCTCGCGGAAGGGCAGGCCAAGGACGCGCACGAGCCAGTCGGCGAGGTCCGTCGCGGTGGAAAAGCCCGAGCCCGCCGCAGCCTCGAGCGCCTCGCGGTTGGCGGACATGTCGCGCACCATCCCCTCCATCGCGGCCAGCGCCAGCATCAGGTTGTCGGCGGCATCGAAGACCTGTTCCTTGTCCTCCTGCATGTCCTTGGAATAGGCGAGCGGCAGGCCCTTCATCACCGTCATCAGCGCGACATTGGCGCCGAAGATGCGCCCGATCTTGGCGCGGATCAGCTCGGCCGCATCCGGGTTCTTCTTCTGCGGCATGATGGACGACCCGGTCGAGAAGCGGTCCGAAAGGCGTACGAAGCGGAACTGGGCCGAGGACCAGATCACCAGCTCTTCCGCGAAGCGCGACAGGTGCATCGCGCAGATCGAGGCCGCGGCAAGGAATTCCAGAGCGAAATCGCGGTCCGACACGGCGTCGAGCGAATTGGCCGCGGGCCGGTCGAAGCCCAGCGCCCGCGCAGTCATCTCGCGGTCGATCGGAAAGGAGGTGCCGGCAAGGGCGGCCGCCCCGAGGGGACATTCGTTCATCCGCGCGCGGGCATCGATCAGGCGCGAGCGGTCACGGGCGAACATCTCGACATATGCCATCATGTGATGGCCCCAGGTGACGGGCTGCGCGGTTTGCAGATGGGTGAAGCCGGGCATGACCCAATCCGCGCCCGCCTCGGCCTGCACAAGAAGCGCACGCATCAGCGCCTCGAGGCCGGCGATGGCGGCGTCGATCTGGTCGCGCACCCAGAGCTTGAAGTCGGTCGCGACCTGGTCGTTGCGCGAGCGGCCCGTGTGCAGACGCCCCGCCGGTTCGCCGATCACCTCTTTCAGCCGCGCCTCGACATTCATGTGGATGTCTTCCAACGCGGTAGAGAACTGGAACGTGCCGGCCTCGATCTCTGACAAGACCGTGAGCAACCCTTCCCGGATGGCCTCGGCGTCGCTATCACTCAGGATGCCCGTGGCCGCCAGCATCGCCGCGTGGGCGCGGGACCCGTCGATGTCCTGCTTCGCCAGTCGCTTGTCGAACCCGATCGAGGCGTTGATCGCCTCCATGATCGCGTCGGGCCCCGCGGCGAAGCGCCCGCCCCACATGGCGTTGGTCGTGGTCTCGGTCATCGGTTCCGGCCTTTTGGAGAAGTTCACATGATCCGCGCTCTGCGTTCCGCCGTGCTTTATATCGCTGCAGCCCTCGGTGCAAATGCCGCCGTGGCAGAAGACCTGTCGGCCTATCAGACAGGCGAGATGCGGGGGCTGGTGATCCATGAAGAGCCGGTCGCGGCGTCCAGCCTGCCGTTTCTCATGGCCGACGAGACCGAGGGGGCACTGGCGGATTACGCCGGCCAGTACGTGGTGCTGAACTTCTGGGCCACCTGGTGCGCGCCTTGCCGCGAGGAGATGCCGTCACTCGAGAACCTCCAGACCCAGCTGGGCGGCGAAGATTTCTCGGTCGTCACGCTGGCCACGGGCCGCAACCCGCCGCAGGCGATCCGCCGTTTCTTCGAGGAGATCGGGGTCGAGTCGCTGCCGCAGTACCGCGACATCAACCAGCAGATCGCCCGCGAGATGGGGGTGTTCGGCCTGCCGATCACGGTGATCCTCAACCCCGAGGGGCAGGAGATCGCGCGGCTGAGGGGCGATGCGCATTGGGACAGCCCCGAGGCCGTCGCGCTGATCGAGGCGTTGCTCGCGGGAAGCTGAGGGGTTTCGCCCGGCTCACGCGGTCGACCCGCGCGCCGCTCGCGCGGCGCGGAGTCCTTGGTTTGCGGCTGCGGCGCGGGGGGCTCTGCCCCAGTCGCTTCGCGACTCCCCCGGAGTTTTTCTGCCAAGATGAAGGGGGTGTTGACGCTATCGCAGTTCAGCGTGGCGGAAGCAGGTCGTGACATGGTCGTTCACCAGGCCCGTCGCCTGCATCCAGGCATAGGTGATCGTGGGACCGCAAAAGCGGAAGCCCGCACGCTTGAGGTCTTTCGAGACCTGTTCGCTGAGGGGCGTGAAGGCGGGCACCTCGGCCATGCTGGTACGGCTGGGCTGTAGGGGCGCACCATCGACGTAGCGCCACATGAATTCGGCGAAGGCCTCGGGCCCACCGAGGTCGAGGACAGCCTGCGCATTGGTGATCGTCGCCTCGATCTTGCCGCGGTGGCGCACGATGCCGGGGTCGGCCAGCAGGCGTTGCACCTCGGCCTCGCCCCAATGGGCGATGGTTTCAGGCTCGAACCCTTCGAAGGCGGCGCGGAAAGCGTCGCGTTTCCTGAGGATGGTGATCCAGGCGAGCCCCGCCTGGAACCCGTCGAGGATCAGCTTTTCCCACAGCGCCCGGCCACAGCGTTCGGGCACGCCCCATTCGGTGTCGTGGTAGGCAACGTAAAGCGGGTCGGTCCCGCACCAGCTGCAGCGGCCAGCTTCGGTCATTGCGGAAAGCCCTTCGAATAAGAACAAAATGCAAACTTTCATCCTTCCTTAAGGGGAGGGGTGGCATGACGGCAAGGGTTCTGAAAACGGAGAGCGCGGGATGGGTCACATGCGGGGCAAGCTGGTGGATGCGGGACTGGGCAGCCCGCTCGACGTGGCGATCACCCAGCGTGATCGCGGGACGCTGGCGATGGTGCGCCAGGCGCTGGACCGGGGTGATACGCTTCTGGCCTACCAGCCGGTGATGCGCGCCGACGGCGCCGGCGTCGCCTTCTGGGAGGGGTTGATCCGCCTGCTGGATGACACCGGGCGGGTGATCCCAGCGCGCGATTTCATCCACGTGGTCGAGGACCAGGACCTTGGCCGCCAGATCGACTGTGCCGCCCTCCGGATCGGGCTGTCCGCACTTGCGGCGCATCCATCGCTCAGGCTTGCCGTCAACATGTCCGCGCGATCGGTCGGCTACCCCGGCTGGATGCAGATCCTGCGCCGCGCGATGAAGCACAGGCCGGACGTGGTGCAACGCCTGATCCTCGAGATCACGGAAACCTCGGCCATGCAGATGCCCGAGATCGTGCAGGTCTTCATGGAGGAGTTGCAGGACAAGGGCGTCACATTTGCGCTCGATGATTTCGGCGCGGGCTACACCGCCTTTCGCCACCTGAGGCATTTCTGCTTCGATATCCTGAAGATCGACGGGCAATTCGCCCGCGACGTCGACAGCGACGCCGACAACCAGGTGCTGTGCGAGGCGCTGATATCGCTCGGGCATCACTTCGACATGGTCGTCGTCGCCGAAGCCGTCGAGACGGAGGCTGAGGCGCGCTGGCTTTCCGCCGCCGGTGCCGATTGCCTGCAGGGATATCACTTCAGCGCGCCGAGCATTACACCACCCTGGGCACCGCGGACCCCGCGCGCGGGCGGCTGAGACACCGTGTCAGGTGTATCGCGCCCCTTTGCGCGTTTACCAAGTCTCCCGAGAGATGAACCCGCCGCGGCGGTCGCAACCGCGCGTGGCGTACTCCAGGAAAGGGACTTCCATGACCAACGTCGTCATCGCCTCGGCCGCGCGCACCGCCGTGGGCAGCTTTCTCGGCTCCTTCGCCAACACGCCCGCCCATGAGCTGGGCCGCGTGGTGATCGAGGCCGTCGTCGAGCGTGCGGGCGTCGACAAGTCCGAGGTCAGCGAGACGATCCTCGGCCAGGTCCTGACCGCGGCGCAGGGCCAGAACCCGGCGCGCCAGGCGCATATCAACGCGGGCCTCCCGCAGGAAGCGGCGGCCTGGGGCATCAACCAGGTCTGCGGCTCGGGCCTGCGGGCGGTGGCCCTTGGCGCGCAGCACATCATGCTGGGCGATGCCAGCATCGTCGTCGCCGGCGGGCAGGAGAACATGTCGATGAGCCCCCATGCCGCCACCCTCCGCCAGGGGCAGAAGATGGGTGACATGAAGTACATCGATACGATGATCCGCGACGGCCTCTGGGACGCGTTCAACGGCTACCACATGGGCCAGACCGCCGAGAACGTCGCCGAGAAGTGGCAGATCAGCCGCGAGATGCAGGACGAGTTTGCCGTCGCCAGCCAGAACAAGGCCGAGGCCGCCCAGAAGGAAGGCCGTTTCGCCGATGAGATCACGGCCGTCACGATCAAGACCCGCAAGGGTGACATCGTGATGGAGAGCGATGAATACATCCGCCATGGCGCCACGATGGACGCGATGCAGAAACTGCGCCCGGCCTTTACGAAAGACGGGTCGGTCACCGCGGCCAACGCCTCGGGTCTGAATGACGGCGCGGCGGCGACGCTTCTGATGTCGGCCGACGAGGCCGAGCGCCGCGGGATCGAGCCGCTGGCGCGCATCGCCTCCTACGCCACGGCGGGTCTCGACCCGTCGATCATGGGCGTGGGCCCGATCTACGCCAGCCGCAAGGCGCTGGAAAAGGCGGGTTGGTCCGTCGGCGACCTCGACCTTGTCGAGGCGAACGAGGCGTTTGCCGCGCAGGCCTGCGCGGTGAACAAGGACATGGGCTGGGACCCCGCGATCGTGAACGTGAACGGCGGCGCCATCGCCATCGGTCACCCGATCGGCGCCTCGGGCTGCCGCGTACTGAACACGCTGCTCTTCGAGATGA
>CAZVQL010000095.1:0-10928 GCA_964629305.1 uncultured Roseicyclus sp.
GCCCACGGCACTGGACGCGACGGGCGACCCCTACGGCAATTTCGCGCTCGGCTTCGCGCTGGTCTGCCTGCTCGCGCTCTGGCTCATGCGGCGGGACTGGACGGCGGAGGGAGAGGTCGGCGCGACCGGCTTCGGCGCGGTCCTGTCGGACGCCATCGCGCGGCGGCTGCTGCTCGTCGCGCTGATGAACGCGGCGCCGGTCGCCGTCTCATCCACGCTTTTCCTCTTCTACGTCGAAAGCGTGCTCGAGGCGCCGGGGTGGGAGGGGCCGCTGCTCCTCCTGTTCTTCCTGGCCGCCGCGGGCACCGCGCCGGTCTGGACGAAACTCGCACAACGCTTCGGGCCGCGCCCCATGCTGCTCTCGGCCATGGCGCTGGCCATTGCATCCTTTTCCCTCGTCCTCACGCTCGGCCCAGGCGACACGACGGCCTTCGCCCTCATCTGCCTTGCCTCCGGCGCGGCCCTGGGGGCCGATTTCGCCCTGCTGCCCGCGCTTTTCGCGCGGCGGATGGAGACCATCGCGCCCGAGGCCGGGGCGGCCTTCGGCCTCTGGGCCTTCGTGTCGAAAGCCTCGCTCGCGCTGGCCGCCGTTCTGCTGCTTCCGACGCTCGATGCGGCCGGGTTCCGGTCGGGCGGCGAAAACACGCAAGGCGCGCTCGATCTTCTGACCTATCTCTACGCCTTGGTGCCCTGCGTCCTCAAACTGGGCGCGATGGCAGTGCTGGCGACGACGGCCCTGCCCGACGGCGGGCACCCTGAGACGAGCTGAAAGGAGACGACATGCGCGAATGGAGCGGAAAACGGTACTGGCTGGTGGGCGCCTCCGAGGGGTTGGGCCGTGCGCTGGCGATGAAGATGAGCCGCGCGGGCGCGGAGCTGATCCTCTCGGCGCGGTCTGGCGACCGGCTGCGCGAACTGGCCGCCGAACTGCCGGGGCGCACCCATGTCGTGCCGATGGACATCGCCGACCGCGACAGCGTCGAGGAAGCGGCCGAGGAGGTGGGCGAGATCGACGGCCTCGTGTTCCTCGCCGGGCTCGCCACGCTGATCAAGGCGACCGAATGGGACGCCGACCGCGTCGAACAGATGTTCGATGTGAACCTTACGGGGGCCGCCCGCGTCATCGGGCAGGTGATCGGCGGCATGGTCGAGCGTGACGCGGGCCATATCATGATGATCGGCTCGCTCTCGGCCTATCGCGGCTTGCCGGGGTCCATCGGGTATTCGGCCTCGAAGGCCGGGCTTATGGCACTGGCGGAATCGATGCACGGCGATCTGCGGCACACCGGTGTTCTGGTGCAACTGGCGAACCCCGGCTACATCCAGACGCGGATGCAGGACGACAACCCGCATTCCAAGCCCTTCATCATGTCGCCCGAGGACGCCGCGCAGGAGGTGTTCGACCAGATGAACACCGACCGGTTCCACAAGGCTTTTCCCGTGGGCTTCAGCCTGCTTTTCCGCTTTTCCCGGTTCCTGCCAACGGGGCTCTACGAGTCCATCTTCTTCCGCCGCTGACTTGACGTCGATCAAGGACGGCGCGGTTCGGGTACTGTGCTAGTATGCCCGTTGAACAGAGACGCGCGAGGAGACATTGGCATGGAAATCTCAGTCAGGAAGGTGGCCCAGGTGATCCTGATGGGCCACGAGATCGAGCGGGCCGAAGGGGAGCTTCGGGCCTTCATCGACCGCATGAACCAGGACGAGCAGGCCGAACTGACGGCGATCTACTGGATCGGACGCGGCAGCTTCGAGGCCGAGGACTGGGACGAGGCGGTCTCGACCGCGCAGGCCGAGGCGACGACGCCGACGGCCGACTACCTGCTCGGCAGCCCTCATTTCGCCGACCACCTCGAGGCCGGGGCAGAGGCGCTGGGCATGGACATCGCGGACGAGGAAGACGACCTGATGTGACGGCTCCCGCGCGTTGGACGTGGCCTTGCGGCCCGTCCATCCGCTTTGGGCCCGGCGCCGCGGGCGGCCTTCGGCCACGTCGCGGCGCGATTGCGCATCTGTCCCGCCGTGTCGCGGGGCGGCGGATGTCGGATTTGCGTATTTTCGGAAAGATGAAGGGGTTGGCCCGCTTCAGGTCGAGGGGGCGTGACGGTCGAACTCGGCCTTGGCGCGTGCCCAGACGCCCGTGTCCATCCGGTCGAGAGCGAGGAGCGAGGGCAGAAGCTGGCCCGCGTAGTCCTGTGAGCTTTCGACCGGCAGGAGCGAGGGCAGGTTGTCGATCGCCATCACGTCGAGGGGCGGGTCGTCATGGACGCGCAGCGCGGGCGCGGCCCAGTCTGTGGTGCGGTCGTAGAGCTTGATCGGCGAGAAGTCCGAGGTCGGATCGCAGGCTATGTCACCCACCACGCGCAGCGCGCGGGGGGTGTTCTTCGCGGACGCGGGAAGGAAGACCGGAACACCGGGCATCGCGAGGATGCAGTTGAGGAAGATCTCGTGCTGCAGGATCTCGGGGAAAGGCCCGCCATGGGCGGTCTCGGCCATGTCCCAGAGCGTGGTGTCGATGCCGACCGCTTCGCAGAAATCGGTCGCCCCGGTGCCGACGCGGCCCTTCGCGCCGATGATGATGGCCCGGGGGGAAAGGCTCGTTTCTGCCAGCGCCGCGCGGATCTCCTGCGTCAGCGTCTGCGCATCCGGATAGGTCGAGACCGGGCCGCAAAGGCCGCCCTGCGCCTGAGCGATCAGAGCCAGCGTCGAGACGGCGGCCCCGGCATAGCCCGCCCAGTAGCCGAAAGCCGCGACGCGGCGGCCGGTTTCGTCGACGAGGTATTCCAGATCGTAGAGCGTGCCGCCGCCCGCGCGGAAACGCTCGAGCAGGATGCGGCCCGCGGGCTGACCCTTGTAGGCGTGGCCGAACATGATGTGGCGGTGCGGCAGGGGCGTGCCATCCTCGGGCAGTTCCTTGAGCCCGAAGATGATGGTGTCCCGCGGTGCGTCGGGCCAACTGCCCTCGGGGGCCGTCCGGGCGCCCGCGTCGATGTAGCCTTGCAGAGGAATGGCGCGCGTGCGGCTTTCCTCGACCGTCACGCGGATGCCGGCGTCGATCAGCGCCCGCGCACCCTCGGGCGTCAGGCCGACGCGGTCCTCGTTCGGGCGCTGTTCGGCACGGACCCAGAGATGCGTCATGGCCTCAGTACTCCGTCCGGGCGTGGATGCGGTCGGGCGTGTCGAGATGGGGCGTGGCGTTGAAGCCAGAGAGGATCTGCGCCTCGGGCAGGACCATCACCCGGTGGATCGAGCAGTTGCGGATCGGCACCAGCAGATGCGCCATGCGCGCGATGTCGAGGTCGAGGATGTGGCGCACCATCATCCCGATCACGCCCCCCGAGGTGACACAGAGCACGCGGCGACCGGGGCGGGCGGCGATCGTGAGCATCTCGGCCACGCGGTCCTCGAAACTGGCGTAGCTTTCCTCGCCCTGGATCTCGGCGCGCTGCCAGGCCTGCATGATGTCGGTGATGTGAGTGACGAAGGTATCGGGTGTTGGGGCGGGCTTGCCCGTGGCTTTCGAATGGGCCTGGGCGAGGTTGAAGTAGTCCAGTTCGTTGAGGCGTGCGTCGACCTCGGGTTCGATGCCCATGTCGCCCATGCCCTCGGCGGTTTCGCGGTGACGGCGGAGCGAGCCCATGAGCACGCGGTCGAACGGGCCGTCGTGGCTGCGCAGCCAGTCGCCCAGCCAGCGCGCCTGCTGGTGGCCGAGATCGGAGAGGCGGTCATAGCCCGTCTCGTCCTGCGCGGCCGAGTTCGCCTGGCCGTGGCGCACGAGAACCAGTTCGCCCATGGTCGTTCCCCTTTTTCTGTCGGGGCCGTGATGCTGGACGGGGCCGCGATGTGCAAGGGCGAGTGGGGTATGCCGCGCGATGGCCCGGCGTTGGCGCGCGTGGAGAGTGCGGGAGCCTCCGGCGGGACTTTTTTGGCCAAGATGAAGCTGGGGACGGTGGCGCGTTAAGGTTAATGGTGTTGCAGCTTGCGTCCGGCGCGTTTGCGGAACGTGCACCGCATGGCTGGCCGACGCGGGGCGGCCGGCCGTTTCGGGGGCTGGACGCGCGTAGGTGGCGCGGTATGAAGGTGGCATGACCTCCATTCCCGTAGACCCCGCCCGCTTTCTCGAAGACCTCCATGCGCTGCGCCGCTTCGGTGGCGATGAGGCGACCAAGGGGGTGCGCCGCCGCGCGTTTTCGCCCGAGGATTTTGCCGCGCGGGATTGGCTGGCCGGGCGGATGGCCGAGGCGGGGTTGAGCCCGCAGTTCGACCCCGTCGGAAACCTCTTCGGTTTGGCCGAGGGGCGGTCGCTTCTGGTCGGCTCGCATTCCGACACCCAGCCCGAGGGTGGGTGGCTGGACGGCGCTCTGGGCGTCATCGCGGGGTTGGAGGTGGCACGCGCGGCGCGCGAAGCGGGTGGGCCGGCGATCTCCTGTGTCAGTTTCCAGGACGAGGAGGGGCGCTTCGGCGCGCTGACCGGCAGTTCGGTCTGGTCCGGCAAGCTGCCCCTCGCTGACGCGGATGGGCTGACGGCCATCGACGGCACCGGCTTTGCCGAGGCCCGCGCGCTGTTGGGGGACAGGGCGGGCGAGTTCCTCGACCCCGCGCGGTTCACCGGGTTCCTCGAGATGCATATCGAGCAGGGGCCGGTGCTGGACCAGGCGGGTGAGGCGGTGGGCGTCGTGACCGGCATCGTCGGCCTGCGGCAGTTGCAGGTCACCGTGACGGGGCAGCAGAACCACGCGGGCACCACGCCGATGCGGATGCGCAAGGACGCCTTCACGGTGGCCGCCACGATCGCGACCCGGCTGGAGGAGCGGTTCGCAAATATCGTGACGCCAGACTCGGTCTGGACCATCGGGCACATCAGGCTGCATCCCGGCTCGCAGTCGGTGGTGCCGGGGCGGGCGGAGTTCTCGCTTCAATGGCGGGATATCGACGCGGATCGGCTGGACCGGATGGAGGCGGCGATCCGCCAGCTCTTGCAGGACGTGGCCGAAGAGACGGGCTGTGGCGTGAGTTCGGAACGGCTGCGCCATGACCTAGCGCCGATGCCGATGTCGGATGCGATGCAGGAGGCCCTGCGCGAAGCGGCCGAAGCGGTTGCGCCGGGGCGGTGGCGGGCGATGCCGTCGGGCGCGCTGCACGATGCGTCGAACCTTGCCGGGTTGATGCCGGTGGGAATGCTATTCGTGCCGTCGATCGGGGGGATTTCCCATGATTTCGCCGAGGACACGGACGAGGGCGACCTCGTGACCGGGTTGCAGGTATTGGCCGAGGCGGCGGGGCGCCTGGCCCTCAGCTCCAGCTGACGTCGCCGAGGAAGATGTAGCCGGCGCCGTAGATCGTCTTGATCAGGCGGGGGTTCTTGGGGTCTTCGCCCAGCTTGGTGCGCAGCCGCGAGATGCGCACGTCCATCGCCCGGTCGAAGCTTTCACCTGCCGCGCCGCCAAGGCTTTCCTGCATCTGCTGGCGCGAGATCAGGCGCTTGGGTGCTTCGAGAAACAGGCGCAGAACCTCGCCCTCGGCGTGGGAAAAGCTGACCTCGCGCCCGTCCTCGGCGGTCAGGAGGTAGCGGTCGAAATGCGCGGTCCAGCCGTTGAAGCGGGCGGTGTCGTGGCTGTGGCCCGCGGCCTTGGGCTGGCGCAGCCGGGCGCGGATGCGGGCCACGACCTCGGCGGGGTCGAAGGGCTTGATTATGTAGTCATCGGCCCCCAGCTCAAGGCCCGTCACGCGGTCCTGCACCTGTGCGCGGCCAGAGATTATGATGATCGCCGCCCCTGATTCCAGCGCCAGCCGATGCACCAGCGCCAGCCCGTCGCGGTCGGGAAGGCCGAGATCGACAAGGCAGACATCGGGGGTGGCACGCGCGAGCGCGGCCTCGAACTCGGTCGCGCGCGCGTAAGAGGCGGTGCGGAACCCCGCCTCGGTCAGGGTCTCGGACAGAAGCGCGCGGATCTGCGGCTCGTCGTCCAGTATGGCGACAAGGGGGGCGGTCATGCGGCGGCCTCCCGCGCGAGAAGCGCGTGGAGGGCGGCGCCATTGACGGGCTTCGGAAGGACCGGCCAGCGTGTCGCGCCACTGGCGCGCAGCGGGTCGCTTTCCGGCAGCGAGGTCATCAGCGCAAGGTTCAGCCCCGGCTGCTTGGCCGCGATCCTGCCCAAGAGGTCGACGCCGTCCTCGGGGCCGAGACGGATGTCCGACAGCACCCAGTCGAGGCCGGGGATATCGGTCAGCGCCAAGGCTTCCTCGGCGGTGGAGGCTTCGATCACCTGGTGGCCGAGGTCGGTCAGGTCGGCACGCACGGCGGCGCGGATCTCGGGTTTGTCTTCGACAAGAAGCACAAGGCGCGGGCGCGCCTCGGCCTCGGCCGGTTTCAGGGGAAGGCGCAGGGTCACGCAAGCCCCGCCACTCGCGCGATTATCGAGCCGCACCTGCCCGCCGGCCAGCTTGACCGCGTCATAGACCATGGTCAGGCCAAGGCCCGATCCCTCGTCGCCCTTGGAGGTGAAGAACGGATCGAGCGCGCGGTCCAGCGCGGCTTCGGAGAAGCCCGGCCCGCTGTCGCTGACCGCGATGTCGAGCCAGGTGTCCTGCACCGGTGACAGGCGAATCTCGATTTCGCCGTCCGCACCGCCGATCGCGTCGCGCGCGTTCAGGACGAGGTTCAGAAGGCTGTCCTGCAGCGACCCGGTGTCGAGCATCAGCGCGGGATGCGCCACGCGGTTCTCGATCCTGAGGGCGATCTCGGACGGCAGGGGCGCGCGCGCAAGCGGCGCGAGCGTGTCGAGGAAATCGGCCAGCACGGTCGGGGCCTCGCGTGTTTCACGCGGGCCCGAGATGCGGGCGATCTTGTTCAGAAGGTCACCGCCCCGCCGTGCCGCGGCCCGGGTCGCGCCGGTCAGTTCCTGTGCCCCCTCGGGCAGAGGCAGCTTCTCGAGCCGGCCTTGCAGGCCAAGGATGATCGTCAGCAGGTTGGCGAAGTCATGCGCCAGCCCGCTGGTCAGCTGCGCGGCCAGTTCGCGCTTGTGCGTCTGTGCCAGCGCGGCGCGGGCCTGCGCCTCCTCGGTCAGGTCGGTGGACAGAAGGTAGACGCCGGTGATCGGCTCGCCGGGGGCGGCCTGATCGGGGGTGAAGGCGGTGCGGATGCGGCGGCCGGTCTCGGCCTCGGTGAACTCCAGCACGCTTGCCTCGCCCTGCAGCGCGCGACTGAGGAAGGGGCGCAGCCGCGTGGCGGTGTCCTGCCCCAACGCCTGTTCGAAGGTCAGACCGACGATATCGCTTTGCCGTCCCGGCAGCAGCGAGGAAAGCCGCCGGTTGGTGTAGGTATAGACCCCGTCGCGGTCGACGCGGGCGATATGGGCCGGCGTCATTTCCGTCGTCAGACGGATGCGCGCCTCCATCTCGGTCAGCTCGGCCTTGGCCTCTTCCAGCTGGGCGATGGTCGCCTCGAGCGCGCGGTTGGTCTGCGCCAACTCCTCGGTGTAGCCAAGGACCTGGTCCGACAGCTCCTCGGAGCGGGCGCGCAGCAATTCCTCCTGCCGCTTGATCGCGGTGATGTCGGTGTAGACGGTGACCCAGCCGCCTTCGGGCAGGGGCGAGCCCTCGACGCTGATGGTGCGGCCGTTGGCGCGGCGGCGTTCCATGTAATGGGGCTGGAAGGCGCGGGCCTGGTCGACGCGGGTGCACACGAAGCCTTCGACATCGTCGATTTCGCCGTATTCGCCGGTTTCGACGAGGTAGCGGATGGTGTCGTCGAATCGCGCGCCGGGCGTCACGAGCCGTTCGGGCAGGCCGAACATGGTCTGGAAGGGGCGGTTGCAGACCGCCAGCCGCAGGTCGGCGTCGTAGATCGACAGCGCCTGCTGGATCAGGTTCAGGCCCGCGCGTGTCAGGTGATCGGTGCCCGCCCGTTGCGGCATCTCCTGTCCTCCCTGCGTCATCGCTGCCCCCCGTCGCGCCGCCCGTCAAGCACGGGCATGCGGATGTTACAATTCGTTAGGTTTGAGAAAAACTGGGGCAAAACTTGACCGCGACCGATTGTATGGCACGGTGACACGACGGGAGTCGCCTGTTCGCATAAGGGCGCACCGTGCACGCCGGGACGGAGGAACCCCGGCGAAGGGAGGGAAAGCATTGGCTCAGACAGACACGCCCAAGGGTGTGCCGCAGTCCATTCCTGCGCTCTTGGCGCGGAACGTGGCACAGTTCGGCTCGAAACCGGCCTACCGGGAGAAAGAGCTTGGCATCTGGCAGAACTGGACCTGGGCCGAAGCCGCCGAGGAGATTGACGCGATCGCCTACGGGCTTCTGGCGCTTGGGGTGAACCGGGGTGACCATGTCGCGGTGATCGGGCGCAACCGCCCCGCGCTCTACTGGTCGATGGTCGCAGCGCAGAAGGTCGGCGCGGTGCCCGTGCCGCTCTACCAGGACGCAGTCGCCGAAGAGATGGCGTATGTGCTCGAGCATTGCTTCGCCCGTTTCGTGATCTGCGGCGACCAGGAACAGGTCGACAAGGTGATCGACGTGCAAGGCCGCGTGCCGCAGATCGAGCACATCATCTACCAAGACCCGCGAGGTCTGAGGAAATACGATCACACCAAGCTGCACGCGCTGACGGACGTTCAGGCCGAGGGGCGCGCGGCGCATGACCGTTTCGCCAAGGAACTGCAGGCGCGCGAGGGCGAGCTGGATTTCGACTCGACCTGCGTGATGCTTTACACCTCGGGCACGACGGGCAAGCCCAAGGGCGTGGTCCTGTCGAACCGCAACATCATCATGACTTCCAAGGCCTCGAGCGAGTTCGATCACCTTGACCCGCATGACGAGGTGCTGGCCTACCTGCCGATGGCCTGGGTGGGCGATTTCATCTTTTCCATCGGCCAGGCGATGTGGACGGGCTTTTGCGTCAACTGCCCCGAAAGCGCCGATACGACGCTCGCCGACCTGCGCGAGATCGGGCCGACCTACTACTTCGCGCCCCCGCGCGTCTTCGAGACGCTGCTGACCAGCGTGATGATCCGGATGGAGGATGCCGGGCCGATCAAGCGGCGGCTGTTCCACTACTTCCTCGAGCACGCCAAGGTCGTGGGGCCGAAGCTTCTGGACGGCAAGAGCGTCGGCGGCATGGACAAGCTGAAGTACCAGCTTGGCAACCTGCTGATCATCGGGCCGCTGAAGAACGCGTTGGGGCTGACGCGCATCCGCGTGGGCTACACCGCCGGTGAGGCGATCGGGCCGGAAATCTTCGATTTCTACCGGGCCTTGGGCATCAACCTGAAGCAGCTTTACGGACAGACCGAGGCCTCGGTCTTCATCACGCAACAGCCCGATCACGAGGTGCGGCCCGATACGGTCGGCGTGCCCTCGCCGGGTGTGGAGATCCGCATCGACGACACCGGCGAGGTCTACTACCGCTCGCCCGGCGTTTTCGTGGAGTACTACAAGAACCCCGAGAGCACGGCCTCGACCAAGGATGCCGAAGGTTGGGTCGCCACGGGCGACGCGGGCTTCATCGAGCCCGATACAGGACACCTGCGCATCATCGACCGCGCCAAGGACGTGGGCAAGATGGCGGACGGCAGCCTGTTCGCGCCCAAGTATGTGGAAAACAAGCTCAAGTTCTTCCCGAATATCCTTGAATCCGTGGTCTTCGGGAACGGGCGGGACTACTGCACCGCCTTCATCAACATCGACCTCACGGCGGTCGGCAACTGGGCCGAGCGCAACAATATCGCCTATGCCTCCTACCAGGAACTGGCCGGGCATCCGCGGGTTCTGGAGATGATCCAGAGCCATGTCGAAGAGGTGAACCGATCGGTCGCGTCGGACGAGATGCTGTCGGGCTGCCAGGTCCACCGCTTCCTCGTGCTGCACAAGGAACTGGACGCGGACGATGGCGAGTTGACCCGCACGCGCAAGGTGCGCCGGCGGATCATCGAAGAGAAATTCGCCGACCTGCTCGACGCGCTCTATTCGGGCAAGACCGAGCAATACACCGAGACGGAAGTCACCTACGAGGACGGGCGCAAGGGCAAGATCACGGCGACGCTGGAGATCCGCGACGCGGCAACGGTCGCCGTGGGCGCGCCGGCGCAGGGGGCGGCGGAATGACCCTGATCGCGGTCGCCCTGTTCCTGCTCGGGTTCGCGGCCTCCTGGATCGCAGGGCGGTACGTGGCGACCGGGGCGGCGGCGGTGCAGGGCGGGGCGATCGGGATATGCGGGGTTGCGGCGCTTCTGTTCGGGATGCCGCAGGTCTGGGAGGACAACCTGATCTGGGCGCTGATCGCGCTTCTGATCTACGGGCTGGTGGGGGCGCTGATCTTTCGCTCCGGCCAGGCGGCACGGGAAAGGGCCGAGTAAATGCTTGATTCCACGCAAGAAGGTTATGTCACCGCAGACGGTCGCCAGATCGGTGGGGTGGTGATGGAGATGCGGAACATCACGCTGCGCTTTGGGGGTGTGGTGGCGATCAAGGATATCAGTTTCGACATCCGCGAGGGCGAGATCCGGGCGATCATCGGGCCGAACGGGGCGGGCAAGTCCAGCATGCTCAACGTCATCTCGGGCTTCTACAACCCGCAGGAGGGCGAGGTGATCTATCGCGGGTCCAAGCGCCCGCCGATGAAGCCCTTCCAGGTCGCCCGCCAGGGCATCGCGCGCACCTTCCAGAACATCGCGCTCTTCGAGGGGATGAGCGTGCTCGACAACGTGATGACGGGCCGCATCCGGCAGATGAAGGCGGGGCTGCTGGCGCAGGCGATCTGGAAGGGACCCGCGGAGCGCGAGGAGGTCGAGAATCGCGCCAAGGTCGAGCGCATCATCGACTTTCTGGAGATCCAGCACATCCGCAAGAAGCCGGTCGGCTCGCTGCCCTACGGCCTCCAGAAGCGCGTCGAACTCGGCCGCGCGCTCGCCGCCGAGCCGAAACTC
>CAZVQL010000096.1:0-10895 GCA_964629305.1 uncultured Roseicyclus sp.
GCCCCATTCCGGCGCGCTGTCGTCCTACGAGCCGGTGATCATCGCCGCACTGGGTCAGGGGATACGTGGCACCAAGATGGGCGACGTGGTTCTTTCGCGCGATATCCCCTGGATGGTCGATCTCTACTCTCAGGGCCGGCTGAAACTCGACGAACTCGTTTCCCGTCAGTGGCCCTTCGAGCAGATCAACGAGGCCATCGCCGACACCAACCGCGGGCAGGCGCGGCGCAATGTCCTCACCTTAACCCCTCATCAAGGTTAACGCGCGCCCCGCCCTTCATCTTCCCCGAAATACGGCGGGGGGTGGGCGGGCGAAGCCCGACCGGGGGGCGGAGCCCCCAAACAGCGCAACACCGGCCAAGCGGAGCCACGACCATGAAACTCCAGTCGCTTGAAACCTTCGCCATCGCCCCGCCGCCGCCCGGATGGGGCGGGCGCTACTGGCTGATCGTGCGGATAACGACGGCCTGCGGCATCACGGGCCTGGGAGAGGTCTACGCCGCGGGCGTGGGCCACAAGGCGATGCAGGCGGTGATCGAGGATGTCTTCGCCCGCCACATGGAGGGCGAAAGCCCCGAGAACATCGAGTTGATGTCGCGCAGGGCCTGGTCCTCGGGCTTCACCCAGAGGCCCGATCCCACGGTTTTCGGCGCCTTCGCGGGCTTGGAAATGGCCTGTTGGGATATCCTCGGCAAGATGCGCGAGCGGCCGGTCTGGGCGCTCCTGGGCGGGCGCATGAACGACAGCTTGCGTGCCTATACCTATCTCTACCCCGAGGACGGGGCGCCCGATGCGGATGTGCGGCGCTTCTGGATCGACGCCGATGCGCAGGCCGAGGCCGCTGCCGCGCGGGTTGCCGAGGGCTGGACGGCAGTGAAGTTCGACCCCGCCGGCCCCTACACGATCCGCGGCGGGCATTCGCCGGCGGTCTCGGACATCAGCCGCTCGGCGCTTTTCTGCGAAAAGATCCGCGCAGGCGTCGGCGACCGGGCCGACCTGCTGTTCGGCACCCATGGGCAGTTCACGCCGGGCCACGCGATCCGGCTGGCCCGCGCGCTGGAACCTTACGATCCGCTCTGGTTCGAGGAACCCATCCCGCCCGACGATATCGCGGGGCTTGCCGAGGTGGCGTGCGGCACCTCGATCCCCGTGGCCGTGGGCGAACGGCTCTGCGGGAAGATGGAGTTTGCCGCCGCCCTCAAGGCCGGCGCGCGGATCATGCAACCGGCGCTGGGCCGCGCGGGCGGCATCTGGGAGGGGCGCAAGATCGCGCTTCTGGCCGAGGCGGCGGGCGCGCAGATCGCGCCGCATCTCTATGCCGGGCCGGTGGAATGGGCGGCGAACGTGCATCTGGGCGTGACCTGTCCGAACCTCCTGATGGTCGAGGCCATCGAGACGCCGTTCCACGAGGCGCTCGTGACCGGGCGGCCCAAGGTCGAGGGCGGTTTCGTCGCGGCGCCGAGCTCGCCGGGGCTCGGGATCGAGTTGAACGACGCGGTGGCGGCGGACCATGCCTATACCGGCGACCGGCTGCACCTGGAGATGCAGGAGGCGCCCTGCGACTGGAAGAATGGCAACGCTTTCGCGGGGGGTGCTGCGGACTGACCCCTCAGCCCTTCTTGCGGAGCGGCACGCCGTAAAGCTCGAGCTTGTGGCCCTTGAGGCGGTAGCCGAGTTTCTCGGCGATCTTCTCCTGCAGGGCCTCGATCTCGGGGTCGCAAAATTCGATCACCTCGCCCGAGTTCATGTCGATCAGGTGGTCGTGATGGTCGCGCTCGGCATCCTCGTAGCGGGCGCGGCCGTCGCCGAATTCGAGCCGGTCGATGATGCCCGATTCCTCGAAGAGCTTGACGGTGCGATAGATCGTGGCGATCGAGATGCGCGGATCGCGGGCCGAGGCGCGGGCGTAGAGCTCTTCGACATCGGGGTGGTCGTCGGAGGTTTCCAGCACCTGCGCGATGACGCGGCGCTGTTCGGTCATCCGAAGGCCCTTGGCCTCGCAGCGTGCCTCGATCGTGTCGGTCATGGGCGGCCCCCGGCGCAGGTCTCGTGGGGGGCAGGTTTAGGGGATTTGGGGCCCCGAGAAAAGGCTTCGCCTTGACTTGCCCGGCCCCGGGCGGGAGACCGGAGGCGGGCCGGGGGAAGGGACGCAAGCCATGCCGCAGAGAGACCGGATCGACGCCTTCGGCGCTGCGGGGCTGACCGTTTTCGCAGCCCTTCTGGCATTCAACCAGGTGGTGATCGCCGTCGGCAACGAGGGGCTGCAGCCCGTCTTCTTCGCGGCCCTTCGGTCCGCCGGGGGCGCGATCTGCATCTTCTTGTGGATGAAGGCGCGCGGCATCGCGGTCGAGATCGCGCCGGGAACCCTGCCTGCGGGGCTTGCGATGGGGGCCTGTTTCGCGGTGGAATTCGTCTGCCTTTTCGTGGCCCTCGATCTGACGACGGTCACGCGGACCTCGATCATCTTCTATTCCATGCCGGTCTGGCTGGCGCTCCTGGGCCATGTGCTGATCCCCGGCGAGCGGATCACGCGGGTGAAGGGCGCGGGGCTGGCCCTCGCGTTTGCCGGCGTGGTGCTGGCGATCACGCGGCGCGACGGGGCGGGGGGCGAGGCCTCGCTCGTGGGGGATCTTTGCGCCTTGGCGGCGGCCCTCACCTGGGCCGGGATCGCGCTGCTGGCCAAGGCCTCGCGGCTCAGGACGGTCAGGCCCGAGGTGCAGCTTCTGTGGCAACTGGCGGTCTCGGCGCCGCTTTTGTTGCTGGCCGCCCCGCTTTTCGGGCCGCTCTTGCGGGGGCCGGAGCTGATCCACTGGGGCGCTTTGGGGTTCCAGATCGTAGTGATCGTCTCGGCGGGGTTCCTGTTCTGGCTCTGGCTTCTGTCGATCTACCCCGCCGCTTCGGTCGCGGCGTTCAGTTTCCTGTCGCCGGTCTTCGGCGTGCTTTTGGGCTGGAGCTTGCTGGGTGAGCAGGTGGGCTGGGAGATCATCGCGGCCCTGGTGCTGGTGGCGGCGGGTCTGATCCTGATCAACCGGCCTGCGCGGGGCTGACAAGGGGTTGCGCCGCCTTCGGCGTCGCCCCGGGCGCGCCGCTGACGCGGCGCGGGCCCTTGGCCTGCGCTGCACCCGGCATGCAGACGGCGCGCGAGTGGCGCCGTCGGGATGTGCGTATTTTTGGAAAGATGAAGGGCTCAGGTCCCGCAGAACGTGCGAAGGACGCGCTCTTCGTTGGTCGGCGGGGCCTCATAGGCGGTAAGGTCCGGGTCGTCGGCGAAGGGGTGGGCGAGGGCCTTCATCAGCGTCTCGAAGGGGGTGAAGTCGCCCGCGACGCCCGCCGTGATCGCCTCTTCCACGCGGTGGTTGCGCGGGATGCGGGCGGGGTTCGTGGCCTGCATGGCGGCGATGCGGGCGGCGTCTTCGCGCGCCTCAGACGCAAGGCGGGCCTGCCAGCGGTCGAGCCATGGGTCCAGCGCCGTGGGGTCGATCAGCTCGTCGCGCGCGGCCTGCGGGTCGGGGCCGGAGAGGGCGCGGAAGGTGCGGGTGAAATCGGCGCTGTTCTGCGCCATGCGCTCGAGCAGGTCGAAGGCGAGGGTGGCGTCATCGTCTTGTTCCGTGTCGAGCCCCAGCTTGGCGCGCAGGACGGCGTGCCACTCGTCGTCGAAGCGGTCGGAGAAGCCGTTCACCAGTTCGGTGAAGCGCTCGATCCCCGCGTCGCGGTCGGGCAGGAGCGGCAGGAGGGCCGTGGCGAGCTGCGCAAGGTTCCAGACCGCGACCTGGGGCTGGTTGGCATAGGCATAGCGCCCGAACTGGTCAATCGACGAGAAGACCGTGTCAGGGTGGTAGGCGTCCATGAAGGCGCAGGGGCCGTAGTCGATCGTCTCGCCCGAGAGGGTCATGTTGTCGGTGTTCATAACGCCGTGGATGAAGCCCAGGCCCATCCATTGCGCGACGAGCCGCGCCTGCGCGCCGATGACGGCGTCCAGCAGGCCCTCGGGACCCGTCGCGCCGGGGTAGTGTCGGGCGATGACGTGGTCGGTGAGCGCCTGCAGCGCGTCGGTGTCGCGGCGTGCGGCAAAATACTGGAACGTGCCGACGCGGATGTGCGAAGCCGCGACGCGGGTCAGGACCGCGCCGGGCATCACCGCCTCGCGCAGGACGATCTCGCCGGTCGTGACGGCGGCGAGCGCGCGCGTGGTTGGCACGCCCATGGCGGCCATCGCCTCGGACACGATGTATTCGCGCAGGACGGGGCCGAGCCATGCCTTGCCGTCGCCCATGCGGGAATAGGGGGTGCGGCCCGCGCCCTTCAGCTGGATGTCGAAGCGTGCGCCGTCAGGCGCTACCACCTCGCCGAGCAGGATCGCGCGCCCGTCGCCCAGTTGCGGCACCCAGCCGCCGAACTGGTGGCCGGCATAGACCTGAGCCAGCGGTTCGGCCCCATCGGGCAGGGCGTTTCCGGCGAAGATGCGGGCGATTTCGGCCTCATCTTCGGGCAGCGTCAGGCCAAGGCGCTCGGCCAGCGGGCGGTTCAGTGCGATGAGCGCGGGCTTCTCGACCGGGGCCGGGGCCTGCCGCGTGAAGAAACGGTCGGGCAGGCGGGCATAGCTGTTGTCGAAGGGAAATTGCGCGGTCATGGGTTAGTCCTTTCCCATCCGAGATAGGCACTGTGCGGGGCGTGTGAAATCCCCTCGTGCAAAGTCGATGCTCAGAGCCGCGCCAGCCGCCCGGTCAACAGGTCGTAGAACCCCTGTGCATCCACGTCGCCCATGAACATCGCGTTCTTCGGGCGGTCGGTGATCCCCCACCAGTCCGCGACCGTCATGCCCCGGGTAAGGGGCGAGCCGGTCTCGATCTCGACGTTGATCTGCCGCCCGGAGAAGAGGCCGGGACGGATCAGGTAGGCGGTCACACAGGGGTCATGCAGCGGCGCGCCGTCGTGGCCGTATTTCTCCATGTCGAAGCGTTCGAAGAAATCGGTCCAGGCGGCGACCGCGTGGCCCACCTCGGTGCCGAGGTCGCGGATCGCCTCGATCCTCGGGCGCGTGGTCAGGACCTTGTGGGTCACGTCGAGCGGCATCACCGTGAGCGGCACGCCGGATTTGAACACGATATCAGCGGCTTCCGGATCGACATAAATGTTGAATTCAGCGGCCGGCGTGATGTTGCCCACCTCGAAATAGGCACCGCCCATCAGCACGATCTCCTGCACGCGGCCCACGATGTCGGGCGCGGTGTTGAAGGCGGTGGCGATGTTCGTGAGGGGGCCGAGCGGGCAGAGGGTGACGGTGCCGGGCGGCTCCTGCCTGAGTATTTCGATGATGAACTCGACGGCGTGGGTGTCCTGCAAGGGCATCGTCGGCTCGGGCAGCGCGATGCCGTCGAGGCCGGTCTTGCCGTGGACATGCTCGGCGGTCACCAGCGTGTGGGCCAGCGGCCTGTCGCAGCCTGCAAAGACGTGGATGTCGCGCCGGCCTGCCAGTTCGCAGACGATGCGCGCGTTTCGCTGGGTGAGGGGCAGGGGCACGTTGCCGGCGACAGCCGTGATGCCAAGCACCTCGATCTCCTCGGGGGAGGCGAGCGCCAGCAGGATCGCGACGGCGTCGTCCTGTCCCGGGTCGGTGTCGATGATGATCTTGCGGGTCATGGCGTGCCACCTCCTGTTCGCGCTGCGAGGTTTCACCGTCGCGCCCGAGACTTCAATGCCTCAGGCGGGCATATTTTCGAACCGGAGAAGGGGGACTGCAAAAGGCCGCCCGGTGAAGGGGCGGCCTTTTGGTATCTTGCGCGGAGAGTGGCCTCAGCGGTCCTCAATCTCGACGTAGTCGCGCATGGTTTCGCCCATGTAGAGCTGGCGCGGGCGGCCGATCTTCATGGCGGGGTCGGCCAGCTGTTCCTTCCACTGGGAAATCCAGCCCACTGTCCGCGACACGGCGAAGATCGGCGTGAACATCGAGGTGGGGAAGCCCATCGCCTCGAGGATGATGCCAGAGTAGAAATCGACGTTCGGGAACAGCTTCTTGTCGGCGAAGTAGCTGTCTTCCAGCGCGATGCGCTCCAGCTCCTTGGCGACCTGGAGCAGGGGGTTGTTCTCGACCCCCATCAGCTCGAGCACCTCGTCGGCGGATTGCTTCATCACCTTCGCGCGCGGGTCGAAGTTCTTGTAGACGCGGTGACCGAAGCCCATCAGGCGGAACGGGTCATCCTTGTCCTTGGCACGCGCGATGTATTCGGGGATGCGGTCGACCGAGCCGATCTCTTTCAGCATCTCGAGGCAGGCCTGGTTGGCGCCGCCATGGGCCGGGCCCCAGAGGCAGGCGATGCCGGCGGCGATGCAGGCGAAGGGGTTGGCGCCCGAGGACGAGGCCAGCCGCACCGTCGAGGTCGAGGCGTTCTGCTCGTGATCGGCGTGCAGTGTGAAGATCCTGTCCATCGCGCGGCTCAGGATCGGGTCGACCACGTATTCCTCGCAGGGCACGGCAAAGCACATGCGCAGGAAGTTCGACGCGTAGTCCAGGTCGTTGCGCGGATACACGAAGGGCTGGCCGATCGTGTATTTATAGGCCCAGGCCGCGATCGTGGGCATCTTGGCGATCAGGCGGTGGGACGCGATCTCGCGCTGGCGTTCGTCGTTGATATCGGTGCTGTCGTGGTAGAAGGCCGACATCGCGCCGACCGTGCCGACCATGACCGCCATCGGATGGGCATCCCGGCGGAAGCCGCGGAAGAAGTTGCCCATCTGCTCGTGGATCATGGTGTGATGGGTGATCGTCGTCTCGAAGGTTTCGAGCTCGGCGGCGGACGGCAGTTCCCCGTAGAGCAGCAGGTAGCAGACCTCGAGGAAATGGGATTTCTCGGCCAGCTGGTCGATCGGGTAACCGCGGTGCAGAAGCTCACCCTTGATGCCGTCGATATAGGTGATCGTGCTTTCGCAGGCCGAGGTCGAGGTGAACCCCGGATCGTGGGTGAAGACGCCCGCCTGCGCGTAAAGCTTTGTGATGTCGATCACATCCGGCCCGGCGGAGGGCGAATGCATGGGCAGCTCGTAGCTTTGCCCGTCGATCGTCAAGGTGGCGGTTCTGGTCGTCTCAGCCATGGTCGTCCCTTCTTCAACGTGGCCGCGCGGTGCGCCGGTCCTGGCGCCGCCTGCGGGATCAGTCGGGGCCGACATCAAGGAGGGCCCCGCGTTTCTCGGGCCACCCCCCCTGTTCAGCCGTCGCGGGAGGCGGCGTCCGTCAGGCGGGCGATGGTTTCGTCCCGGCCGATGACGAGCATCATGTCGAAGACACTCGGGGTCGCGCTGCGGCCTGCGAGCGCGGCCCTGAGGGGCCCTGCCAGCTTGCCGAATTTCAACCCGTGGGCTTCTGCGGCCTGGGTCAGCGTCGCCTCCAGCGTGTCGCGCGTCCAGCTAGCATTCTGCAGATGCGCAGTCAATTCACTCAGTATACCACGGGATACCGGGTCGAGCTGGGCGGCGGCCTTCTCGTCGGGCTCGATGGGCCGGGAAGCCAGTGCAAACTGGGCTTTTTCCAGCAGATCGGGCAGGGATTTCGCGCGATCCTTGAGGCAATACATCGCAGCCGACATGAGATCATGCTGCGCCTGCGAAAGGGCCGGCTGGCCAGTCAGGGCCAGGTATCGCGCGATCTCGGCCATCAGCTCGGGATCCTCCATACGGGCGATGTGCCAGCCTGCGACCGACTCCAGCTTTTTCATGTCGAGCCGGGCGGGCGAGCGGCCGATGCCCTTCAGGTCGAACCACTCCAGCGCCTGCGCGTCGGTGAAGAGCTCGTCATCGCCGTGGCTCCAGCCGAGGCGGGCCAGGTAGTTGCGCATCGCGGCCGGCGGAACGCCCATCTCGGCATATTCCATAACGCCCGTCGCGCCGTGGCGTTTCGACAGCTTCTTGCCGTCCGGCCCGTGGATCAGCGGGATATGCGCCCAAACGGGTTCAGCCCAGCCCATCGCCCGGTAGATCTGCGCCTGCCGCGCGGCGTTGTTCAGGTGGTCGTCGCCGCGGATCGCGTGCGTCACGCCCATGTCGTGGTCATCGACCACCACGGCCAGCATGTAGGTGGGCGTCCCGTCAGATCGCAGCAGGACCATGTCGTCGAGCTGATCGTTGCGGAAGGTAACGGTGCCTTGCACCGCATCCTCGATCACCGTCTCGCCTGTGCGCGGAGCCTTCAGCCGGACGACGAAGGGCAGGTCGGGGTGCTCGACATCGGGCATATCGCGCCAGGGGCTGAGATAGAGGGTCGAGCGGCCCTCGGCTCGCGCAGCCTCGCGGAAGGCTTCGATCTCGTCCTGCGTGGCGAAGCACTTGTAGGCCGTGCCTTCGGCCAGCATCTGGTGGGCGACCTCGGCGTGGCGCGGCACGCGCTCGAACTGGCTGACCGCCTCGCCGTCCCAGTCGAGGCCGAGCCAGGTCATCCCGTCTAGGATCGCCTGCGTCGCCTCGGGCGTCGAGCGCGCGCGGTCGGTATCCTCGATCCGGAGAAGGAACTTGCCGCCCCGCCCGCGGGCGTAAAGCCAGTTGAACAGCGCCGTGCGCGCCGTGCCGATATGCATCGTGCCGGTGGGCGAGGGGGCGATGCGGGTGACGATCTGCGAGGTATCGGCCATTTGATCCCTTCCGCGCCAGGTGTCGGTCCGGCGGCGCGTTAACAAGTTGGAAACCATGTCTGGGCAAGACTGCGCGCTCGTTACCGCATCACGGAGGGCGCTGACAAGGACGTGGCCGACGAGAGCTATTCCGGCGACGTGGGCCATTTGACCCGCTTCGCGCCCGGCGCTTGGCCGGGCTGGCTCAACGCCGTGCAGCAGGGGCAGCGCGGGGCGCTGATGCCGTGGTCGGCGGTGATGCTTGGGCTTGGCGTGGCGCTTTACTTCTCGTTGCCGGTGGAGCCGGGGGTGTTCGGCTATGCCGCGGCCGCCGCGGTCATGGCCTTCGGCGTCGCGATCGCGCTGCGCTGGCGCGAGCTGCTCGGCCCGCTCGGCGTTGCCGCCGCATTGGTGGCCGTCGGCGTTCTGGCCGCGGGGCTGCGGGCGCACCAGGCCACGGGGCCGGTGCTCGACTTCCGCTACTACGGCCCAATTGAGGGAAGGGTGGTCGCGATCGACCGTTCGGCCTCGGACGTGCCGCGGCTGACACTGGCCGAGGTGCGGCTGGACGATCTGGACCCCGCCCGCACACCGTGGCGCGTGCGCGTCTCGCTCCATGGCGACTGGCCGGGGGCGGAGCCTGAACCGGGCGCGTTGGTGATGCTGACGGGCCACCTGTCTGCGCCCGCCGGACCGGCGGAACCCGGCGGTTTCGACTTCCAGCGCCACGCGCATTTCCTGTCGCTGGGCGGCGTGGGCTATTCCCGGACGCCGCTCGTCCTGCTGGAAGAGCGCGGCCCCGGTGACGCGCGGCTCTTTCACCTGCGCATGCGGATGTCGGCGGCGATACAAGAGCGGATCGAGGGGCAGGCGGGCGCCTTTGCCGCCGCGGTGCTGACCGGCGACCGCTCAGGGCTCGAGGCCGGCCCGATCGAGGCGATGCGGGACGCCAACATCGCGCATCTGCTGGCAATCTCCGGCCTGCACATGGGGTTGCTGACAGGGTTCGTCTACACCGCCCTCCGCGCCATTCTCGCGCTGATCCCGGCACTTGCCCTGCGCTACCCGATCCGCAAATGGGCCGCCGTCGTGGCCCTTGCTGCGGGGGCCTTCTACCTCGCGCTGTCGGGGGGAAACGTGGCGACAGAACGCGCCTTCATCCAGGTCGCGGTGATGTTCACGGCTGTCCTTTTGGACCGGCGCGCAATCACCCTGCGCTCGGTCGCCATCGCCGCGATCATCGTGCTTCTGCACCGGCCCGAGACGCTGATGTCGCCCGGTTTCCAGATGTCCTTCGCGGCAACCGCCGCGCTCGTCGGCGCCTTCGGGGCGCTGCGCGGCGCGACATGGCTGCAGGGATGGCCGAAATGGGCGCGCGGGGTCTTCGCGCTGGTGGTCTCGTCCGCCGTCGCGGGGGCCGCGACAGCACCCTTCGCCGCGGCACAGTTCAACCAGATCGCGGTCTACGGATTGGCCGCGAACCTTCTGACCGTGCCGGTCATGGGAAGCGTCATCATCCCCGGCGCGGTGCTGGCGCTGATCCTGTGGCCCCTCGGCCTGTCGGCGCCGGTCTGGCAGGTGATGGAATGGGGGCTGGACTGGATCCTCGGCGTCGCCGCCCGCATCTCGGCCCTGCCGGGCGCAGTCGAACAGGTGGCGACGCCACCGGGCTGGACGCTGGGCGTGGTCGCGCTGTCGGGGCTTGTCGTCCTGCTCTGGCAGGGGCGCGCGCGCTGGGTCGGGGTCCTGCCGCTTCTCGCCACGCTCCTGACCTGGACGACCGCCGAACGCCCCACGCTTCTGGTCTCCGAGGGCGGCCGCCTCGTCGGCGCCTGGCAAGACGGCGCGCGCGGCCTCAGCCGGGACCGGGGTGAGGGGTTCGTCGCGGGCATCTGGCTGGAGAACGACGGCGATGCCGCCGATCAGGCGGTGGCGGCGGCGCGCCCCGTCTGGCAGGCCGCGGGGCAGGGCGCGCGTGCCGATCTGGGCACGCTCACCGTCTGGCACGGCTCCGGACGCCGCGCGGTGGAGGAGGCAGGCAGCGCCTGCGCCCGCCATGACCTTGTCATCCTGTCGGAAGAGGCCCCCGAGGGCGCTTTGCGCAACGCGTCCAACGAGTTGCGCGCAAGCCTGATGTCAGCGGGACCGGTCCGGGTGGCTTTGACACGGCCCTGCGTCGTGATCGACGGCCCGCTCTTGGCCACCACCGGCGCCTTGTCGCTGGAGCCGCTGGAAGAGGGCCTGACGATCACGACGGCCCGCATGGAGCAAGGCCGCCGCCTCTGGTCACCGCCTTGA
>CAZVQL010000097.1:0-3486 GCA_964629305.1 uncultured Roseicyclus sp.
CGCCCGATGATCTGCATCGGGTAATTCCACGGCACGATATGGCCGGTGACACCATGGGGTTCGCGGAGCGTGTAGACGGTGAAGCCGGGCTGGAAGGGGATCGTCTCGCCCATCAGCTTGTCGGCGGCGCCGGCGTAGAACTCGCAATAGCGCGCCAGCGCAATGACATCGTTCCGGGCTTGGGTCAGCGGCTTGCCGACGTCCGTCGCCTCCATTTCGGCCAGTTGGTCGATGTGGTCGAGGACAAGCTGGCCGAGCCGGGCGAGGATGCGGCCGCGCTCGAAGGCGGGCATTGCGCCCCAGTCGCCTTCAAGGGCGGTCTCGGCGGCGGTGACGGCGGCGTCGATGTCTGCAGCCCCGCCGCGGGCGATGCGCTCGACCTCCTGCCCCGTGGAGGGGTCGATGACGGGCAGCGTCTCGCCCGACGCGCAGGGCTGCCAAGCGCCACCGATGAAGATGTGGGAGGGATCGAACCAGGGTGTCATGCGGGAAGCTCCGTCAGGTCGGGAAGCCGCGGCGCGGCGGCGAGGAGTTGGCGGGTATAGCGGTGTTCGGGGGCATCGAAGACGGCGTCGGTCGGGCCCTCTTCCACGATCTCGCCCGCCTGCATCACCAGAACGCGGTCCGTGATGGCGCGGACCACGGTCAGGTCGTGGGAGATGAAGAGGTAGGAGAGGCCGAATTCGGCCTGAAGTTCCGCAAGCAGGTCGAGGATGCGGGCGCGGACCGACACGTCGAGGGCCGAGACGGCCTCGTCCAGGACGAGGATTTTCGGCCGGGTGATCAACGCGCGGGCGATGGCGATGCGCTGGCGCTGGCCGCCCGAGAACTCGTGCGGGTATTTCTGCATGTCATCGGGCGAGAGGTGGACGGCGCTGAGCGCCTCGGCCACGCGGGCGCGGCGATCCTCGCCCCGCGGCGCGTCGGGCAGAAGATGGAAGGGTTCGGCGATCAGGCGGTCGATGCGCCAGCGGGGGTTGAAGCTGCCGTAGGGGTCCTGGAACACCACCTGTATTCCGGCGCGCAGGTCGGGCGGCATCACCGGCACGATGGAGCGCCCGAAGAGGCGGATATCGCCGCCCTGGATGGGGTCGAGGCCGAGGATGGCGCGGGTCAGCGTGGACTTGCCGCAGCCGCTCTCGCCCACGAGGCCGAGGCTTTCGCCCTTGTGAAGCTGGAAGCTGACGCTGCGGACGGCCTCGATAGGTGGGCCTCGGCGGAAGCCCCGCCGCGGGCCGGGGTAGCTGCGGAGTACGTTGTCGACGGCGAGCAGCGGCTCGGGCGCTCGGAGGGCGGCACGATTGGGCGCGTGCGCGGAGGCCGCGAAAAGCGCGCGGGTGTAGGGGTGCTTGCGTTCGGCGAGGACCTGCGCAGTCGGGCCGGTCTCCACGATCTCGCCCTGTTTCATCACCGCGATGCGGGCGGCCATGTCGGCCACCACGGCAAGGTCATGGGTGATGAGGAGAAGCGACATGCCCTCTTCGGCGACGAGATCCTTGAGCAGGTCGAGGATCTGCGCCTGTGTCGTCACGTCGAGCGCGGTGGTCGGTTCGTCCGCGATCAACAGGCGCGGGTGCAGCGCGATGGCGGCCGCGATGCAGACGCGCTGGCGTTGGCCGCCGCTGAGTTCATGGGGGTAGCGGTCGAGCGCGATATGCGAAAGGCCGACACGGTCGAGCCGGTCGCGGGCGATGCGGCGCGCCTCGGGGCCCTTGGCCTTGCCATGGATCGTCAGTGTCTCAGCCACCTGGTCGCCGATGGTCTGCACGGGGTTCAAAGCCGTCATCGGTTCCTGGAAGATCATGGCGATGTCGTTGCCTCGCAGGCGACAGAGCTGGGCTTCCGACAGGGTGAGCAGGTCGATTCCGTCCAGCCGCGCGGCACCTGTCGTGCGCGCGCCGCGCGGCAAAAGGCCCATCAGCGCGAGCGCGGTCATCGACTTGCCCGAGCCGCTTTCGCCGACAAGGCCGAAGATCTCGCCCTGCGCGATCTCGAGCGTGACATCGCGCAGGATGGGGGTGCCGTGGATGGCGAGCGACAGGCGGTCGAGCGCGATCATCTGCGCCCCCGCCTCAGCCGCGGGTCGAGCGCGTCGCGCAACCCGTCGCCCATCAGGTTCAGCCCCAGCACCATCAGGACGATGGCAAGGCCCGGCAGAACGGCGAGCATCGGGTGGGTGTAGATCATCGTCTGCGCCTCGGCCAGCATCCGGCCCCAGCTGGGCGTGGGGGGCTGTGCGCCGAGGCCGACATAGGACAACGCCGCTTCGGCAAGGATGCCGAGGGAAAACTGGATCGTCGCCTGTACGATCAGCAGGTTGGCGATATTGGGCAGGATGTGTTCGGCGCTGATGCGCAGCTTGCCTTTGCCGGCGGTGCGGGCGGCAAGGATGTAATCGAGTGTCCAGAGCGGCAGGGCCCCGCCGCGGGCCACGCGGGCGAAGACGGGGATGTTGAAGATGCCGATGGCGAGGATCGCATTGGTGGCCGACGGCCCGTAGCGCGCGGTGATCAGGATGGCGATGACAAGGCTGGGGAAGGCGAAGATCAGGTCGTTGCCGCGCATGATGACCTCGTCAAGGAGGCTGCCCCGGTTCGCGGCGGCGGCAAGACCCAGCGGCACGCCGAGCGCAACGCCGATGCCCACCGCGATCAGCGCCACCGCGATCGAGGTCTGCGCGCCCACCATCAGCATCGACAGGAGGTCGCGACCCAGCTGATCGGTGCCGAGCCAATGCGCGCCCGAGGGCGGTTGCAGCCGCGTGGAGATGGAGACGCCCGTGATCGGGTGCGGAATCCAGAAGAGCGAGACGAGCGCCACGATCAGGAACAGGCCCGAGAGCGCGCCACCGATCAGGAGGGCAGGGGGAAGCCGGGTCATCTGCGGCGCAGCCTCGGGTCGACCAACGCATAGGCCAGATCGACGAGGAACGTGACAAGGATCACGGCGAAGACCAGTAGCATGGTGACCGATTCCACCACGATCAGGTCACGCTGGGTGATCCCCTGGAAGATCAGCCGCCCCAGGCCGGGCAGGAAAAAGACGTTCTCGATGATGATCGCGCCTGCGATAAGGAACGAGAATTGCAGCCCGATGATGGTCAGCACGGGGATAAGGGCGTTCCTGAGCGCGTGGCGGCGGATGGCCTGGCCGCGGCTCAGCCCCTTGGCGCGCGCGGTGCGGATGTAATCCTGGTCAAGCGTGTCGATCAGCGCCGAGCGCATGACGCGGGCAAGGATCGAGGCTTGCGGCAGGGCCAGTGCCACGGCTGGAAGCGTCAGCGCCTTGAGCGCGGCGAGCGGGTCGTCCCAGCCGGGAAAGCCGCCCGCCGAGAACCAGCGCAACGTGACGGCGAAGAAGAGCACGAGCAGCATCGCGAACCAGAAATTCGGGATGGCGATGCCCAGTTGCGTCGCCCCCATGATGCCGTAGTCGGTGGCCGTCCCGCGCGTTGCGGCGGCGAGGATGCCGATGGGGAACGCGATG
>CAZVQL010000097.1:3496-10867 GCA_964629305.1 uncultured Roseicyclus sp.
AGACGGCGAGCGGCAGCGACACCCAGAGCCGGTCGAGCACCAGCTCGGCCACCGGCACGCGGTAGGTGTATGAGATGCCGAAATCGCCCGTCAGCATGCCGGTGATCCAGCCGAGGTAGCGGTCGAGCGCCGAGCCGTCGAGGCCAAGCTCTGACCTCAGCGCCGCGAGGTTCTCTTCGGTCGCGTTCAGGCCCATCATGAAGGCCGCCGGATCGCCTGGGATGACCTCGATCAGCGCGAAGATCACCACGCTCGCCACCACGAGGCTGAGGCCAAGGGATAACGCCCGGATGAGGAGGTAACGCGCCATGGCCGGAGGCTAGACCGGCGCATGACCGGAGGCCAGAGGGAAGGCGGTGCCGGGTTGACAGCCGGGGCGCCCGGGCGGGACCATCCGCCCGTCCTTTCCTGCAGGAGCGTGCAATGCCCGAGACCGACCTCGAGACCGCCTATGCCATCGACGGGCCCGAGGGGGCCCGAAAGCTCTATGCCGATTGGGCCGACACCTACGATGACGGGTTCGGCACCGCCTACGGCTATGTCGCCCCGCGCGAGGTAGCCCGGATCTACCGCGAGCTGGGCGCGGACGCCCCGGCGCTGGACGTGGGCGCTGGCACGGGACTTGTGGCCGCGCACCTCGGCGGGCTGGCGGCTGACGCATTGGACATCTCGCCCGAGATGCTAGCCGTCGCGGCGCGGAAGGGGCTGTACCGCGCGACGATCGAGGCCGATCTGACGGGCAAACTACCACTGCCTGACGGCACTTATGCCGGCGTGATCTCGGCTGGCACCTTCACGCACGGACATGTCGGGGCCGGTGCCCTGCCCGAGCTCTTGCGCGTGGCGGCCGATGGCGCGCTTTTCGTCTGCGGGACGAAACCGGACGTGTTCGACCAGATGGGCTTTGGCTCGGCGCTGGCGGGGTTGCAGGCGGAAGGGCGGATCACGCCGCTACGGTTTTTCGACATCCCGATCTATGAAGGTGCGGACCATGATCATGCCGAGGACCGCGGCCTTGTCATGACCTTTCGAAAGACGTGACATGCGGGTGCCGGAGAGTCTGCTTTTGCCGCGGCGCAGCGAATTGACAAAGACACAATATTGTCCATATACCCCATTGAACGGAATAAAGTTGCCAAGATGCCGGCGCATCTGCCCTGAAGGAGCCTGCCCATGACCGCCCCCACGCGTGACAAACCCTGGCTCATCCGCACCTACGCAGGGCATTCGACGGCCAAGGCGTCCAACGCGCTTTATCGCGGGAACCTCGCCAAGGGGCAGACCGGCCTGTCGGTCGCCTTCGACCTGCCGACGCAGACTGGCTACGACAGCGACCATGTTCTGGCGCGGGGCGAGGTGGGCAAGGTCGGCGTGCCGGTCAGCCACCTCGGCGACATGCGCACGCTCTTCGAGGAGATCCCGCTGGAGCAGATGAACACCTCGATGACGATCAATGCCACCGCGCCGTGGCTTCTGTCGCTCTATATCGCGGTGGCCGAGGAGCAGGGGGCGGATGTGTCGCTGCTGCAGGGCACGGTCCAGAACGACCTGATGAAGGAATACCTGAGCCGCGGCACCTACATCTGCCCGCCGAAGCCCAGCCTGAAGATGATCGCGGATGTCGCGGAATATTGCTATTCCAACGTCCCGAAATGGAACCCGATGAACGTGTGTTCCTATCATCTGCAAGAGGCCGGCGCGACGCCCGAGCAGGAACTGGCCTTTGCGCTTGCCACAGCGATTGCCGTGCTGGACGAATTGCGCCCGCGCGTGCCGGAAAAGGATTTCCCGGTTCTTGTCGGGCGCATTTCCTTTTTCGTGAACGCGGGCATCCGCTTTGTCACCGAGATGTGCAAGATGCGCGCTTTCGTCGATTTGTGGGACGAGATCTGCGAAACCCGCTATGGCGTCACCGATCCGAAATACCGCCGCTTCCGCTACGGGGTGCAGGTCAATTCGCTCGGCCTGACCGAGCAGCAGCCGGAAAACAACGTCTACCGCATCCTGATCGAGATGCTGGCGGTGACGCTTTCGAAAAAGGCGCGGGCGCGGGCGGTGCAATTGCCCGCCTGGAACGAGGCGCTGGGCCTGCCGCGACCGTGGGACCAGCAATGGTCGATGCGCATGCAGCAGATCATGGCTTTCGAGACGGACCTTCTGGAATACGGCGATCTTTTCGACGGGAACCCGGTCGTCGACGCCAAGGTCGAGGAATTGAAAGAGGGTGCGCGGGCGGAATTGGCGAACCTCGACTCCATGGGTGGGGCCATCGCCGCGATCGACTACATGAAATCGCGGCTGGTCGAATCCAACGCAGATCGAGTGAACCGCATCGAGCGGGGCGAAACCGTCGTAGTCGGCGTGAACAAATACACCGCCTCGGAACCGTCGCCGTTGATGGGCGAGGATGGCGGGATCATGGTTGTCGACCCCGCCGTTGAGCAGGACCAGATCGCTCGGCTCGAGGCCTGGCGGGCAGAGCGGGACGAGGGCGCGGTCAAGGCCGCGCTGGCGGATCTGCGCGCCGCGGCGGCCGAGGGGCGGAACGTCATGCCGGCCTCCATCGCGGCGGCAAAGGCCGGTGTTACCACGGGCGAATGGGCGGGCGTCATGCGCGCGGTCCATGGCGAATACCGTGGCCCGACGGGCGTGTCGAAATCCGTGTCGAACAAGACGGAAGGGCTGGAGGATATCCGCGCCTCGGTGGATGCTGTCAGCGATCGCCTTGGGCGACGGCTGAAGTTCCTTGTTGGAAAGCCTGGGCTCGACGGTCATTCGAATGGGGCTGAACAGATCGCATTTCGCGCCCGGGATTGTGGGATGGATATCTCCTACGAAGGTATTCGCCTGACGCCCGAGGAAATCGTGGCCGCCGCGAAAGCAGAGGACGCCCATGTCATCGGCCTGTCGATCCTTTCGGGCAGCCATGTTCCCTTGATCGAAGACGTGATGTGCCGCCTGCGCGAGGCGGGAATGGGGGATATACCGGTTGTCGTAGGTGGAATCATACCGGATGAGGACGCTTCGAAACTGAGGTCCTTCGGCGTTGCACGTGTCTATACGCCAAAGGATTTCGAATTGAATCGTATCATGATGGATATTGTTGCGCTGGCCGACGAGCAGCCGATCGCCGCCGAATAGCATCCCTTTTGGTTTTCGTGAATGTGCGCCCTTGGAGTCGCTCTTGCGTTTGTATGGAATTTCCGGCAATGCAAAGTTGGAAGCGACAAAAGGACAAATGCATTATGGCAAAAGCCATTGAAAAAATGAGCCTGGATGAATTGCAGGCTTATCAGAAAGAAGTGGAAGCCGCGATTAAGGGGTATGAGAAGAAGCGTAAGGCCGATGCGCTGGCGGCCGTGCGCGCAACGGCGAAGGAACACGGTTTCACGCTCGAGGAATTGTTGGGCGGCAAGGCTCCGGTGAAATCCGGGTCGAAGGGTGTGGCGAAATACGCGAACCCAGCGGATCCCACCCAGACCTGGACCGGTCGCGGTCGTCAGCCCAACTGGGTCAAGGACGCGCTGGCGGCGGGCAAATCGCTCGAGTCCATGGCCATCTGAGGCCATGACCGTTCACATCGGTGCGAAGCCGGGGGAGATCGCCGAGACGGTCCTCATGCCGGGCGATCCCCTTCGCGCGAAATGGGCGGCCGAGACATTTCTCGAAAACCCCGTTTGCGTGAACGAAGTGCGGGGGATGCTCGGCTTTACCGGCACGTGGCGCGGCAATCGCGTCACGATCCACGGTTCCGGCATGGGGATGCCCAGCCTCTCGATCTATGCCAACGAGCTCATCCGGGACTACGGCGCGCAGACGTTGATCCGAATCGGCTCGGCCGGGGCGATGCAGGAAGCGGTGAAGCTTCGCGATATCGTCCTTGCGATGACCTCCTCCACGCTTTCGACGCCTTCGCGCGGCATGTTCAAGGAATTGAACTATGCACCCTGCGCGGATTTTGGGCTGCTGCAGGCGGCCCATGCGGCGGCGGCGGACAAAGGTATCCCGACCCATGTGGGCGGCATCTATTCGTCGGACGTGTTCTACGACGAGCGGCCCGACCTGAACGACCAGATGACGCGCCACGGCATCCTCGCCGTCGAGATGGAGGCGGCCGAGCTTTACACGCTGGCCGCACGATACGGGCGGCGCGCCTTGGCCGTGCTGACCATCTCGGATCACCTGATCACGGGAGAGGCGCTGCCGTCCGAAGACCGGCAGTCAAGCTTCTCCGACATGGTCGAGATCGCGCTGGACGCGGCCTTCGCCTGAGCCGTCAGCCGCGCAGCATCCGCCGCAGGATACGCTCCAGCTTGGCCGCCCCCAAGGGAGCCATTGCCTTGGTGTGTTCGTGGCTGATCTGCTCGTCCGACAGGCCCGCGGCCTTGTTCGTGATGGTCGAGATTGCCGCCACCTTCAGGCCCAGAAACCGCGCAAGGATCACTTCCGGAACCGTCGACATGCCAACGGCATCGGCGCCCAACGTGCGGATCGCCCGGATTTCTGCGGGCGTCTCGAAGGAGGGGCCGGAGTACCAGGCGTAGACACCCTCCATCAGGCGGATCCCCTCGGCCTCGGCCGCGGACTTCAGTGCGGCGCGCATCCCCGGGTCATGGGCGTCCGTCATCGGCACGAAGCGGGCATCGGTTGGCTCGCCGATCAGCGGATTGAGGCCGGAAAAGTTGATGTGATCGGAAAGCAGCATCAGGTCGCCCGGATCGAGGTCGGGATGCATGGACCCCGCCGCGTTCGTCAGGATCAGCCGCTCACCCCCCAGTGCCTTCAGCACCTCCAGCGGCAGGCGCATCGCGTCGCCCCGGCCGCTCTCGTAGTAATGCGCGCGGCCGCCGAATACGGCGACGCGCGTCCCCTCCAGATCGCCGATCACGAGCTTGGGGTTGTGCCCCGACACGCCCGCATGGGGAAAGCCCGGCAGGTCGGTGTAGTCGATGGCGACGCCGTCGACCTCGTCCGCGATATGCCCCAGCCCCGACCCGAGGACAAAGCCGTAGGCGGGCGGTTCCGCCCCGGCGCGGTCGCGGATCAGGGCGGCGAGGTCTTCAGCGTTCCTTGACATAGGGTTCCCCCCCCGCGCGCGGCGGAATGGCCTTGCCCACAAGGCCGGCCAGCACGATGACGACGAGGATGTAGGGCAGCGCCTGCATGAACTGCACGGGCACCACAAGCTCGCCCAGCTGGATGTTCTGGAACCGGTTGCCGACCGCGTCGAAGAACCCGAAGAGCAGGCAGGCCGACAGCGCGTACCAAGGCCGCCACTTGGCGAAGATCAGCGCTGCCAGCGCGATGAAGCCGCGCCCCGCGCTCATGTCCTTGACGAAGCCCGCGTTCAGCGCGGTGGCAAGGTAGGCGCCTGCCAGCCCGCAGAGCACGCCACAGATCAGTACCGCGGCATAGCGCATGCCCACGACCGAGATCCCGGCCGTGTCGACGGCGGCAGGGTTCTCGCCCACGGCGCGCAGGCGCAGGCCGAAGCGTGTGCGATAGAGCGCCCACCAGGTCAGCGGTACGATCAGAAGGGCGGCGTAGACGATGATGGAATGGCCCGAGATCAGTTCCGAATAGATCTGCCCGAGCGGCCCCTGCTGGGCGATGTCTCGGATGCGCGTGGCCGCGCCCGGCAGTTCGATATTGGCGAACCGCGCCTCGGACGGCAGCTGCGGCGTGCGCCCGCCTTGCTGGAACCAGGTCTGCGCGATCACCACCGTAAGACCCGCGGCGAGGAAGTTGATCGCCACGCCCGAAATCAGCTGGTTGCCCCGGAAGGTGATCGAGGCGGCCCCGTGCAGCGCCGCCAGCACCATCGAGGCCGCGATCCCGGCCAGAAGGCCGATCCAGACCGAGCCCGCGGTAAAGGCGATGGCTGCCGAGAAGAAGGCCGCGGCCAGCATCTTGCCCTCGAGCCCGATGTCGAAGATGCCGGCGCGCTCCGACCAGAGGCCGGCAAGGCACGCAAGCAGCAGCGGCGTGGCCAGACGGACGGTCGAGTCGAGGATCTGGAGGACGGTCAGGAAATCCATGGTCTCACTCCGCCGGGCTTTGCGCCTGGCCCGCCTCGCGGCGGCGCCTCAGCGACAGGAACAGGCTTTCCATGGGCATCCGCACCATGTTGTCGAGCGCGCCGGTGAATAGGATCACGAGCGCCTGGATCACCACCACCATCTCGCGGCTGATCGCGGGCATCTCGAACTGCAACTCGGCCCCGCCCTGGTAGAGCGCGCCGAAGAGCAGCGCGGCCAGCACCACGCCCACCGGGTGCGAGCGGCCCATCAGCGCCACGGCGATGCCCACGAACCCCGCGCCTTCGACGAAGTCGAGGACCAGCCGCTCGGCCTCGCCCATCACGACGTTGATCGCCATCATGCCGGCCAGCCCGCCCGAAATCAGCATGGTGATCATGATGATCTTGGTCGGGTTGATGCCCGCGTAAACGGCCGCCGTCTGCGAATGGCCGAAGGCGCGGATCTCGTAGCCGAGCCGTGTCTTCCAGATCAGGAGCCACACACCGACGCAGGCGATCAGCGCGATGAAGAAGGCGAAGTTGAGCGGCGTGGAACCGCGGAAGCCCAGGAAGCTGGCGAAGCTGGCCGCGTTCGGCAGGTGCACCGCCTCGGCGAAGCGCGCGCTTTCTGGCGCCATCGATCCTTCGACGCGGAAGACGTTGACCAGCAGGTACACCAACAAAGCCGAGGCGATGTAGTTGAACATGATCGTGGTGATCACGATGTGGCTGCCGCGTTTGGCCTGAAGATAGGCGGGCACCGCCGCCCAGGCCGCGCCGAAGGCCGCCGAGAAGATGATCGCAGCCAGAAGCGCGATGGTCCAATGCGGCCAGGCCACGTTCAGCAGGATGATCGCGACGCCAAGCCCGCCAATCGCGGCCTGCCCTTCGCCCCCGATGTTGAAGAGACGCGCATGGAAGGCCACGGCGACGGCAAGCCCCGTGAAGATGAAGTTGGTCGCATAGTAAAGCGTGTAGCCCCAGCCATAGGCCGAGCCGAACGCGCCCTGCACCATCACCTGCATCGCGCGCCACGGGCTTTCCCCGATCAGCGCGACCACAAGGCCCGAGACCACCAGCGCCAACACCACGCTGATCAGCGGGATCAGGATGATGTCGGCCCATTTCGGCATCTTGTCCATCAGGCGGCCCCCTCGGTGACGCCGGCCATCAAGAGGCCAAGCTCGTTCTCGTTGGTTTCGGACGGCAGGCGCTCACCCATGAGCTTGCCGTCGAACATGACGGCGATGCGGTCGGACAGGCCCATGATCTCGTCCAGCTCCACTGACACCAGCAAGATCGCCTTGCCCTGGTCGCGCAGCGCGATGATCTGCTTGTGGATGAACTCGATC
>CAZVQL010000098.1:0-10721 GCA_964629305.1 uncultured Roseicyclus sp.
CCCCCCGGCCCCCCCGCCGAGAGGGGCTGTCTGCCCCTCCCGGACCCTCCCCGAGAGTTTTTCCTGCCAAGATGAAGGATGCGGCCGATGTTGAGCCCCACCACCGAGACCGAGCTGAGCGAGATCGTGTCGCGCGCCTCGGGTCCCCTGCGGATCGTGGGGGGCGGCACGCGGCCCGTGGGCTGCCCGGTCGCGGGAGAGGCCCTGTCGGTCGCGGGCATGTCGGGGATCGAGCTTTATGAACCGGGCGCGCTGACCATCGTCGCCAAGGCCGGCACGCCCCTGGCCGAGGTCGAGGCCGCGCTGGCCGCCGAGGGGCAGCGCCTGCCGTTCGAGCCGATGGATCACCGTGCGCTTCTGGGGACCGAAGGGGAGCCGACGATCGGCGGTGTCGTGGCCGCCAACGTCTCGGGTCCCCGGCGGATCCAGGCGGGCGCGGCGCGTGACAGCCTCATCGGGGTGCGCTTCGTGGACGGGTCGGGAACCATCGTCAAGAACGGTGGGCGGGTGATGAAGAATGTCACCGGCTATGACCTCGTGAAGCTGATGGCAGGGTCCTGGGGCACCTTGGGTGTGCTGAGCCAAGTGGCCTTCAAGGTGCTGCCCGCGCCCGAGGCTGCGGCGTCGCTCGGTATCGAGGGGCTGAGCGCGATGCAGGCCGTCGAGGCGATGGCCACCGCGCTGGGCTCGCCCTTCGAGGTGACAGGGGCCGCGCATCTGCCGCGCGAGGAGCGCACGGTCCTCAGGATCGAGGGCTTCGCGGCCAGCGTGGCCTACCGCGCCGGGCGGCTGGCAGAGCTGATGGCGCCATTCGGGCAGGTATCGGTCGAGCAGGACGGCACCAAGGTCGCCGAGACCTGGCGCGGCTTGCGCGATGTCACCGGCTTCGCGGGACGGGGCGGGGATGTCTGGCGCATCTCGGTGACGCCATCGGACGGCCCGGAGATCGCGGCGCGCACTGGTGGCGAGGTGATGTTCGACTGGGGTGGCGGCCTGATCTGGGCGCTGGTGCCCGAGGGCACCGACCTGCGCGCACGGCTGGGTGCCTACGCCGGGCACGCCACGCTGATCCGGGCGTCGGAAGAGACGCGCCGGCGCATCGCACCGTTCCAGCCGGAGCCCGCGCCGCTTGCCCGTCTGTCGCAAGGCCTGCGCGAGAAGTTCGACCCACGGGGTATCCTGAACCCCGGCCTGATGGGCGCATAAGGATGGCGTTGCTTCAGGCCATTCCCATCGCCTTGCCGTCGGCGGCGCTGTTCGGCGGGCTGGTCCTGATGTCCGACCGCAAGCGCGGTGCGGCGCTGGCGCAAGGGGCGCTGGTGCTGGCCGTGATCGGCATCTTCGTGGCGATCATCGCGACCGGCCCTGTGGCCGGGCTTCCCCCGGTCCAGATCGCGGCGATCGCGACGGGGCTCATCGCGGCAGCGGTGGCGGGGATGCTCTATCACCTCTATCTCGGCCGGTTCGAGCGCGTCTGGGCCGCCCGCGGCGTCTTTACGGCGGTCTACCTGGGCCTTGCGGCCCTCTTCGGCCTCATCTTCCCGACACAAATCTGAAAGCGCTGACATGCAGACGACATTCACGCCCGAGCAGTTGAAGGACCCCGCGATCCAGCGGTCGAACGAGGTTCTGCGCACCTGCGTGCATTGCGGGTTCTGCACGGCGACCTGTCCCACCTACCAGGTGCTGGGCGACGAGCTGGATAGCCCAAGGGGGCGCATCTATCTTATAAAAGATATGCTGGAGAAGGGGCGGCCCGCGGACGAGAAGACCGTCAAACATATCGACCGCTGCCTAAGCTGCCTTGCCTGCATGACGACCTGCCCGTCGGGCGTCCATTACATGCACCTGGTAGATCATGCGCGGGAGTACATCGAACAGACCTACAAACGCCCGCTCTTCGAGCGTGTGCTGCGTTGGACGCTGGCGAGGATCCTGCCCTATCCGATGCGCTTCCGGGTGGCGCTTCTGGGCGCGAAGATCGGGCGGCCCCTTGCCTTCCTGATGCCCGATGCGCGGCTGAAGGCGATGCTGGAGATGGCTCCGAAGACCATTCCGCCCGTCAGCCGCAACGACGATCCGCAGGTTTTCCCGGCTGAGGGGCAGCGCAAGATGCGCGTGGCCCTCATGACGGGCTGTGCGCAGCGGGCCCTGAACACCGACATCAACGACGCCACCATCCGCCTGCTGACGCGGCTGGGGTGTGACGTGGTGATCGCCGAAGGGCAGGGCTGTTGCGGGGCGCTGACCCACCACATGGGCAAGACCGGGGAAAGCCACGCGACGGCGGCGAAGAACATCCGCGCCTGGCATCGCGAGATGACGGGCGAGGGGCTGGACGCCATCGTCATCAATACCTCGGGCTGCGGCACGACCGTGAAGGATTACGGTCACATGTTCCGCACGGAAACGCTCGCCTCCGAGGCCAAGGCCGTCAGCGAGATCGCGATGGATGTCTCTGAGGTGCTGATGAAGCTGGACCTGCCCGAGGGCGGGCCGCAGGGCCTGAAGGTGGCCTATCACGCGGCCTGCTCGCTGCAGCATGGCCAGCAGATCAAGACCTACCCAAAGGACCTGTTGAAGCGCGCGGGCTACAAGGTGGTAGAGCCCGCGGACAGCCACCTCTGCTGTGGCTCGGCGGGGACCTACAACCTTATGCAGCCCGAGATTTCCAAGGAGTTGAAAGCGCGCAAGGTCGAGACGCTGGAGATGACGAAGCCCGATATCATCGCGGCAGGCAACATCGGTTGCATGATGCAGATCGGCTCGGGCACCGAGGTGCCGATCGTCCACACGGTCGAACTGCTCGACTGGGCTACCGGCGGGCCGCGGCCGCCCGCGCTGGATGCACCGGGCAAGCGCGAAGTGCCGGTGCCGATTCTGCGCTAAGGGGCGCTACACGGCCAAATTTCTGCCTCAAGGCGGCGCTAGACCACCCTTTGGAACGTGGTTTTGCGAGGTTGTGATGTATCGGGTCCTGATGTGCGCTGTTCTTGCGCTGCTTCCACAGGTGGCTATCCCGCAGGGGCTGCTGCCACAGGTCGAAAGCAACGGCGAGCTTCGCCCGCTTGTCACCATGGATGTCGCGCGCGGTTACGAGGCTGTCGGCAGGCTCGACAGTGACCGAGGCTATTGCTCGGCAACCCTGATTGCGTCAGACCTCATCCTGACGGCTGCGCATTGCCTGTTCGACGAACGTGGCAACAGGATCGCGGACACTCGTTTTACCTTTCGCGCAGGCCTCAGAAATGGGCACGCCGAGGCCGAACGCGGCATCAGGTCAAGCGTGATACCCGAAGATTATCGCTACCCCGGACCTGATCCCGATCTCGATGGCGTCGCAGCAGATATGGCGCTGCTTGCGCTCGACAGCCCGATTGCCTTGCCGCGGATACGGCCGATACGCACGGCGGGTGACCCTGGCCTGCGTGATCTCGTGACGATCGTATCCTACGGTCGAGACCGGGATGATTTCGCGTCGATCGAGGAAGACTGTCGTGTCCTGCAGCGCGAGCGCGCGGTGATCGCAATGTCGTGCAGGGTCGTCGAAGGCTCATCGGGCGCGCCGGTTCTGCGCGAGACCCCATCGGGGCTCGAGGTCGTCGCCGTCGTCTCTGCGACCGGTATGCTCGGCGACGTGGCCGCCTCGTTTGCCGTAGACGTCGAGGCGCATCTGCAGGAGTTGCTGAGTGCACGGATCGCGTCGCGCAGCGGCGGTGCCGTCGTGCGCCGTTTGACCGTCGGTGATGGTGGCCGAAGCGATATCGGTGCGCGGTTCCTGCGGCCCTGAGACTGCATCCAGGGCCTTGAAAGGCCGAAAACGACGACACACATCTTGTCAGCGTCGGTGCCGGAGTTCTGGGCCGTCGCACTTCATGGATCGGGATCGCGCCCACACTTGGGGCGGCCCGCAAACATCAGTTGTCGCTCAAAGGAGGATGACACATGCGTAGCTATGACCTTTCCCCGCTTTACCGCGCCACCGTCGGGTTCGACCGGATGGCCGACCTTCTGGATCGCGTGATGACCCAGGATGTGGGAAGCTCCACTTACCCGCCCTACAACATCGAGAAGACCGACGAGGATGCCTATCGCATCTCGATCGCCGTTGCCGGCTTCACCGAGGCCGAGCTTGGCGTCGAGCAGCGCGAGACCGAACTGGTCGTGACCGCACGCAAGGCCAAGGACGAGACGCAGCGGACGTTCCTGCATCGCGGCATCGCCACGCGCGCCTTCGAGAAGCGATTCCAGCTGGCCGACCATGTGCGCGTGACCGGCGCGCTGCATGAGAACGGCATGCTGCACATCGACCTCGTGCGCGAGGTACCCGAGGCGCTGAAGCCGCGCCAGATCGAGATCACGCGCGCCCAGCCGAACGTGATCGAGGCGGAAACCGCCTGATCGGATTTCGATGAGCTAAGTAGCGGGGCGGTCCTTCGGGGCCGCCCTTTGTCATGCGGGCAGGCGGCGGAGAAGCGCCGCGCCGACCAGTGGCGCGGCCACGCAAAGCGCGATGACGGCACCGTAGCCCGCGAGATCGGCCAGCACCGCGCCAAGGCCCGGCGCGATGGCGAAGGCGAAGAGCGACAGCCGCGCGACTGCGCCCGCGCTTTCGCCGAAGCCTGCCTCGCCCATGACCTCGCGGATGACCACGGGGCGCATGATCGAAATGACGCCGTTGCCGATCCCGAGGGAGACCGCGAAGACCAGCGTCAGGGCCGGCAGGGCGCTGGCTGCGCCCATCGCCAGAGCACCCGCCGCCACGAAGAGAAACGCGCCGAGCGTCACGGCCCGCGCCGCGGCGCGCGCGCCCGCCAGCGTCAGGATGATCCGCCCCGCGACCTGCGCTGGCCCGATGGTCGAAGCGGCAAGGATCGCCAGCCCCTCCGGGACGCCGAGCGCGGCCATCAGCGGCAGAAGGTTTGTCAGCAGGATCGCCGCGCCAAGCGCGGTCAGCGCGAAGCCGAGCCCGAGGGGCCAGAACCCGGGGCGCCGCATGGCGCGGGTCGCGGGTGGTGGGGCCACGCTGGCCGGGTCGCGCGCAAGTGCCTCGGCCTCGAGCCGGGCGGCGGCGAGGCGATGCAGCGGCAGGACGATCACCAGGACCATCGCGGCCAGCACCCAGACCGACACGCGCCACCCCTCGGCCGCCGTCACGGTGGCCGTCAACGGATAGGCCAGCGTCGAGGCGAAGCCGGCGGCCAGCGTGATCGCCGTGATGCCCGCCCGCGCCCGCGCGCCGCGCGCTCGCGTGACCATCGAAAAGGCTGCGTCGTAGAGCGTCGCCGCCATCATCAGGCCGAGCCACGCCCAAACGGCGTAGAACTGCCAGAGCGTCGTGACCTGCGTCAGCGCAGCCAGCCCTGCAAGGCCCCCGATAGCACCGATCGCCATGACCCGCGGCGCCGCGCCGCGGTCGATGATGCGCCCCATGTGCGGCGCGGCCATCCCCTGCACGGCGAGGGCAAGGCTGAATGCCCCCATCGTAGCCGTGGCGGACCACCCGAACTCGGCCCGCCAGTGCAGAACCAGCGCGGGAAAACTGTAGAAGATCGCGGCCCAGATCACCGTCTCGGACAGCATGAAGGCCAGGATCGGCGTGTCGCGCCAGGCGGGTGGCGCAGCTGTCATGGCGTCAGAACCATTGCCCCGGCTCCATCAGCCCCAGCTCCATCAGCTGGAGCGAGGACCAGTGGAATTGCGTCGACCTGTGCCAGCGGAAATCGGCGATGTCATGGCGCGAGCCCGGGTTGGTGCGCAGGGCCTTGGCGACCCGGAAAGAACAGATCGCCGCCGTCAGCGAATGATGCCAGGGACAGGCGTAGGTGTTCATCTCCTCGTCCGACAGCGTGTGATCCTCGCGCAGGCGCAGGCCCTGTTGCGCCTGGAACAGGCTGATACGGTCGATCTTGCGCTTCGGTTTGGGCACATGTTCCTCGAAGCGCCAGCGCAGACCACCGTAGAAATTCAGCTGCCGTTCCCTGGGGTGGCCGTTTTCGTCCGGACGGCCCTCGGCATAGTAGCCCGAACTGTCGAGCAGCGCGGTATCGAGCGACACGGCGTTCGGGTAGCTGTTGAGGTCCGGTGCATAAAGGTCGATCACGTAGGTCAGGATGGCGGTGCGCCGCTCTTCCATCACCCAGGTCACCATCTCGCCGACGCTGCGATCCTCGCAGAACGGGTAGAATAGATACTCGCCATTGTAGCAGTAGTGCAGCCATTCCCCCGGCATCTTTTCGATCAGCAGGTTCACCGCCGCCTGTGTGGCACCCGGCGCCCGGCTGCGTGCGCGTATGATGTGCAACTGCGTCTTGGTGCCCTCTGGCAGGGGGCGCACCTCGATCTCTGGCGGGGCGAGCACGAAGACATGGAGGAAGCCGAGCGACCGCAGGTGGTCGATGGTCGAGCCTACCTCGACCTTGTCTTCGGCGATGACAAGCGCAGCCGGGCCCTTGCCGAACTGGCCGGGCCGCGCATTCGCGAGCTGATCAAGACTGTCGAAATTCATCTGCGGTGTGTCCGGCCGGACTGCTCAGTATCTGCCTCGGGCGGGAGTGTGGCCTTTTGCAGGGGTGAATTCAATCGCAAGGGTCGGTTGATGCGGCGGGGCGGCCCGTGTACATGCCGCAGGTCAAGATCCCCTTAACCGGACCGATGGCGGGACGCGCGCGATGACCGAGGCCAAGAAGCTATTCGTCAAGACCTATGGCTGTCAGATGAACGTCTACGACAGCGAACGCATGGCCGAGGCGCTGGGCGCGCAGGGCTACGAGCAGGTCGATACGCCCGAAGCGGCGGACATGATCCTGCTGAACACCTGCCACATCCGCGAAAAGGCCGCCGAAAAGGTCTATTCCGAGCTTGGCCGCTTCAAGCCGCTGCGCGATGCCAAGCCCGACCTGAAGATCGGCGTGGCGGGTTGCGTGGCGCAGGCCGAGGGCGAAGAGATCATGCGCCGCCAGCCGATGGTCGACCTGGTCGTCGGGCCGCAGACCTACCACCGCCTGCCCAAGATGATGGAGGCGCTGGACCGGGGTGAACGCGCGCTCGACACCGAATTCCCCGAGGAAGACAAGTTTGCCCACCTGCCGAAGGACCGGCGCGCCAAGCGCGGGCCGACCGCGTTCCTGACGGTGCAGGAGGGCTGCGACAAGTTCTGTTCCTTCTGCGTCGTGCCCTACACCCGTGGCGCCGAGGTCAGCCGCCCCGCTGAGCGGCTGTTGCGTGAGGCGCGCGACCTCGTCGAGCGCGGCGTGCGCGAGATCACGCTTCTGGGTCAGAACGTGAATGCCTACCACGGGGCCGGCCCCGAGGGGGGCGAATGGGGGCTCGCGCGGCTGGTGCGCGCGCTGGCCGAGGTCGAGGGACTGGAGCGCATCCGCTACACCACCTCGCATCCCAACGACATGGAGGACGACCTGATCGCCGCCCATGGCGATTGCGACAAGCTGATGCCCTACCTCCACCTGCCGGTGCAGTCGGGGTCCGACCGCATTCTGAAGGCGATGAACCGCAAGCATACCGCCGAAAGCTACATCCGCCTGATCGAGCGCATCCGCGCCGCGCGGCCCGACCTTGTGTTGTCGGGCGACTTCATCGTCGGCTTTCCGGGTGAGACCGACGCCGATTTCCAGGCGACGCTCGATCTGGTGGCCGAGGTGGGCTACGGCAGCGCCTATTCCTTCAAGTATTCCGCCCGCCCCGGCACGCCCGCGGCAGAACGCGCACCGGTCGAGCCTGCCGAGGCCGACGAGCGGCTGCAGCGCCTTCAGGCGCTTCTGACCGGGCAGCAGCGTGCGACGCAGGCCGGCATGGTCGGCCGCACGGTGCAGGTGCTGTTCGAAAAGGCCGGGCGCGAGCCGGGCCAGATCGCCGGCAAGTCCGATTACCTGCACGCCGTCCACGTCGACGGTCCCGACCACCTGATCGGGCAGATCGCGGCGGTCGAGATCGTCGAGGCGCGGCCCAATTCCCTTGCCGGTCGCCTGGTCGGCTGAGGCAGGTCAGCTGCCCGGCGGCGAGGTCCGCAGGATGTTGGTCATCGTTGCCGACAGCACGCCCGATTGCCCGACCGCCGCCGGGTCACGGCAGACGCGCTCGGCGATGGAGTGGGCCTCGGGGAAACTGTAGCCGACGTTCACGAGGCTATCGATGAACTCCGGGTTCGGCCTGTCCCAGATCACGTCGTCCCAAGGGCCGCGGTAGCAGCTTACGGTGATCACTTGAGTGCTGGCACCGTGCCGGTAGCCATGCCCATCGGCCAGCACTGCCGTGCCTGTTGCCAGAAGTGCGCCGACGGCCGCGGCGAGCGGGCGGAATGCCCTGAGAGCTGTCATGAGTTTGTCCTTCCCCCAAAGGATTTGAAAAGCCCGGCGTTGCGCAAGACAATCCGGGCATACCTGACCCTAGCACGGGACAGTCGGGCGACGCGTTCACATTCTTGATGGCGCACACTCTGTTTCCATTGGCGCAACGATACCTGAATTATGCTTGATTTGTTGATGTTCGCCGCTGTCGCGCCTGCCCTTGCCTGGGGGTGAAGCGCTGATCGACTACGGATTGGCGACGCCTGAGCGGGGATCGTCAATAATGGGCGCGGCTGTTTCCTTTGGGGAAACATAATCCACAAGAAACCTCTTCCCTTGCGGGCGCATGGTGCTATCGTGCCGGAATAAATGGTGTTTTCGAGAACGGCCCTGCCAGGTCGCGGATCCTTGTCGAAAAGGCACCGGAACAAGTGGGGGATGTACAAGTGATGACCGGATTGTCACGCCTAGTTTCACGCGCCGCCTGCAGCGCTGCCGCGCTTGCCGTAGTGGTCATGTTAGCTCCAACCGCCGCGTCCGCTCAGGATCGCGCCACCGTGACCGGGCGCGTCTCGCCGGGCGTATGGATCGACCCCGACGGCTGCATGCATTGGGTCGCCGATGGCGGCATCGAAGGCTACATGGAAGGCCGCGTCAACCCGCACAACGGCATGCCCGTGTGCCTTGACGTGAACACCTGCGCCGTCGCCAACAACGACGTGCTTTTCCACACTGACAGCGCCCGCCTGACGCATTCTGGTCGCGCTCAGCTGGAGCAGTTCTTCCGCTCCGCCGGGGCTTACGCCTACGCGATCTACGGCCATACCGACAGCCGTGCATCGGATGAATACAACATTCGCCTGAGCCAGCGTCGCGCTGGCGCGGTGGCAAACGTGGCCCGATCCGTCGGCGCCCGCGTCGCCCGCGAGATCGGGTATGGCGAACGCCGCCCGGTCGCATCCAACGCCTCGGCGCACGGGATGCAGCAGAACCGCCGTGTCGAAATCGTATGTTACCGCTGAGGGGATGAGGAAGATGAAGACCATTCTGAAAGCCTCCACCCTTGTCGGTCTCGCCGTGCTGGTGTCCGGTTGCGTCGAAAGCTTCGAAGGAACGACGCGCGCCACCGGCGATGCTCCGATCCGTGCGATCGGGCAGGACCTGGGCCGTGACGCGAGCGATCTCAGCCAGCTCGAGGCGGGTATCTACATCGATCCCGACGGCTGCCACATCTGGATGATCGACGACGGTCTCGAAGGGTACTGGTCGCGCCGTCGTGACCCGGTCTCGGGCCTGCCGGTCTGTACCGACGTCGCGCCGCCGAACTCGATCATCGGAAACATCAGCGTTGATCCCGGGATCCCGGATCGCGTGCCGCGCGTGCGCAACTGATTGCAGCGCAAGCCGAAACCGAATGCGGGCGGTCCGATGCGGGCCGCCCGTTTTCCATTCAGCGCCACCACATCATGAAGAAACTTCCATGACAGATGCCACAACCTGTTGCGTTGTGCCCGGCGCATTGCCACACTCACCCTAGGTTCAACACCAAACCGGAGCGTGATTTGGCGATCACCCCCCTGGCGGCCCCCACCGACGGCACCCCGGTCGAGCTTTCGCTCGAATTTCCCGACAACCGGCTTTTGATCGAGCTTTGCGGCGAATTCGACCGCAACCTGGCCCAGATCGAGCACTTGCTCTCCGTCCATGTTCTCAGACGCGGCAATCAGCTTGCCGTTCTGGGCGACGCGCGCGCAGAGGCGGCCGAGGTTCTGCGCAAGCTCTACGCGCGCCTCGAATCGGGTCGCGGGGTCGACCCCGGAGACATCGACGCCGCCGTGCGCCTGCGCGGCTCGGACGAAGAGACCGGCACACGCGACGGCGACCAGATCGAGATGTTCCAGCGCGGCGCGCTCGAGATCGGCACCCGCAAGAAGACGATCGAGCCCCGTACCGAGGCGCAGCAGACCTATGTGCGCAACCTCTACAAGAACGAGCTTGCCTTCGGCATCGGCCCTGCGGGCACCGGCAAGACCTACCTCGCCGTCGCGGTTGCCGTGAACCAGATGATCAACGGCCATGTCGACAAGATCATCCTCAGCCGTCCCGCGGTCGAGGCGGGCGAGCGTCTGGGCTTTCTGCCCGGCGACATGAAGGACAAGGTCGACCCCTACATGCAGCCGCTCTACGACGCGCTGAACGATTTCCTGCCTGCCAAGCAGCTGGGCAAGCTGATCGAGGAAAAGACGATCGAGATAGCGCCGCTGGCGTTCATGCGCGGCCGCACCCTGTCGAACGCCTATGTCGTGCTGGACGAGGCGCAGAATGCGACCGGCATGCAAATGAAGATGTTCCTGACCCGTCTGGGGCAGGGCAGCCGCATGGTCATCACCGGCGACCGGTCCCAGGTCGACCTGC
>CAZVQL010000099.1:0-6642 GCA_964629305.1 uncultured Roseicyclus sp.
GCCCCCCGTGGGCGAGGCATGGGCCGCGGGCGGCCTGCGCGTCCTCTTGGGCCTCGTGCTGGGGGCGGCGACCATCGTCGCGGCGATCCTCGCCTACATGCGCCTGCCTGCGGGGCGGATGCGAACCCTGGCGATGATCGTCATCCTGATCGGGGGCTTCTTCCTCTACCGCGAGGTCTTCGACGCGGGCGTCGCCGCGGTCGAGGCCATCGACCCCGCCGCCACGGGCTATCTCGGCGGCCTCGGCCTGCCGATCATCCTCGCCTGGCCGGTCGGCGGGCTGCTTGCCGGGGGCGCGGCCTGGCTCATCGGCAAGACCGCGCTTGGCCTGCGCTCGGACTACCTCGCCATCGCCACGCTCGGCATCGCCGAGATCATCATCGCCGTCCTCAAGAACGAGGACTGGCTGGCGCGTGGCGTGAAGAACGTCACCGGCCTGCCCCGCCCCGTCCCCTACGAGGTCGAGCTGCAGCAGAACGAAAGCTTCCTCTCCTTCGCCGAACGCATGGGCGCGGACCCCGTCACCTTCTCCTCGATCACGGTAAAGCTCAGCTATGCCGCCCTCTTCATCGTGGTGCTGCTTGCTCTGATCTGGCTCAGCGAAAAGGCGTGGAATTCGCCCTGGGGCCGGATGATGCGCGCGATCCGCGACAACGAGACCTCGTCGGCCGCCATGGGCAAGGACGTGAAGGCGCGGCACTTGCAGATCTTCATCCTCGGCTCGGCCATTTGCGGGCTGGCCGGGGCCATGATGACCACGCTCGACAGCCAGCTGGTGCCCGGCACCTACCAACCTCTGCGCTTCACCTTCCTCGTCTGGGTGATGGTGATCGTGGGCGGCTCCGGCAACAACTGGGGGGCTGTGCTCGGCGGCTTCCTGATCTGGTGGCTCTGGATCCAGGTCGAACCGCTGGGCCTAGGGCTGATGCAGATCATCACCTCCGGCATGAGCGAGGATGCCTGGCTGCGCAATCACCTGATCGACAGCGCGGCCTACATGCGGCTCTTCACGATGGGGGTGATCCTGCTTCTCGTCCTCCGCTTCAGCCCCCGAGGCCTGATCCCGGAACGGTAAACACGCAAAGGGCGCGTTCACCCCTCATCAAGGTTAACGCGCCCCTTCATCTTGGCAGATACAACTCCGGGGGGAAGACGGCCAAAGGCCGTCGAAGGGGGGCAGAGCCCCCCTGTCGCAACGCCTAGCGTCCCTCGAACACCGGCTTGCGCTTCTCGAGGAAGGCCACGACCCCTTCCTTGAAATCGCGGGTGTTGCCGCATTGGCCCTGCAACTGGCCCTCCAGCAGCAGCTGCTCGGACAGACCGTTGCCGAAACTCGCCTGCATCGCCTGCTTCACCCGCTTGAAGGCCTCGGTCGGCCCGCTGGCCAAATGCGCAGCCCGCGCGCGCCAGGTCTCCTCAAAGGCGTCATCCGCGACCGCCTCCCAGATCATGCCCCAATCGGCCGCCTGCCGCGCGGTGATCTTGTCGGCAAACAACGCCGCCCCCATCGCCTTCTGCAACCCCACGGTCCGCGGCAGCACCCAGGTGCCGCCCGCATCCGGGATCAGGCCGATGCGGGTGAAGGCCTGGATGAAGCTCGCGCTTTCGGCCGCGATGGTGATATCGGCCACCAGCGCAAGGTTCGCCCCCGCCCCGGCTGCCGTGCCGTTCACGGCCGCGATCACGGGCACCGGGCACTCCACGATCGCCATCAGCATCGGGATGTATTCGTCACGCAGCGTCCGCTCGAGGTTCAGGTTCGCCGCGTTGGCCCGATCGCCCAGGTCCTGCCCCGAGCAGAAGGCGCGCCCCTTGCCCGTCAGCACGACGACCCGCGCCTCGCGGCCCGCCGCCTCGACGGCATGGGTGATCTCGGCCCGCATCTGCGTGTTGAGCGCGTTCATGACATCGGGCCGGCGCAGCGTGATGACCGCCGTGCCGTCCTGATCTTCGCGCGTGATGGTTTCGTACTGCATGGCCGTCCTCCGCTCACCTGTCGCGGCGGAGACTAGGCAAAGCGGATCGGGCGGGAAAGCCGAAACGCGGCGTCAGTCCCTCAGAAGGTCCTTCAGCCGCGCCTCTTCCTCGGCGCTGAGTGCGGCCTCGGTCGGGGCCGGGCTGCCCGCGCGGCGGCGGATGTAGACCAGCGCAAGGCCGCCGCCGATCAGCAGGATGATCGCGGGGGCCAGCCAAAGCGCGATATTCGAGCCGGACATGGTCGGGCGCAGCAGCACGTATTCGCCGTACCGGTCCACGATGAAGCTGACCACCTCGGTATCGCTGTCGCCCGCCACCAGCCGCTCGCGCACCAGGAGGCGCAGGTCGCGCGCCAGCGTCGCGTTCGATTCGTCGATCGACTCGTTGCGGCAGACGACGCAGCGCAGGCCCGCCGAGATATCGCGCGCGCGTTCCTCGAGCACGGGATCGTCCAGCACCTCGTCGGGCTGCACGGCATAGGCGGGCACGGCGGTCACGGCCCCCATGACCAGCACGAGAGCCAATGCAGCGCGCGGCAACGCCCTTACCCCCTGCCAGAGCCGGGCCAGCCAACCGGACAGGCACATCATTCCGCGGGTACCCCCTGCGGCTCTGCCCGGGCCTTGGCCGCGCCAGCGGCAAAGCGGTAGCGCCGGTCGCTCAGGCTGAGCAATCCGCCGAGCGCCATGATGATCGTGCCACCCCAGATCCAGTTGGCGAAGGGCTTGATCCAGGTCCGGACCGCCCAGCCGCCATTGGCCTGCGGATCACCCAGCGTGACATAGACATCGCGGGTGAAGCCGCTGTCGATGCCCGCCTCGGTCGTGGGCATGCCCGCTACCGGGTAGATCCGCCGCTCGGGATCCAGCAGCGCGATCTCGCGCCCGTCGGCCTCGCGCACGGCGATATGCCCCGTGGTCGAGATGTAGTTCGGCCCCTGCACGTTCTCGTCGACCGACAGAAGCTCGATCTCGTAAGCGCCGACGCGGTAGGGCTCTCCCTCCTGCGCGACGCGGATATCCTCGACCTGGTAGCCGGTGAGCGCGACGACGCCGAACATGGTGATGCCAACGCCCGCATGGGCGACGGTCTTGCCCCAATCGGCCCGCGGCAGGCGCCAGAGACGCCCGAAGCGTCCGGCGATGTCACCGCGGCCCGTGCGCGACCAGAGGTCGGTCAGCGCGCCCGCGACCAGCCAGACCGACAGCCCAACGCCGATGGGTGCCAGCGCCGAATGGCCGGTGAAGACCGCCCAGGCCAGAAGCCCAAGCGCCACCGCCAGCACCAACGCCGGCACCAGCGCGCGCAGGGCGCGACCGACCTTGGCCCGTTTCCACGGCAGCATCGCGCCGATGGGCAGCGCCACGGCCAGGGCGAAGACGAAGGGGGTGAAGGCCATATTGAAGAAGGGCGGTCCGACCGAAACCGTGCGGCCCCAGAACATCTCGGCGATGAGCGGCCAGATCGTGCCGATGAAGACCACGAAGGTCGACACCGCCAAGAGCAGGTTGTTCACCACCAGTCCGCTTTCGCGGCTGACGGTCGAAAAGACCCCTTTCGCTTCCATCGAGCCCGCGCGCAGCGCGAAGAGCAGCAGCGCGCCGCCCATGAAGAAGCACAGGATGCCAAGGATGTAGACGCCGCGTTCCGGGTCGTTGGCGAAGGCATGGACCGAGGTCAGCACGCCCGAGCGCACGATGAACGTGCCGATCAGCGAGAAGCCGAAGGCGAGGATCGCCAGAAGGATCGTCCAGCTCTTCATCGACTCGCGCTTTTCCACCACGATGGCGGAGTGCAACAGCGCCGCGGCGATCAGCCAAGGCATGAAGCTTGCGTTCTCGACCGGGTCCCAGAACCAGAAACCGCCCCAGCCCAGCTCGTAATAGGCCCACCAGGACCCAAGGCCGATGCCGATCGTCAGGAACAGCCACGCCGCCAGCGTCCAGGGCCGCACCCAGCGGCCCCAGGCCGCATCGACGCGCCCCTCGATCAGCGCGGCAACGGCAAAGGAGAAGGACATCGAAAGCCCCACGTAGCCGAGATAGAGGAACGGCGGGTGGAAGGCGAGGCCGGGGTCCTGCAGAAGCGGGTTCAGATCCTGCCCGTTGAAGGGCGGAAACTCCAGCCGCAGGAACGGGTTGGAGGTGAAGAGGATGAAGGCGAAGAAGGCGGCGGCGACCGAGGATTGCACCGCCAGCACGCGCGCCTTGAGCGTCGGCGGCAGGTTGCCCCCGAACCAGGCCGCGCAGGCCCCGAAGAGCGTCAGGATCAGCACCCACAGCAGAAGAGAACCCTCGTGATTCCCCCAGACGCCGGTGATCTTGTAGATAAGCGGCTTGTCGGTGTGCGAGTTGGCCACCACCAGGTTCAGCGAGAAATCCGAAGTGACGAAAGCGTAGGTCAGCGCAGCGAAGCTGAAGGCCGTCAGCAGGAATTGCGTGGTCGCGGCGGGATCCGCCACGGCCATCCAGGCGGCATTGCCGCGGTGCGCGCCGACCAGCGGCACGATCATCTGAAACAGCGCCACCATGAAGGCGAGGATCAGGGCGAAATGTCCGAGCTCTGTGATCATGCGGCTGACATTAAGCCGACGCGCGCCCCGCGCCAATAGGATGCGACACCGCTGCACATCGGATTGACCATCTCAACTCTCTGCCGCCGATGTGGAATGGGTCTGCACGGTGCCCACGTTGTCGCTCGCCATCGCCAGCGACTTGATGACCGCATGCACCACCTGCCCCTCGGCCAGCCCGAGGGCCGCGACCGAGCGTTGCGTGATCCGCGACAAAAGCACGGCGTCGCCCGCCTGCAGGCGCACCAGCGCGCCGGGCCCGTGGCCGGGATGGATCGAGAGGATTCGCGCCTCGATCAGGTTCAGCGCCGAAAGTCCCTCGGGGCGCGCGCGCGACAGCATCACGTCCTGTGCCTCGATCCTCAGGCGCAGTCGCGCGCCCGGCGCGGCCTCAAGTCGCGGAAGGTAAAGCGTACCGCCCGCCCCCGCGACCCGTGTCAGCCCGTCCGCCTCCTGCGCCTCGACCACCGCCTCGATCACCGCGCCCGCCGTTCCCGGATCGAGCGCGGGCACCGCGGCCGGGTCCGACAGGACGGACGCCGCCGGGCCTTGCGCGACGACTCGGCCCATATCGAGGGCGACCACCGTGGTGGCAAGGCGCGCGACCTCTTCCATCGCGTGCGAGACATAGAGGATCGGCAGGCCCGCGTTGTCGCGCAGCCGTTCGAGGAACGGCAGGATCTCGGCCTTGCGCGCGGGGTCGAGCGCGGCCAGCGGCTCGTCCAGCAAAAGCATCCGAGGCCCCGAGAGCAGCGCGCGCCCTATGGCCACGCGCTGACGCTCTCCGCCCGACAGCGCGCCGGGGCGGCGGGCCAGCAGATCGCCGATGCCGAGCATGTCGGTGACGCCCGGCACCTCGCGCGCCGCCTCGGGTAAACGGCCCCGTCGGCGCGCACCGTAAAGCAGGTTCTGCCGCACCGACAGATGCGGGAAAAGCCGCGCTTCCTGAAACACATAGCCGACCCGCCGCGCCTGTGGCGACAGCCAGACGTCAGCCGCGGTATCGGCCAGCACCGTCTCGCCCAGCCGCACCCGGGCCGCGTCGGGCCGCATCAGCCCCGCCACCACGTTGGCCACCGTCGTCTTGCCCGCCCCCGACCGCCCGATCAGCGCCGTCACGCCCTCGGGCGCGTCGAAGCCGATGTCGAGGGTCAGCCCCGGAAACCGATGCGTGATCTCCACCGAAAGCGTCATGCGCCCGCCACCCGCCGTGCGGCCCGCGCCGCGATCCATTCCGAGACCAGCAGCGCGCCCATCGACACGATCACGGCCAGGATCACCAGCCGCGTTGCCGCCCCCTCGCCGCCCGGGATCTGGAGGAAGGAGTAGATCGCCAGCGGCAGCGTCCGCGTCTCGCCGGGGATATTTGAGACGAAGGTGATCGTCGCCCCGAATTCGCCGAGTGCCTTGGCGAAGCCCAGGATCGTGCCCGCGATGATGCCCGGCAACGCCATGGGCAGCGTGACCGTGACGAAGACCGCCGCGCGGGACGCGCCGAGCGTGGCGGCGGCCTGCTCCAGTTTGGGGTCCACCGCTTCGAGCGAGAGGCGCATCGCGCGCACCATCAGCGGCAGGGCCATGACGCCGGCGGCCACCGCGGCACCCGTCCAGCGAAAGGCGATGGGCAGGCCGATGGCCTCGAGCGCCCGGCCGAGCGGCGCCTGCGGGCCGAAGGCCATGAGCAGCAGGAACCCCGTCACGACCGGCGGCAGGACAAGCGGCAGGTGGACGAAGCCGTTGACCAGCGCCTTGCCCGGAAACGACCAGCGTGCCAGCGCGTAAGCGGCAAAGAGCGCCACGGGCAGCGTCAGCGCCACGGCCAACAGGCCGACACGCAACGAGAGGATCAGAACCTCCCATTCCTCGCCGCTGAGGGGTGCCCACATGACGCTAGTCGTCCGCGATCAGGCCGAAACCGTGCCGGCGGAAAACCTCTCCTGCGGCCTCGCTGCGCATCAGCGCCAAAAGCGCCGCGCTGTCCTCGGCGTCGCCTTGGGCAAGGGCCGCGGCCGGGTAGACGATGGCGTCATGCGCCTCAGTGGGCACCTCGGAGATGACGGTGACGCGCGGCTCGGCAATGGCGTCGGTTGCGT
>CAZVQL010000099.1:6725-10699 GCA_964629305.1 uncultured Roseicyclus sp.
GAGCGCGAGCGCAAGGCGGCCGGTGCCAAGGCGCTCTGGCAGCGTTGCAAGGTCGAGCGGCGCGTCGTCGCCCGCGGGCGCGATCACGACGAGGCTGTTGGTCAACAGGTCCGCACGGCTGCCCGCCACCAGGTGCCCCCCCTCCTCCAGCACGTCCATCCAGGCGGCGTTGGCCGAGACGAAGACATCGCCGGGCGCACCCGCCGCGATCTGGCGCGCAAGCGCGGAGCTGCCCGCGTAAACGAGGGTCAGGTGGCCGCCCGTCTCCGCCGCCCACAGTGTCGCGACCTCGTCGAGCGCACCGCGAAGCGAAGCCGCGGCATGGACCGTCAGGTCCTGCGCGTTGGCCTGCATCCCGCACAGGGCCAGCACAAGGGCACAGGCCGTGCGGGCACGACGGACTAGGGATGTGGCATGGCGCATGACGGCTCCTGAAAAGCGATATGTTTGGGCAGACATATCGCGGGCGTGCGGGGGCAGGCAAGCGTTATGTCCGCCCATGCCGATCGCGTCAGACCCGCCTATGACCGCAGCATAGCGGTGATGGCCGCGACATGGTCGGCGCCCGCACTGGCAACCTCGGCCTCGAGCGCGCGGTAGCGCGCCAGCACTGTCGCGCCCTCTGCCGTCAGCCGCGCGCCACCGCCCGCAGCCCCACCGCGGCTGGAAACCACGAGGGGTGCGGCGAAGGCCGCGTTCATCTCTTCCACGAGGGACCACGCACGGCGATAGCTCATGCCCATGCGCCGCCCCGCCGCCGAGATCGAGCCAAGCTCGGAGATGCCCTGCAACAGGTCGGCCTTGCCGGGGCCGAGCTTCGTGCCGTCCTGCCCAAGCAGGAGGCGCAGCCGGATGGTGGCGTCTTGCGCTGTCATGACGTGCAACATGGCCGTGCGCGCGGAGCGCGGCAAGCGGCTTGGCTACCGCTTGCGGTCGGCGAGGACGCGGCGGCGGCTTGGCAGCAGCAGGTGATCGGGCAGCGCCTGCCCCGCCTCGCAATAGGCGAGCGAGACGGCCAGCCGGTCGGCCCGCGCAAGCGCCACGACGAAGAGCGCCCCGCCGATCGCGGAATTCACCAACAGGCCGAACGGCCCGTATTGCGCGACCAGCGTCGCGGCCAGCCCCAGCAGAAGCGCGGCCCAGATCTGCACCTCGGCGCGCATGGCGGTGGCCATCTGGTGCGCCGATTGCTCGGCCGGCGATTCCTCGGACCAGATGCCGAACCAGCGAAAGACGAAGAGCCGCCTCAGCGCCGCGGTGTTGCGATAGCCCGCAGGCAGGCGGTCGCGGCCGAAGAGGTCGGAGATGATGTTGTCCTCAAGCCAGCAGATGCGCAGAAGCGCCAGAAGCGCGATGCCTCCGACAAGGCCGAAGGGCAGCCAGAGCGGCGTCAGTGCCCCCGCGCCGACAAGCAACGCCCCCAAGATGATATGTCCGGGCTTCATCCCTGCCCTCCTTTGCGCGTTCCGCGTCCTGCCCAACCTGCGCCGGGCCGCCGCTCTCCTGAAGAACGATTGTCAATGCAACGATAAGGCGCGAAACCCTGCCGAGGCAAAGGCTTTTGACAGGTGACATATACGCTTTCCTGAATATGACTGCCGCTGTAGGGTGGCCCCGGACAAGGGGAGGAGACCCGACATGCAGATCACCCGCCGCCGCCTGATGGCCACCGGAACCGCGGCGCTGGCCGCCAGCGCCCTGCCCCGCGTGGCTTGGACGCAGACGACGCTCACCATGGGCGACACCGAGATCATGACGCTCAGCGACGGCACGCTGACGCTGCCCGCTGATTTCATCTTCGGGCCGATGCCGCAGGACGAGCTTGCGCAGGTCCTGGCGCCCCTCGGCGTCGATCCGGGCGCACCGCTGACGCCGCCCTGCAACCTGACGCTTCTACGTCGGGGCGATGTGCTGGCGCTTTTCGATGCGGGCTCGGGCACGCAGTTCATGCCGACCGCAGGGATGCTGCCCGATGCGCTTTCGGCGGCGGGGATCGACCCGTTCGACGTGACGCATGTGATCTTCACCCACGGGCATCCCGATCACCTGTGGGGCGTGCTCGACGATTTCGACGAGCCCTATTTCGCCAACGCCGAGCACATGATGGGCGGGGTGGAGTTCGACTACTGGATGGATGACGCCACCGTCTCGACCATCGGGGCGGAGCGCGCGGCCTTTGCCGTGGGCGCGAAGCGGCGGCTCGAGGTGATCGCGGATGCGGTCACGCGCTTCGGTGACGGGGACGAGGTGCTGCCGGGCGTCGTCGCGGCCCTGACGCCGGGCCACACGCCGGGGCACATGGGCTTCACCGTGGGCGAAGGGTCGGATGCGGTGATGGTGCTGGGGGATGCGATCGGCAACGACCACATCGCCTTTGCCCGGCCCGGTTGGGTCTCGGGCTCGGACCAGGACCCGGAGACGGCGGCGGCAACGCGTCTTGCCATGCTCGACCGGATCACGGCGGACGACCTGACGGTGATCGGCTTCCACCTGGGCCACGGCGGGATCGGCAAGGTCGAGGCCGATGGCGACGGCTACCGTTTTGCGCCAAGCGCCTGAGATTTGATGGCGCGCACGTCATGTGATGCATGAGGGTGGTGCCGCAAGGCATTGACAGGAAAGAAAAGAGGGGCGCCCGAGGGCGCCCCTTATAGTTTCGCGTATCAGGCTCTGATGTTCCGCCCGAAGTTTCTGCCTGCGGCCTGATCCGCGTCAGGGGCGAGCGCACCCGCCCCGGATAACAGGCGCACCCACATGGGACAGGGGTGCGCCCGATTTCAATGCTCAGCTACAGCCCGACGTCGCCCCACACGTGTTGCACTTCATGCAGGTCCCGTTGCGGACCAGCGTGTAGTTGCCGCACTCGCCGCAGGCTTCGCCTTCGTAGCCCTGCATCTTGGCCTTGGTGCGGGCGTCCATGCTGACCGTCCCGGTGGTGACCGCCGTGGTGGAGGCGACCGCCGCCACCGTGGTGCCGCCGCTCCGCGTTTCGGGCACCAGCGTTTCCAGCGTGGCGACCGGGTCGACGACCCCGCCCTGGAAGACCACCAGTTCCTGCGGCGCGCGCTTGCGGAGGTAGCCGGTCGAGGCGACCTGCTTCAGCACGTCGATCGGCGAGGAGGCGCGGCTGTCCGGCACTTCCTTGACGTTCGACACGCCCTCTTCCTGCCCGCGGCCCACGTCGTCGAAGGTCTGACCGGTGGGCGCCACATGGGCGAGGTCCGTCCGGTCGAGGTAGGACACGGCAAGCTCGCGGAAGATGTAGTCGAGGATCGACGTCGCGTTCTTGATCGAGTCGTTGCCCTGCACCATCCCCGAGGGTTCGAACTTGGTGAAGGTGAAGGCGTCCACGAACTCTTCCAGCGGCACGCCGTACTGAAGGCCGACCGAGACCGCGATGGCGAAGTTGTTCATCATCGCCCGGAAACCGGCACCTTCCTTGTGCATGTCGATGAAGATCTCGCCCAGAGAGCCGTCCTGGTACTCGCCGGTGCGCAGGTAGACCTTGTGGCCGCCCACGATGGCCTTCTGCGTGTAGCCCTTGCGGCGGTCCGGCATCTTCTCGCGGTGGGCCTTGATGACCTCTTTCACCACGATCTTCTCGACGATCTTCTCGGCGATGACCTGTGCCTTCTCCATGGTGCCGCCGGTTTCCAGCACCTCCTGCGCGTCCTCGTCATCCTCGACGAGGGCCGAGGCGAGCGGCTGGCTGAGCTTGGAGCCGTCGCGGTAGAGCGCGTTGGCTTTCACGCCAAGCGACCAGGACAGTTCATAGGCCTTCTGGCAATCCTCGATCGTGGCCGAGTTCGGCATGTTGATCGTCTTGGAGATCGCCCCCGAGATGAAGGACTGCGCGGCTGCCATCATGTAGATGTGGCTGTCGACCGACAGGAAGCGCTTGCCCTTCTTGCCGCAGGGGTTGGCGCAGTCGAAGACGTGGTAGTGCTCTTCCTTGAGGAAGGGCGCGCCCTCGA
>CAZVQL010000100.1:0-10678 GCA_964629305.1 uncultured Roseicyclus sp.
CGTAGACGCCGAAATTCTCCTCCCAGACGCGCCGGATCTCGACGCGCAGGACGGCATCCCTTTGGGCTCGCGCGGATGTCAGCGACGGGTCACGGCGCCGGGCCACATGGGCGTGATACGTCGACGGAGCGATCGGCAACAGCCGGCAGATCGGCTCGACCCCGGGGACGTCCCGATGATCGTCAATAAACCCGATCATGGTTTGGATCGGCGGTCGAGCTCCGCCTGGGCAAAATACGCGCTGGCCTTGCGTAGGATCTCGTTGGCCTGGCGCAGCTCGCGGTTCTCCCGCTCCAGCGCCGTCATCCGATCCGCCGCCGCCTCGGACGCCGCGTGTTCCGGCGACGCTGCGCGGTCCGCCTTCCCAACCCACTTGCGCAGCGTCTCCGCCGAACACCCGAACTTCTCCGCAATCGACGTCAAAGCCGCCCACTCGGCGACGTAGGCGCCCCCATGCTCCTTCACCATCCGTCCCGCGCGATCACGCACTTCAGGCGAATACCTCGTCGAGGTCCCGGTCTTGCTCATGGCTCCATCCTCTCAAACTTCGGAGCCTCCGGCAAACCCGGGGCGGTTCAGTCACTATTACAATCGCCAGCGCCTGCACTCGGCGCTCGGCGACATCACCCCAGAGCTGGCCGAGCCTCGCGCCGCATAACCCGATGTCCACTTTTTCGGGGGAAGGTCACAGCCCTTCAACAACTTTCGGCCACAGTTCTTCTTGGAACCAGCTCAATCATCGCTCAGCCCGGTACAAAAAATGCCCGAACAGGGGTTCGCCGTCTTCGGCGCAGAGTTGGTTTTTGACGCCTGCGAGGCGGAAGCCTAGTTTTACAAGGGGAGCGTGCACTTCCTCGAACAGCGCTTGGCCTTCGTAGAGTGGTCGGAACGACATCTCGACCATAACGTATCTTGCGGCCGAGAAAAGCCGCTGGCCACCAGCGATCACCCTGTCCTCCACACCTTGCACGTCTATCTTCACGAAGATGTCAAGCGGCATGTTCTCTGGATTAACGAGGTCATCGAGCCGGGCCTGCTCAACCTCGATTACCTCCGTTACCGTGCCGGCATGCGGGAACTCGGCACGCTTCAGATCGGTGACCGGCAGTATGGAGGAGGAGGGACCGTTGGAATTCACCTGAAACCGCGTCATTCCGGGTGCGTCAGAAAGCGCGTGCGGGAATATGACGACACCGGGAATGCCGCGCGCCGTTAGTTCCGCGCGGGCACTTGGGAGCGGCTCAAAGGCGTACGAGCGCTCAGTCTTGAAGCATCTCTGCAAGAAGGCGAGAAGCTCACCGTTGTTAGCACCGATGTCGATCAGTGTGCCGATGCGTGCGGTCTTGCGCAAGTGTGAAATTAATGGAGTGCTAGCGTCCAACGACTGGCGTTTATCCTGAAGTGGGCGGATTTCATAACCGCGTGCCCGCATCATTGCCTGAATCGCCGATTTCAAAGAGTACATCCCTAGCTCCTTTTGCCCAAGCTGGCTTGGCACGCAAGTTCCGATTCACACAACCGCTTAACGAGGGCCTGTGTTTTAGTGCGGGCCTTCCAGCCGAGATCGGCACGCGCTTTTTCAGGACACCCTGCGCTACGCCGAATGTCGGCGGGACGCCTTAGGTTCTCGTCAAAGATGACGTGACGCCTCCAGTCGAGGCCGAAAAACGCGAAGGCATAGTCGACAAAAGTCCGTAGCGTCGCAGTCTCTCCGGTAGCGATAACGTAGTCACTTGGGCAATCCTTTTGTAACATCATCCACATTGCCACTACGTATTCGGGGGCCCAGCCGAAGTCGCGTGCGATCTCAATATCACCGAGACGAAGGGTCTCCGCCCTGCCCTGTGCGATGTCAGTGGCGCCGGCTATGATCTTGCGTGTGACGAACCGGCGGGGCCGCAACGGCGACTCGTGATTGAAGAGAATGCCCGAGCAAGCATACAGACCGTAAGATTCCCGATAATTCGACACGGTCCAGAAGGCTGCGGACTTACCGACGCCATACGGGCTTCTCGGCCGGAAGGGAGTGTTTTCATCAGCGGCCCCGTCGTCGACGTTGCCGAAACATTCGCTTGAGCCCGCGTTGTATAAACGTGCGGGTCTCTTGAGAAGCCGTAAAGATTCAAGAATATTAAGTGGACCGCGTATCGTGGAATCTAACGTCTCAACCGGCTGCTCGAAGGAGAGGCCCACCGAGGATTGCCCGGCAAGATTGTAAATTTCGTCGGGGCGCGCCGCCTCGATCACCGCCAGCACAGTATGAAAGTCGTTGAGACCCACAGAGTGGAGATGAACTTTGTGCAGAACTCCAAGTTGCCTCAGGTTGGCGAAACTATTCAGCTCCTTGTCTCGTGACGTTCCGTGTACGACGTAGCCGTGCTCGAGGAGGAATCGGCTGAGATAAGCGCCGTCCTGCCCGGATACGCCGAAAATGAGGGCCGTGGGTGCGTTCATTCGCCAAGGCCCAGACGTTCGGCCTCATAGATGAATGGTGCGCCAGTCAGGACACCATTGCAGACGACGTCAAGGCCGGGATGGCGCTCTGGTTCCAGTTCGGCGAGGTCGTGGAGCGCAAGCGCGTAGGTTTTGCCTTCCTGCGGGACGATGAAGCGTAGCGGAATCATGCGCCGGAAAAAGAAGTGATAAGCGTAGCGCAAGGCGCGCTGCCGCATATGCGGATCAAGCCGGGCTTTCAGCGGCAGTCGGTCAAGAAGCGCGAAATAGTCGCGTGCATCGCTGGCGTCCATTGTAATGCCTTTACCGCGCACCCAGGCCTCGCCCGCGACTATAACGGGGATTCCGACGGCGGTCAGCTCAACGCCGGTTTTAGTGCCATACACGATAACCGTGTCGCATAGCTCCATGGCCGCATAGGTCGAGATGTTGCTTTCCGCCGCAATGACGAAGACGTTAGGCGGCAATAAGGGGAAACGCGCTGCGATTTCAGCCCCGAGCGGCTGGGCGGAGGGAACCGTTCCTCGGATCTCGGCAGGATGAATCCTGAGCAAAAGCTGGAGATCAGGACGTCCGGCGAAGTAGGTGATCGTCTCGAAGACCCATTCCAGCATGTTTGAGAAGGCGTTTGCCGGATAGTGTAGTTGTGCGTCCCAAGCCACATTCGAGAGCATGCCAATGATAGGTTTCTTCGTATCCAACCCGAGCTCTCGCGTGAAGGCGACGCTGTCATGCTCGGGCTTTTCATGAAACCAGATCCAGTCCCGACTGCCGGTCGCACGGCTTGCAAGATAACCTGTAATCTCCTCCTCGTTCCGTGCGTGCCAAGACATCGTCTCCCACGAGGCTGTCGGCTCCTCCATCATCGTGTAATGATAAGAATCGCCATGCGAGAAGATAAACGTGCTACGCCGATAGGATGGGTTCCAGTTGATCACATGGACGCCGTGACGCCGCAAAACGTCGCCGGCTGGACCTTGAGGAACGTAAATCCCGTGATGGAAAACGGCAACGTCGTAGCGTTCCCGCACGAGCAGTGCCTCGAAAGCGACTGCTGTCAGGAGTGCCGCTTCCACGAAACGACGCAGGACCTCGGTTACAACCTCACCGTCGGGAAGTTCGGCACGGGCGAAGTACCGTAGGGCGCCGGCCAACCCCTGCATGCCGACTTTGTCGCCGGCGTCCGTACGCAAGGTAACAAGGGCATCCCGATCAAGGGGCGTGACCATTTCGCGCGCCTTGTGGCGATCCGCCTCGCTGAGCAGGGAAGAAAAATGATGGACCGGCAGGCCGAGTGGAACCAGATGGTGTTGGCCGACGGCTTGGCAACCGTCGCACACCTTGCGAGTTACAGCGCCCGCAGCGACGTCGCCCGGATCCGACATCACATGCGGCTCGACCTTCAGACAGGCTGGGAGGGCTGCGTCACACATGGCGATCTCGACCCGGGCGCCCCGCAGCGTTAACGCGGCGGCGAGCATCGACTCAAGCAGGCTTACATGCGCGAATCCCGTGACATTGGTGGCGACGAGGACACGCGGGCCATTGTCTTTAGAGCGTGCTGCACTCCATCTATGTCGATCTTTTTCAATGGCGTCGGCGATGCGGCGGGTTGTCGGGCTCGGGATTCGCGGCTTCTCACTTGGGGGACGTTGGTGACTGTCACTGCGGATCCGCGTGAGCCTATCGACGATCCAGGACAGAACCACGAGCATTTCTCCTAGTCTGCGATCAGCGCAGTCGACGCTGGCGAAGGTGATAAGGTTGATCCCGACGGATCAACTCGTTCATAATACTGACGGAGCGCGTGGCGAAGATATTCTGCCAATCTCTCGCATTGAAGCCAAGGAACGTTTTCTCGCAGTTGACGTCCAGTTTTAATGAAGCCCGGATCGCCTTCCAGAGTGCTCTCTTCAAGATCAGTGAGATCGGTTGACCGAGCGTTTCTCTATAAACTTCGTGGTATAGCTTTAGATAGACGCGCTGTCGTTCCTGCATACGCGCATGTTCCGGCAACGATGGGTCGGCCTCCCAATTACGATAGTGGTGCACAGCTACGTCGCGAGTATAAACGACATCGAACCCGGCCAGCAAAACTCGCGCGGTCAGATCCGGATCAATGCCGTAGTCACGGAACTTCTCACTGAAACCGCCAAGTTCGCACAGGAAAGGCGTACGTAGGACTCCTTGATTGACGTTGAGAATGCCGAACTTCGAGATGCCTCCGACATACGGTGCGTCGACGAAGGGCCCGGCCTTATCGCGTACCTTGAGGCCGACCATGCCAATCCGCGGTTCGTCCTGCAGGATGCGCACGGCGAGGTCGAGCATCCCGTCAAGCACCTCGTTATCGTCGGAGAGCCAGCAAACGAAGGGCGTATTGATCGCGTAAAAGACATCGTTGTAGGCGCGCGCCTGCCCCAGCTTGCGTCCAACCAGCATAGGGATAACTCGAGGATCGTCGATCTCACTCAGATACTCCACCGTTCCGTCAGTCGAGCCTGCGTCCGTTACATAGAGAACGAATGGAGAGCGCGTTCCTCTTATGACGCTGTTAACGGCGCGTTCGACCTGGGCGCGGCGATTATAGGTTCCTATGACTACGGAGAGGATCGGCTGATCGTCGGTCATCTTGTTTCCCTTGTTGAGCTATGACCGATTTTGGGTGACGGCGTGATCAGGCGGCGGTGAATTGATCGGCGTCGGCCACCTGGATGCTGTCACGGAATTTGACACCTTCGATGACCTGCGGCAACCGGTTGCAGCAGGTCTCAGGATGAGCTCATGCTGTGAAGAGGCATGGTCATGCGAGACGTGCTGGCAGCCCCGGTCGGAATGATGGATCAGGCTAGCCCGGATCATTCATGACGGGCTGGAGACGGTCTGGCGCGGAACATGGGCTCAACCGGAGCGGGGCCGGGCGCGAGCGCGGTTGCGCCGCCCTTCGCGGGGCGGCGACCTTGATCCGTCGCAGACGCAGGATATCGACCTGGGTCCGGCGCCACTGGGAGCGCTTCGGCATGGCGGAACGAGGCGCAGTAGGCCGCCACCATGGTTCGGCCCATGCGGATCAGAGCTCGGATGTCGGGCAGGTTCTCCAGGCGCGACAGCGTCGGCTGCGAACACAGACCGGCCCCGCCGGGCAGGCGCTCCAGGGCCATCTCGAACACCGGATCGCGGCGCAGGGCGCCGCCGTCAAACCGGGCGACGATGTCCTCGTTCAGCACCGGTGACAGACCAGGCAGCGGAAGGGCATGTTCGTCCATGGTGGGTGTCGCTCTTCGGGAATCCGTGTTTTGGCTTCGACACCCAGGAAATACGCGATCTCAAGATCTTACGCTACACTCGCCAACCTCGGTCAATACAACCGGATATGTCGGGCGGTGTCATATCTCGGCCCGCGAATCAAGATTTTGATGGCCGTGGGTTGCCGACCCTCCCACCGAGGCGATCATCACCGTCCCAATCCCGCAAGCAATTACCCAGAGGGAAGGCTACCGCGGATCGGCTGATTTGCTGGACAGGTCGTAAACCGACGTGATCTCTTCCTCGTACTCGCGGGCATAGCTTTCGCGGTACTCCAAGCGGATCAGTCTTGTTCTTACCTCCTCCAGTATTTTTCGGTTTATTGCGATTAGATCTGAAATGAGGCCTGCAACCACAAACACAAAACCGGAAACGATAAGTATGGCAGAAAGAATAAGTGATTGAAGCATTCCTTGGCCTTCGCCGATAGCAAAGAAATATAAGTACCGAAAACCCAGGGCCATTCCTGGTATTACAAGGATGGCCGCAATCATGAAAAACGTCTTAAGTGGTTTATAAACCATGAATATGCGAATGATAGTCCATATTGATCTGTTAATATATTCAGGAATGCTTTTGATCAGACGCGACGGGCGGGTCGGCCCATTTGTCTTAACCGGAACGGATGCTATGGCCATATTCTTTTGGCCGGCCTGGATGATCGTTTCAAGCGTATATGTGTACTGGCCGAAGACGTTGAGTTGGCGGGCTGCTCGACGGTGGATCGCACGAAAACCGCTGGGGGCATCTGCAACTTCAGTTCCACTGGCCATGCGCACAGCATAGCTTCCGAGGCGCTGAAGAAGACGCTTGGTCGGCGAAAAATGGAGAACTGTGTTGACTTCGCGATCACCTACGACGATCTCGGCACGCCCCTCAAGTATCGGCCTGATTAGGTCGGGGATGCTATCAGCGGAGTATTGATTGTCAGCGTCCGTGTTTACAATGATCGTCGCGCCGACTCGAAGGCAAGCGTCGAGTCCAGTCATGAAGGCCGATGCGAGCCCTCGGTTTTGCTGGTGGCGTACGACATGATTGACGCCGCTCCGCCTTGCCACTTCGACGGTATCGTCGACCGAACCGTCGTCGATGATCAACCATTCGACGACGTCGACTCCTTCGACCTGGCGAGGAAGCGCCGCCAGCGTCGTCGGCAATGTCTCCGCTTCATTGTAGCAGGGAATTTGAACGACGAGCTTGATCATGATGCCTTCATAGTGCCCTGCGACCGGCAAGTCCAGCGTGACCAGCAGTCCTCAGGATGGGCTTGGTGCGTGTTGCCGGAGCTCTCACCGAAAGTGGATGACGGGCTGAGCAGGAGGTGTGATTTTACTCTGGAAAGTGGACGCCGGGGTGAGGTCACTATCCCAACGTGGTTCGTCCGCATTGCGAACCTTTGAATGAAGGCGCTCGACGTGTACAGCCCGATGCTCGCCGTGTACATTGCCGGTAACTCTCTTTCGATGTAGCCGCCAAGCTGTCCATGAGAAAAGTGAAGCAAATCCGCTGGCGCCTGTGGCTGACAACGGCCTGGAGCGCAATGACCGTCCTGGGAATCGTGTTGTTCATCGCGCAGCGCGAGAGCGACATTATCGACGTCCTGAGCCATCTCTCGCTCTCGCTTGTCGTTTTGTCTCTCGGAGCCACCCTCTTAGCGAAAGTCGCAACAGCGGAGCAGATGGGGCACTCCTTGCGGCTTGCGGGCGCGCACGCGACGCTCGGCGAGCGTTATCGCCTGTACAGTTTCACGGACATGGCAAAGTATGCCCCCGGTGGACTTTGGGGCTTCGTCGGGCGAGTGTGGGCCTACAACGCGCGGGGAATGACGCGTATCCAGATCTTGCGTGCGCTCATGCTGGAGCACGCTTGGCTGGTGGGTGGGGCGGCTCTTTCGGGCGCCTTCCTTTATCTGACGGGGCTTGTTCTCGGCGCCGGAAACGCCGGTCCTTCCCTCTGGGTGAAAGACCTGATCCCCTTCGAGTTCCGCGGCAACGCCGTTCTGGGCGCGGTGCTCGTCGTCGCCGTGGTGACGCTCCTGGCTTTTGTCGCCCTTGCCGGTCGGATAACACTGAAGGCGACTCTGCCCATCTACGATCTCGCGAGAGCCACTGTCACCTTGGCGCTCGCATGGGCGGTAATCGGCATGGGGTTCGCCGTTCTGCTGCCTGTTGAGATATATGGCGTGAGCGGGGTTCTTTTGACAGCGGGGGCGTTCAACGTCGGCTTTGCGGCCGGCTTCGTGGCGATTTTCGCCCCGGCTGGCATTGGCGTGCGAGAACTCGTCGTGGGCGCATTACTATGGCCCGGCTTCGATCTGGATGTGATTGCTGCTGCGCTGCTGGCGAGTCGTGTCGTGTGGTTTCTAAGCGACGTGACCTTCGCCGCGACAGTGCTGCTCCTCACCGGGTCTCGGCGGCGTGACTGCGCCATGGTCGCCCGCAGCAACGCGTCGCCAGCCGAACGTTTGTCCGTCCCGGCCAACGAAGGTTCAGGGTCATGATACTCGCTCCCCAGCCACGGTTCCGCTTCTATGGCTTTCCTTGGACGTATGTCGATGCAATCGCCGCAGCGGTAATGAGGGCGGAGCCTCAACGCTCTCAGCAGCGTGTTGAGGCGGCCTTAGCAGCGGCCCTCAACGTCCGGCATGTCGTCCTAGCACCTCAGGGACGTGTCGCAATGTATGTCGGGCTGAAAGCGCTGCTGCGTCCGGGCGCTAGGGTCGCGATGTCCCCGTACACGCTTTACGACGTCGTCAACATGGTTCTTGCCGCTGGATGCGAGCCGTACTTCGTTGATGTCGATCCACAAACCGGCAATCTTGATCCCGACGCGCTGGAGCAAGTCCTCGACGATGGCATCGACGCCGTGATGGCGACCCATCTGCACGGTATCGCCGCAGATATTCATGGCTTGGCGGACCTCTGCGCTTCGCGTGACATCCCTCTTCTCGAGGATGCGTGCCAAGCGTTCGGGGCGCGGGTAAACGGACGTTGCCTAGGGACCTTCGGTCGGATCGGCTTCTTCAGCACGGGGCGGGCCAAAAACCTGAACAGCTTCCTCGGCGGCTTCGCAGCCACGGACGACGATGCACTCGCCGAAGCCATGCGAAGCACGTTCGCTGCGTGGCCGCCCGAACGACAGCAGCGCCTCTGGAAACGGATCGGTCACTGCTTCGCGGGAGACGTGGCTACAACCCGCCCGGTCTTCACGATCCTGACATACTGGATTTTTCGGCATGGTGTGCTCAATGATGTCGAGAGTGTCACGCGACAGTTCAACACTGAGGTCAACCCAGTGCGGCGCGACATGCTGCCTAGCGCTTACCAAGTTCGGTCCACGGCACTGCAGGCCCGTGTTCTGGAGCGCCAGATCAACCGCGCCGGGGAGTTATCGAGGCGCCGAATCGCCTTGGCGAGGCTCTACTATGAAGGTCTACACGATCTGAGGCACGTCACGTTGCCCCCGTTTCATGAAGACGGCTCAGACATCTATCTGGCGTATCCGGTACAGGTCCCTGATCGGATAGGGCTTCTGAAATATCTGGCCAAGCATAAACGCGACTTGGCGGTGCAGCATATAGGTAATGCCGCCGATCTTCCATGTTTCTCAGATTACTACCGTGATTGCCCAACGGCGCGCAGCGTCGCCAACTCAGTTCTGCTTCTACCCACTTATCCCCTGTATTCTAAGAAGGAAGCCGAACGGAACATTGTGCTGATCCGGCAGTACTTTGAGCATCCTCCGCGTTAACCCGCATTATTCACCGGGGTTGGTGGGTGTAGCTTAAGATCCTGAGATCTCGTATTTTCTGGGTGTCGAAGCCAAAAACACGGTTTCCTGGATCGCGACACCCGCCATGTGAGCTGGCCCCAAGAATCTGGACAGGTGGGTTGGCTCTGAGGTGAGCTTCCTGGACCACACAGGAGAGCCCACGATGCCGAAGCAGACCCGCCGCAATCACAGTGCCGCGTTCAAGGCCAAGGTGGCCCTTGAAGCAGTACGGGGCGAGAAGACCGTCGCCGAGTTGAGCGCGAAGTACGATGTTCACCCGACCCTGATCAACCAGTGGAAACGAACGCTCAGCGAGCAGGCCTCGGTGGTGTTCGAAAAGGACGGTGGACCGGATGAGAAGAAAACAGAACAGCTGGTCGACACGCTGTACAAACAGATCGGGCCGCTGAAGGTAGAAAACGATTTTTTGGCCGTCAGGCTCAAGCGCTAACCCGGGAAGAGCGCAGAGCCATGATCGATCCCTCCCATGAACATTTGAGCCGGACCCGCCAGTGCCAATTGGTCGGTATCAGCCGGTCGTCCCTCTATTACAGGCCTGTCAACGACAACAGCCCGAAATACCGCCAAGACCTGGAGCTGATGGCCGACATCGACCGCCAGTTTCTGGAGATGTCCTACCCGGGCAGCCGCCGCATGGCGGAGGTCCTGCGGCGCCAGGGCTGGTCGGTGGGCTGCAAGCGGGTGGCCCGGCTGATGCGGCTGATGGGCCTGGAGGCGATCTACCGCCGCCCGCGCACCACCGTGCCGCACCCGGAGCACCGAGTCTACCCGTACCTGCTGCGCGGCCTGACCATCGACCGGCCGAACCAAGTCTGGGCGGCAGACATAACATACTTGCCGATGCCCAAGGGCTTCCTTTACATGGTCGCGATCATGGATTGGCACAGCCGCAAGGTCCTGTCCTGGAGGCTGTCCAATACCATGGACGCTGAGTTCTGTGTTGAGGCCTTGAAAGAGGCGCTGGAGACCTACGGCAAGCCCGAGATCTTCAATACGGATCAGGGCAGTCAGTTCACCAGCCTGGACTTCACCGGCGTCCTTCAGGACGCCGGCGTGCGCATCAGCATGGACGCTCAGGAATCCCCTCATTCTTGACTGAGCGTATATAGGGCCTATCTCTTCGGAA
>CAZVQL010000101.1:0-626 GCA_964629305.1 uncultured Roseicyclus sp.
CGACATGCGTGCCGCCGATGTCGATTTCCTGACCATCGGCCAGTACCTGCAACCCACACCCAAGCACCACGCGGTCGACCGCTTTGTCACCCCCGAGGAATTCGCGGGCTACGAAAAAGCGGCCTATGGCAAGGGCTTCCTGATGGTATCGGCCACGCCGCTCACGCGGTCGTCGTACCATGCGGGCGATGATTTCGCCCGGCTACGGGATGCGAGGCTGAAAAAGCTGGGCGCGGTCTGATCGCTCACTCACCGGCGGGCGGCAGGACCTTGAGATAGGCCGCGATCGCCAGCCGATCGCTTTCGGCCAGCTGGCTTAGGTTGCGGATGACCGAGGCCATGTGACCGCCCGCGCTGTCGAAATCCGGGGTGAAGCCGTCGTTCAGGTAAGCCGCGATCTCGGCCTCGGACCAGCTGAGTTCGTCGGGCGTCAGCGACGGGATCGTGCCGCGCCCGCTTGGGTCGGGCGCGCCCGTCAGCCAGGCGGCGCGGTCGAGCCCGCCGAGCGCATCGCGCGGCGTGTGGCATTCGGCGCAATGGGCCAGCGCCTCGGACAGGTAGCGCCCGCGCGCCTGCTGCTCGGTCAGATCGGCCGCGACCACGAAATCATCGTGCAGGTTCAGCAG
>CAZVQL010000101.1:636-10671 GCA_964629305.1 uncultured Roseicyclus sp.
GAGGCCGGCAGCGTCTGCCAGAAAGCCCAGAGATCGGCGAGGTCCTGACGGGTGGCGAGCCGGTAGGCGGGGTAGGGGAAAGCAGGGTAGTAGTGCTGCCCTTCGGGACTGATCCCTTCCTGCAGGGCGGTCACGAACTGGGGGAAAGTCCAGTCGCCGATGCCATGCTCGGGGTCCATCGAGACGTTGGGTGCAAGGAAGGTGCCGAAGTCCGATGGAAACCGCTGGCCGCCCGAAAGGATGAGCCGCGCCTCGCCCGTCGCGTCCTCGGCCGCGTGGCAGGACGCGCAGCCGGCGGCCCAGAACACGGCTTCGCCTGCGACCGCATCGCCGGACAGGTCGGCAAGCTCGGTTTCGGGGATCGTCACAGGCCGGGTCAGCACCCAGAAGGCGCCAAGTCCAGCCAGGCCGATCACGGCGAGAGAGAGGAGGATGCGACGCATCGCGGGATACAGGGCCGAAGCGCGTTTGCGCCCCGGCCATGCCTCACATCATTCCGACGCGCGGTAGTCGTCGTGGCACGCACCGCAGGTGCCGCCGACCGGCCCGAGTGCTGCGCGCATCGGCTCGAGACCGTCAGCGGCGACAGCGGCCAGCCCCTCGGCGGCCGAGCCGAAAGCCTGCCACTTTTCGATCACGTCGGGCAGATTTTCCCAGATCGCGGGCAGGGCGCGGGTGCCGTCCAGCGCAAAATTGTCCGTGCCTTCGGGCCAGTGGAAGCTCTGGTCGATCTGCGACATCGTCACGAGGTTGTTGGCGGCGGTCTGGGCGGCCTCTGCGTCGTATTCGGTATTACCGCGCGCCATGTTGCCCAGAACGCCGATGTTCAGCGCCATGATCTGGAACTGTCCCTGGCGGGCCTGGACGGGTGCAGGCAGATCCTGTGCGGTGGCGGCGATGCCGGTTCCCATCGCGGCGAGGGCGACGATACTGGCGAGGATGGAACGGGTGGTCATGTGCTGGCTCCCTGGGAGGTGGCGTTTTTTGTTCATGATGCAGGGTAGGCGGACCTCACGCGAGGTCAACTGACGGTTCTGTGACGGCCCGCAGGAGACATGTGCGGCAATCGCGGCTTTGCGCCCCCGGTCAGGGCGCCGTCAGGCGTGGTCCGCGCGGCACCCGCTCGGGGGTCAGCCACTCGGGCCAGCCGAAGACCCATTCGATCGCCGCGAAGGCGATACCGATGCCACAGATCACCGCGATGGCGATGCGCTGCTCGCGCGAGGGCGGGTTGCGCAGCCACAGGAGCATCCGCATCAGGAAGGGGGGCATCAGCTGTCCCTGGCGTCCAGCATCCGGACCTTGCCGATGTAGGGCAGGTTGCGATTGCGCTGCGCGTAGTCGATGCCGTAGCCCACGACGAATTCGTCGGGGATCTCGAAGCCGGTCCAGTCGGCCTTGATGTCGACCTCGCGCCGCGTCGGCTTGTCGAGCAGCGCGATGGTCTTGAGCCGCGCGGGCCCTTTCGAGCGCAGCAGGCCCACGACATGGTGCAGCGTGTGGCCGGTGTCGACGATGTCCTCGACCACCAGCACGTCACGGCCCGCGATCTCGCCGCGCAGGTCCTTGAGGATGCGCACCTCGCGGCTGCTTTCCATCGCGTTGCCGTAGCTCGAGGCCTCGAGGAAATCGACCTCGACGGGCAGGTCGATCTCGCGCACGAGGTCGGCGATGAAGACGAAACTGCCCCTCAGAAGTCCCACGACAACCAGCTTGTCGGTGCCTGCGAAGGCGCGCTCGATCTCGCGCGCAAGCTCTTCGATGCGGGCGGCGATGGCCTTGGCCGAGATCATGCGCGTGACCTCGTAGCCCGGCGTCGCGGCCGTCCCCTTGCCTGACTGCGCCATAATGCCCCCCGTCCGATCCGGGCCGAAACCCTTGAAAAAGCCCCCGCGTTTTATGACATGGTCGCAACAGGCGAAAGACGAAAGGCAGGTATGCCGACACATTCCGAAACGAGGCGGCTGCCCTATAGCCCCGAGCAGATGTACGATCTGGTGGCCGACGTGGCGCGCTACCCGCAGTTCATTCCGTGGATCAGCGCATCGCGCGTGCGGTCCGTCACCCCCGAAGAGGATCACGCGGTCATGCTCGCCGACCTGGTGATCGGGTTCAAGATGTTCCGCGAGCGGTTCCTGAGCCGCGTGACCCTTTGGGAAGAGGCGCGCCGGATCGACACGGAATACGTCGACGGGCCCTTCAAGCACATGATTTCCAAGTGGGAATTCGCACCCCCGCCCGAAGGTCAAACGGGCTGCGAGGTGCGGTTCGCCGTCGATTTCGAGTTCAAGAACAAGATCCTGCAAGGGGCCGCGGGCCTCTTCTTTCACGAGGCGATGCAACGCATCGTGCGCGCCTTCGAGGCGCGGGCCGAGGCGCTTTACGGCAAGACCGACACGGCCGCCACGGCCTGATTTGAGCGGTCAGTCCTCGGGCGGGATCAGGCGGATCTCACCCTCTTCCTCGAGCGCGCGGATCGCGGTCACGACCTCGGCCATCGCGGCCTCACCGTCCTCGGAACGGGGCGTGCCCAGGGTTTCGGCCTCGTCGCGCATCTGTTCGGCCAGCCGTTTCGACATGTTTTCCAGAAGGAACTCGGCCGCGATCGGCGCGGCGGCCAAGGCCGCGGCCAGGGCGCGGGTCACGGCATCGGGCTCCACCCGGCGCAGGATGCGCGGCACATCCGTCGGCTCCACCCGTTTCGGGATATGCTCGAAGGTAAAGATCGCGCGTCGCACGTTGCCCGCAAACCCCGCATCCCGCGCCTCAAGCCCCGACAGCAGCGCGTCGCGCAGGCCAGCGCCGACCGAGTTCAGGATCGCGCCGACCCGGTCCACGGGGCTTGCGCGGAAGGCCGGTTCGGGATCGTCCTGCATTTGGCGCAAAAGATGCGCGCCGATCCGGTCCACCATTTGCGGCGTCACCGTTGCGGTGAGCGATACGGCATGCGCGATGACCTGCGCGCGGTCCTCGGGCAGGTCCGAGAGCAGCATGGCGGCCTTCGCCACGCCGAGCTTTGACAGAAGGATCGCGGCGACCTCGGCGCTTTCGCCAAGCAGAAGCGGGCGCAGGCGATCGGGCTCCATCCCGGCAAGCCGGGTCCAGGGATCGGAGGGGTCCCCGGCCTCTGCCTCGGCGCGCAGGCCGTCGCGCGCGATGGGCGAAATATGCGGCTCGAGCAGCGCAAGGGCGGCCTGCAGCCCGTTCGGCCCGGCCATCGCCATGCCGTCGAGGCGGGCGGTGAACTCTCCCACCACGCGGGCCAGCGTGGCGCGGTCGACGGCACCCAGTGTACCCATCGCGCGGGCGAGATCCGCCTGCATCGCCGGGCTGAGCCGGTCGAGGCCCGGCGACACCTCCTGGCTGAGCAGCAGGCGCACGATCACCGCGGCTTTCTGTTTCGACGTCAGCCGCCGCGGCGGCCTTTCGATGCGCGCGCCGTCGTCATCCGGCACAGCGCTCCAATCCCGTTCAAGGCCCATGACCCACCCGTTCCCACATACCATAATCCACCCGGGCAAAGCCTTGCCGCCCAGAGGTTAAGGCGAGACTGACACACGGCACGGACCGCGCCGGATTTGCCTTGAATTGTGGGAAGACGTGCCGCCCGTCAGTAGTCGTAGCCGGTGGTCGAGCCTTGTGCGATCGCGGCTGCGAGGGCCCGCTCGGACCACCGGCCAGCGCCGCCGCGCGCTCGGATTTCGGCCAGCTGCACCGCGGCGCGCTCGGTCTCGCCCAGAAGCAGGCGCGCCATCCCGAGATAGGCGCGCGCAAGCAGGTTGTCGGGGTCGGCGGCCAGCGCGCGGTCATAATAGGCCAGCCCGCTGTCCATATCGCCAAGGCTGCGCGTGGAATAGCCGAGATAGGTCAGAACCATTGTATCCGACGGGTCGGGCGCGCGCGCCAGAAGCGCCAGCGCATCGGCGTGCCGCCCGGCATAGGCCAGCTCGCGCACCGTCGAGATCAGCGCATCGGGGTCGGACAGGCTGCTGCTTTCCTCGATCGCGACGCAGCCCTGCGTGTCGCCGTCCCAGACCGTGCCCTCGGGGCAGGTTGTGGTGGTTTCCGTGGGGGTGGGTGGATCGTCGTCGGGGCCGACGGCCAGTGCCGGAAGCGCCAGGAGCGCGGCAAAGGCGGCGGGGATAAGGGTCGTGCGGATCATGGGCGCGGGTCCGTCGCTGAGACTGACCGCAATCATGGGGCGCTGGCGCGGCAGGGCAAATGACAGTTCGATGACACGCCGGACGGCGCAAGGAAAAGCCGCGCGCGATCCCTGTCGCGCGCGGCTTCTCATGTCAGGTCTGGCGGCGTTGGCTCAGCTGGTGGCCGTCGGAACGCAAGCTTGGGTTTCCGCGTCCCAGGTGGCGCCATCTGCGCAGCTCATGGTCACTTCGTGGCTGCCCCAGCTACATTCGGCGTAGGCAAATCCGGGCACGGCCATCAGGACGAAGGCGGCCAGGAGGGTCTTGATGCGCATGTCGCGTCTCCTCGGTCTGCTGCTGTCTGGTCGTCTTGTTGCAAGTGAAAGGGTAGCACGGGCGCGCCAAAAGACAATGACCTTGCGTCAGCGCTGTCGGATCTTCCCGATCGGTGCCGAAAAACCGGGCATCCGATGCCGATCGCGTCAGCCCTCGCCGAATACCCGCTTGAAGATCGTGTCGACATGCTTGGTGTGATAGCCGAGGTCGAATTTCTCGTCGATCTGGGCGGGCGTCAGCGCCGCCGTCACCTCCGGATCGGCCAGCAATTCCTCGCGGAAATCCTTGCCCTCTTCCCAGACCTTCATCGCGTTGCGCTGGACGAGGCGATAGGCGTCTTCGCGGCTGACACCGGCCTGTGTCAGGGCCAGCAGAACGCGCTGCGAATGCACCAGGCCGCGGAACTTGTTCATGTTGGCGATCATGTTGTCGGGATAGACCACGAGCTTGTCGATGACGCCCGTCAGACGCGCCAGCGCGAAGTCGAGCGTGATGGTGGCGTCCGGGCCGATCATCCGCTCGACCGAGCTGTGCGAGATGTCGCGCTCGTGCCAAAGCGCCACGTTCTCCATCGCGGGGACCACGGCCGAACGGACCATGCGGGCAAGCCCCGTCAGGTTCTCGGTCAGGACCGGGTTGCGCTTGTGCGGCATCGCCGACGAGCCCTTTTGCCCCTTCGAGAAGAACTCTTCGGCTTCCAGCACCTCGGTGCGTTGCATGTGGCGGATCTCGGTCGCGATGTTCTCGATCGAGCTGGCGATCACGCCGAGCGTGGCGAAGAACATGGCGTGCCGGTCACGGGGGATCACCTGCGTGGAAATCGGCTCGGGCCGCAGGCCCAGTTTCTCGCACACGTGTTCTTCGACGCGGGGGTCGATGTTGGCGAAGGTGCCGACCGCCCCCGAGATGGCGCCGGTCGCGATTTCCCAGCGGGCCTTTTCCAGGCGGTTCCGGTTGCGCTCCATCTCGGCGTAGAACCGCGCGAAGGTCAGGCCCATGGTTACCGGCTCGGCGTGGATGCCGTGGCTGCGCCCGATCCGCACCGTCATCTTGTGCTCCATCGCGCGCCGCTTGAGCGCGTCCAGAAGCGCATCCATGTCGGCCAGCAGGATATCGGTCGCGCGCATCAGCTGGATGTTGAAGGTCGTGTCCAGAACGTCCGACGAGGTCATCCCCTGGTGGACGAAGCGCGCCTGGTCGCTGCCCACGATCTCGGCCAGATGGGTCAGGAAGGCGATCACGTCATGCTTGGTCACGGCCTCGATCTCGTCGATGCGGGCGACGTCGAACTCCACGTCTTTGGCCTTCCACACCGCCGCGGCGTTCTCTTTCGGGATCACGCCCAACTCGGCCTGCGCGTCGCAGGCGTGCGCCTCGATCTCGAACCAGATGCGGAACTTGGTGGCGGGCTCCCAGAGGGCGACCATCTCGGGGCGGGAATAACGGGGGATCATCGGCGCGGCCTTGCGTTCGGGTCTGACTTCGCGCTCTCATAGGGGCGACGGCAGGGAGGGACAAGGTGACCGACCCACGCAAATGGACGCGGGCCACGCTTCTGGCGCTGGGGCTCATGATGCCGGGGGTGGCGCTGGCCAACGGCGGGCTTGCGACCAGCGCCGAGATCGAGGCCGCGATCCTGAGCCATGACATCGTCTACGACGGCATCGGATGGGAGCGGCACGAGCCGAACGGCCGCGTCCTGTTGCGCAGCAGCGAAGCACCCAACGGGCGGACCAGCGTGGGCGAATGGCGCGTCGCCAATGACCTGCGCTGCGTGCGCTGGACGCGCGCGATGGAGTGGGCCTGCTACGGCGTGCTCATCGAGGGCGATACGCTGCAGTTCATCGATGCGATGGGCAATTCGAGCACCGGGCGGCTTGTGCCGCGATGATCCGTCTGGACGATCTGGAAGGGGTCTGGCGCCTGACGCGCGAGATCGAGGACCGGCGCGGTGGCGTCGCAGGGCGGCTGGAGGGCACGAGCCGCTGGCTTCGCGACGCCGACGGGCTCCGGCAGGAGGAGGAGGGCGTGCTGACGATGGGCGCGGGCCCGTCGATGCAGGCGCGGCGCGTTTACCTGTGGCGCGCGGCGGGGGACGGGATCGAGGTTCTTTTCGAAGACGGCCGGCCCTTTCACGGGCTTGGGTCCGGGCGGCTGTCGGACCGGCATTGGTGCGACCCGGATACCTACGATGTCGGCTACGATTTCACGCGCTGGCCGCACTGGACGCAGCGGTGGCGCGTCACCGGCCCGCGCAAGGACGCGGTGATCCTCAGCCGATTTCAGCCGTTGGGATAGAAGCGCGCAATGGCGAGATTCGCCGCCTTGTGCATGCCTGCGACCTCCAGCACCAGCACGCCCTGGATCAGCGCAAGCATCTCCTTCGCCCGGACCTTGGGGTGACCTGTCCCCTCGGGCAGGCGCTCGGCGATCCAGTCCAGCTGGCCCGTCAGGATGCGGCGGGCGGCGTTCACATGTGCGGTGTCTTCGCGCCCGGCCTCGGACAGGATGTCGAGCCAAACCTTCAGGTAGGGGCGAAAGGTCGGGGTACGCAGCAATCTCACGATGGCCGAAACGCACTCGGCCTCGGAACCGGCCGGTTCAGGCGGCAGGGCCGCGTCGAGCGCCGACAGGATCTCGGCCGAAAGCTGGTCGAGCAGCGCGCCGATCAGTTCGCTCTTGGAGCCGAAGTGATAGATCAGCATCCGGTCCGACGTGCCTGCCGCGCGCGCGAGCGGCCTGAGGCTGGCCCCGGCCAGGCCGGTGCCCCGCACATGGGCCGACATCGCCACCAGAAGGTCGGATTTGTTCAGCGTCGCCATTTATCTGCTCGCGCCCCCGGTTTCGCCTTGGGTCGTCATTTCCATCCCGCCTCATGCGGCCGGGTCAGCCCGATGAGCCGATGCTCTGCTTGCCTGTGTCGTCGTTATCGGTTTCCGCGGGCGAGGTGGCAAGAAGGCGCTCGGCCTTCTTTCGGACAAGCACGGTGCGCAGATCATGCATCGCCAGCAGAAGACGGTCGGTCACTTCTTCGAGATCCTCGTCGGCGGCACGGCTTTGGACCCATTGTGTCGTCACGTTGAGGTAGTCGATCGCGCGGTGGATGTCGTCGATGTCACGATCGGCGAGCACGGCGCGGCGCTCCTCCATCCACTCTTCGATGACGGCCATTTCCTCGGCGCTCAGGGGCGTGCTGCCATGCGGACGAATATTGCCGTTGCGTATGTTGACGATGGCGATCTCGTTCATCTCGATCCGTCTTTGACGGTTGTTGGTCGAGACGCGAAATACAGCTGCGCCGTTCTCGCGAACGCGGAAGTAGAACTCCGGTAAATCCGTCATCCGCAAGCCTGCCCTACTGCACTATCTTTCGTAAAATTGGCGGCAAAGTACGACGGGAGGCCACGCCTGTCAAAGCGCCTCAGGCCCTGCCGCGCTGAAACGTGGCGGCAAGAACCATGGCAAGGGCGTGCCGGACCGTGGCCGCGCGCACCTCGGCCCGGCCGATGGCGCCGAATTCCCGCGTTTCGGTCAGGACCTGCCCGCCGTGGGCAAGGCCGAAGCAGACCCGCCCCTCGGGCTTGTGCTCGGACCCGCCGGGGCCGGCGATGCCGGTGACGGCGACCGCGATCTCGGCGTCCGAGCGGTCGAGCGCCCCCTCGGCCATTTCGGCGGCGACCTGTTCCGAGACGGCGCCATGCGCCTCGAGCGTCTCGCGGCGGACGCCCAGCATCTCGGTCTTGGCGGCGTTGGAATAAGTCACGAAACCCCGGTCGACCACGTCGGAAGAGCCTGCCACATCGGTCAGCGCAGCGGTGATCAGGCCGCCGGTGCAGCTTTCGGCGGTGGCGATCCTCCAGCCGCGGCGGCGCAGCGCGTCCAGGACCTCGGCGGCGGTCATCCCATCACCTGTGGCAGATGCGCGACGACGGCAAGGACCGCGACGACCATCGCGGCAAGCCAGCCCGCGATCACGTCGTCGGCCATGACGCCAAAGGCGCCCTCTTGCCGGTCAGCCCAGCCGACGGGGCCGGGCTTCAGAATGTCGAAGAGGCGGAAGGCGATGAAGGCCGTCAGAACGCCCGGCCAAAGGGCCCAGAAGTCGGCGCCCGCCATCTGCGCGCCCAGCGACACTGGCCAGAGCGCGATCCACTGGCCCGCGACCTCGTCGATGACGATTTCGGAGGGGTCCTTGTCGGTGCTGTCTTTCGTGGCCTCGCCCACGGCCCACCAGCCCAGCACGGTGACCGCCAGCGTGGCCAGAAGCACGAGCCAGAACCCGCCCGCGACATGCAGCGCCCAGGCGAGCGGAATGGCCGCGGCGCTGCCCCAGGTGCCGGGGGCAGGGCGCAGGTTGCCGACGAAGAAGACGGTGGTGATCGCGCGGATCATGGCTTGACCAGCGTGACGGTTGCCAGTGCCGCGATCCCCTCTTCCCGGCCGGGAAACCCGAGGCGCTCGGTCGTCGTGGCCTTGACCGACACGCGGGAGGTGTCGATCCGCAACAGTTCGGCCAGGCGCGCGCGCATGGCCGCCGCGTGCGGGCCGACCTTGGGCCGTTCGCAGATCAGCGTCAGGTCGGCGTGGGTGATCGTGAAGCCCTGCGCCGCCGCCATGTCGACGGCATGGGTCAGGAAGATATGGCTTTCGGCCCCCTTCCACTGTGGGTCGGAGGGCGGGAAATGCGTGCCGATGTCGCCCGCCGCCAGCGCGCCGTAGATCGCGTCGGTGACCGTGTGCAGACCCACGTCGGCGTCGGAATGACCCTGCAATCCGCGGTCATGCGGAACGGCTACGCCGCAGAGCATCACATGCCCGCCGGGGCCGAAGCGGTGAACGTCGAAGCCGTTCCCGGTGCGGATGTCCATGGTCGTCTCCATCATCTTGAGCGCGCGGTCGAAATCCGCGGCGGTGGTCAGTTTCAGGTTTGCCTCGTCGCCGGGTGTGATCGCAACCGTCAGGCCGTGGGCGCGGGCGACCTCGACATCATCGGCGGCGGGGCCGGTCAGGGCCGCATGGGCCGCGCGGATCGCGGTCAGGCGGAAGCCCTGGGGCGTCTGCGCCCGCCAAAGACCCTCGCGGGGTTCGGTGCCCGTCACGCTGCCAGCACCGCGCCAGAGCGCGTCGGTGACGGCCAGCGCAGGGGCGGCGCCATCGTGATCGGCCAGCGCGGCGAGCACGCCGTCGATCACGGCGCGGCTGACCAGCGGGCGCGCGGCGTCGTGGATCAGAACGGTCTCGATTCCTTCGGGGACCGCGGCAAGGCCGGCCCGTACCGAGGCGTCGCGCGTCGCGCCGCCCACTGCTTCGATCAGTGGCAGGCGCGTCCGCGGGCGGGCGGCGGCGAAAAGGGCGGCGTCATCGGCGTGGCGCACGACGATGATGGCCGCGACGGCGGGGTGGGCATCGAAAGCCGCGATCGTGCGGGCGATGACGGGCTCTCCGGCCAAGTCCCTGTATTGCTTTGGAAATCCGCCGCCAGCACGGGTTCCGCGGCCACCCGCTACGATCAGGGTGGCGGCTGTCGGCACAGGCTGCGGGGCGGTCTGGTCATCCA
>CAZVQL010000102.1:0-10591 GCA_964629305.1 uncultured Roseicyclus sp.
ATGGGCGAGGCGGGGCCCGAAGCGATCATGCCGCTCCGCCGCGGGCCGGACGGGCGGCTGGGCGTCGCCGCCGCGGGCGGGGGCGCGTCGGTGCAGGTCGTGATGAACATCACGACGCCGGATGTGCAGGGGTTCCAGCGCAGCCAGACGCAGATCGCGGCCCAGATGGGCCGGGCATTGGCGCGCGGCCAACGCAACCGCTGAGGAGGCAGGGACATGGGATTTCACGAGGTTCGCTTTCCCGCCAACCTGAGCTTCGGCTCGGTCGGCGGGCCCGAGCGGCGCACCGAGGTGGTGGCGCTGACCAACGGCTACGAGGAGCGCAACACGCCCTGGGCGCAGTCGCGCAGGCGGTATGATGCGGGCGTTTCGTTGCGCTCGCTTGACGACATCGCGGTGCTGATCGCGTTCTTCGAGGCGCGGCGCGGGCAGCTTTACGGGTTCCGCTGGAAGGACTGGTCGGACTTCAAGAGCTGCGCGCCCTCGGCCAGCCCGGCGTTCCGCGACCAGGAGATCGCGGTGGCGGACGGGGTGCGCCGGGTGTTTGGGCTGACGAAGAGCTATCGCTCGGGCGAGCATGTCTACTTGCGCCCGGTGGCCAAGCCCGTCGAGGGCACGGTGGTGGTCGGTGTCTCGGGCGACGCGCAGGTGCTGGGCGTGGATTTCGAGCTGGACGCGGGCACGGGCGAAGTGGTTTTCGCCGAGCCGCCCGACGCAGGCGAGGTCATCACGGCGGGGTTCGAGTTCGACGTGCCGGTGCGCTTCGACACGGACGTGATCCAGACCTCGGTCGCGAGTTTCCAGGCGGGCGAGGTGCCGAACGTGCCGATCGTGGAGATCCGGCTTTGAGCGGGGCAGAGGGGCTGGACGCCCATCTGGCAAGCGGCGCGACGGGGGTTTGCCGGTGCTGGAAGCTGGTGCGCGCCGATGGTGTGACCTTTGGCTTCACCGATCACGATCGGGTGCTGAGTTTCGACGGTGTGACCTTCCGCCCGGAGACCGGGCTGTCGGCGGCGGCGCTGATGCAGACCACGGGCCTTTCGGTGGACAATACCGAAGCCGTGGGCGCGTTGAGTGACGCCGCGATCACCGAGGCCGACATCGCCGCGGGGCGCTATGACGGGGCTGCGGTCGAGGCGTGGCTGGTGCAATGGGCGGCGCCGGAAAACCGCGTGCTGCAGTTTCGCGGCACGTTGGGAGAGCTGGCGCGGTCCGGTGGGGCCTTCACGGCCGAGTTGCGCGGCTTGGCCGAAAGGCTGAACGTGCCGACGGGCCGGGTCTATCAGCGAAGCTGTTCGGCGGTCCTGGGCGATGCGGACTGTGGTGTCGACCTGTCCCACGCGGGCTACTCGGCAGAGGTCGAGATCGCGGCCTTGGACGACGCTCGGGTGCTGTGGGTCACGGGACTTGAGCGGTTCGAGCTGCGCTGGTTCGAACGGGGGCGCTGCGTGGTTCTCGATGGGGAGGCGCAGGGCCTGGAGGGGGCGATCAAGATCGACCGGCCGGAGGGCGACCTGCGGCGTATCGAGCTGTGGGACAGGATGCGGGCGGAGCTGGCCGTCGGGGATCGTGTCAGGATCTCGGCGGGCTGCGACAAGCGGATGGAGACCTGTCGGCTGAAGTTCGCGAACCTGCTGAATTTCCGCGGCTTTCCCGATCTGCCCAGCGGGGATTGGATGGTGGCGCATCCCAGCCGGGTCTCGGCTCGGGACGGGGGGAGCCGGCGGTGAGCCGTGTGGTGGACGTTGCCCGTGGCTGGCTTGGCACGCCCTACATGCACCAGGCCAGCTGCCGGGGTGCGGGGTGCGATTGCCTGGGGCTTCTGCGGGGCATCTGGCGCGAGGTCTACGGGCAGGAGCCCGAGACGGTGCCGGCCTATACCGCGGATTGGTCCGAGACATCGGGCGAGGAACGGCTGTGGCGCGCGGCACGGCGCCACCTGGTGGAGCGACCTCTGGCCGAGGCGGCGCCGGGCGACGTGCTGTTGTTCCGGATGCGGGACGGCGGGGTCGCCAAGCATCTCGGGGTGCAAACGATCGTGGGGTCCGAGCCCCGCTTCATCCATGCCTATTCAGGGCGTGGTGTTGTCGAAAACGCGCTGACGCCCCCCTGGGCGCGGCGGATCACGGCGCGGTTCGCGTTTCCGGAAAGGATGTAACGGCATGGCGACGATCCTGCTTTCAGCCGCGGGCGCGGCCATCGGCGGCATGGCATCCGGGACGGTGCTTGGGCTGACTGGCGCGGTGATCGGCCGCGCGGTGGGTGCGACACTGGGCCGGGTGATCGACCAGCGATTGCTCGGTTCGGGTTCGGAGTCTGTGGAACGGGGCCGGATCGACCGGTTCCGCCTGACGCAAGTCGGGGAGGGTGCGCCGGTGGCGCAGCTGTTCGGCCGGATGCGGCTGGGCGGGCAGGTGATCTGGGCCACGCGCTTTGTCGAGCGTACCAGCACCACCACCACGGGAGGCGGGGGTGGCAAGGGCGCGCCGCCGCAGCCGACAACGACGACCCATACTTACTCCTATTCGGTCAGCCTTGCGGTTGCCTTGTGCGAAGGAGAGGTCCGGCGCGTGGGGCGCGTCTGGGCGGACGGGGTCGAACTTGACCGGACAACCGTGTCGATGCGCGTGTATCGCGGGACGGCGGACCAGATGCCCGATCCGTTGCTGGAGGCGGTGGAAGGGGCAGGGCAGGTGCCTGCCTATCGCGGCATCGCCTACGTGGTGTTCGAGGATCTTGACCTTACGCCTTTCGGCAACCGTGTTCCTCAGTTTGCGTTCGAAGTGATGCGCGCGGCCCGGCCCGAGCGGGAGGTGTTGCCGGCAGCGGCAGATCTGGTGCGCTCGGTGGCGCTGATGCCGGGGACGGGCGAGTATGCGCTGGCGATGCGGCCGGTCACGGCGCGGTTTGGGCTGGGCCAGGTTCGGGCGCTCAACACCAGCAGTGCCAGTGGCGGTACGGATGCCGCGATCGCGCTCGGACAGATGCGCGACAGCTTGCCGAACCTGAAATCCGTCAGCCTGATCTACTCGTGGTTCGGGGACGATCTGAGGGCCGGGCATTGCCGGGTTCGGCCCAAGGTGGAGGACCGCCGCCACGATGGGGCCGAGATGCCCTGGACCGCGGGCGGGATCACGCGTGCCGCGGCGGAGGAACTGGCGCGCCTGAAGGGGCGGCCTGTCTATGGCGGTACGCCGGCGGATGGCTCGGTGATCGAGGCGATCAGGGCGATCCGCGAGGGTGGCCAGGAGGTGATGGTCTATCCCTTCCTGCTGATGGAGATCCTCGAGGGGAATGGGTTGCCGGACCCGTATGGTGGGGATGAGCAGGCGGCGTTGCCATGGCGGGGGCGGATAACCGGTGCTCTCGCGCCGGACCAGGCAGGCAGCCCGGACGGCACGCAGGCAAACGCCCTGGCGGTCGATGCGTTTTTCGGCACGGTCACGGCGGGGGATTTCACCGTGGTGCCCGGCAGGGTGACATATCGCGGACCGGCAGAATGGAGCTACACGCGCTTCATTCTGCACGCGGCGGCGCTGGCGGCGGCGGCGGGTGGGGTCGATGCGTTCTGTATCGGCTCGGAAATGCGCGGGCTGACGCAGATGCGCGACGCCTCGGGGTTTCCGGCCGTGGCGCGGCTCAGGGCACTTGCGGCCGATGTGCGGGGGCTGCTGCCTGACGCCAAGCTGAGCTATGCCGCTGACTGGTCGGAATACTTCGGCTACCAGCCGCAGGACGGCTCGGGCGATGTCTACTTCCATCTCGATCCGCTCTGGGCCGATGACGAGATCGATTTCATCGGGATCGACAATTACATGCCGCTCAGCGATTGGCGCGCTGGGCTGGACCATGCGGATGCCGGGTGGGGCGTGATCCACAACCCGGATTACCTGCGTTCGAACATCGAGGGCGGCGAGGGGTTCGACTGGTACTATCCGACCGAGGAGGCTCGCGCCGCGCAACGGCGAGAGCCAATCGTTCCGGGCGTGCCCGGGTGGCACGTTTCGGAGCCGCTGGAAACGGCAGCGCCGGGGGCCACGGGTGCATTCGCCACGGACCCGACGATCCGCCAGCTGACGGCCGTGTTTCACGGGATGGTGCGCCTGCCGGTCACCCCGGTTGACGCTGCGCTATGGGAGATCGGCGGGTCCGGCACGGGGTCCTGGCTTGGCGTTCGGGATGGTGGCGCGACACTCAGATTGCGCGCGGGTGATGGCGGCGCGGCCAAGACCGGGTCGGACGCGGTGACGGCGGTGCTGGACCTGCCGGTGTCCGAACTTCCCTTTGACGGGCGGATGCATGAGGTCATGTGGGAGCTGCGGCCCGCTGCTCCGGGACGGGTGCGCCTTTGGATCGACGGTCGCTTGCGCGGACAGGCAGAGACCACCGGTGGCGGGCCGCTCGAGGGCGGGTCATGGTCTGGGGGCGACCAGGGCGGTTGGCTGCGGTCGGCCGGAAGCGTCGTGCTGGGAGAACCCCTAGCGGCCTGGCCCGAGACGGATGCCGGGCGTCTGACGCGGGCGGCCCAGATCTTTGAACCATCGGGCGAAGGAGATAATTTTCTTTACCGGTACAAGGATATCCGCGGCTGGTGGTCTTCGCCTCATGTCGAGCGGCGCGGTGGCATGCCGGTGCAAGTCACTTCGCCATGGGTGCCGCGTTCGAAGCCGATCCGTTTCACCGAGATCGGCTGTGCTGCGATCGACAAGGGGACGAACGAGCCGAACAAGTTCTACGATCCGAAAAGCTCGGAAAGTGCGGTTCCGCGCCACTCCAACGGGCGGCGGGATGACCTGATTCAAGCGCAGTACCTGCGCGCGATGATGAGCTATTGGGACGCGCCGGGCCGCAACCCGGTGTCGGAGCTCTACGGCGGTCCGATGCTGGAGATGGACCATGCCCATGTCTGGGCTTGGGATGCGCGACCTTGGCCGGCCTTCCCGAATGATCGGGAGCGTTGGTCGGATGGTGCCAACTGGCGACTGGGCCACTGGATCACGGGGCGGATCGACGCGGTGCCGCTGGACCATGTGGTGGCCCACCTGTGCGAGCGCGCCGGGGTGTTCGACTACGACGTTTCGGCCCTCTACGGGCTGGTGCGCGGGCATCTGTCAGGCGAGACCGAAAGCGCGCGGGCGCGGCTGCAGGCGTTGATGGTGGCTTATGGCTTCCAGGCAGTGGAGCGCGACGGGCAACTGGTGTTCCTGCCCTTGCCCGACCGCCCTTCGGCGGTGATCGAGCCGGCCGAGACCGCAGTGAACGAGGACGGGCACGGCGGCCTGTCGGAAACGCGGGCCGCCGAGGCCGAGGCGGCGGGACGCGTTCGGCTGGGCTTCGTGGCTGCGGAAGCGGGCTACGAGGACCGGGTCGCGGAAGCGGTCTTTCCGGGAGATGGAACCGATGGCGTCGCGGCCTCGGACGTGCCGTTGGCGCTGACCGGGCCGGAGGGGCAGGCCGTGGCCGAGAGATGGTTGAGCGAGGCGCGCGTGGCGCGCGACCAGTTGCGGTTCTCGCTGCCGCCCTCGCGGCGGGCGCTGGGCGCGGGTGCGATGGTGGCGCTGGGCGACGGGTCGACCTGGCGGATCGACAGGGTCGAGGACCGCGGCACGCGCGCAGTCGAGGCGGTTCGGGTGGAGCCCTCGGTCTTCGAGCCGTCGGAGGAGGTGGAAGAGCTGGCGCCGGCCTCGGGCTTCGTGGCGCCGGTGCCGGTGAGCCCGGTGTTCCTGGACCTGCCGCTGTTGACCGGTGCCGAGGTTGAACATGCGCCGCACCTGGCCGTGACTGCGACGCCCTGGCCCGGTTCAGTCGCGGTCTACGCGGCGCCCGGATCGGATGGGTTCGTGCTGAACCGTCTCATGGAGCGGCGCGCGGTCATGGGGACGCTGGAGACGCCGCTTGGCGCGGCGATGCCGGGTGCCTGGGACAGGTCCGGGCCGCTCAGGGTACGAATCGCGGCGGGCCAACTGGCGGCCGCGGAGGCCGAGGCGGTTCTCAACGGGGCCAATGCCGCGGCGATCGGGACAGGGGGAGATGGCGACTGGGAGGTGATCCAGTTCGCCGGGGCCACGCTGGTGGGCGATGGACTGTGGGAGATCGGCCTGAGGCTGCGCGGTCAATTGGGGACGGATGGCGTGATGCCCGAAGTTTGGCCGGAGGGCAGTCTGTTCGTGCTGCTGGACGGTGCACCGGGGCAGATCGAGCTGCCTGCCTCGGCCCGGGGGTTGGCGCGTCACTATCGCGTCGGGCCCGCACGCCGGAGCGTGGATGATCCGAGTTTTGTCGAAAAGGTTCTCGCGTTCCAAGGGGTTGGATTGAGGCCCTATGCGCCTGCGCATCTGAGGGCCGCGGCGGTCGGGGGCGATCTTGGGCTTAGCTGGGTCCGCCGGACGCGGATCGACGGGGACAGCTGGGAGGGCATCGAGGTGCCGCTTGGCGAGGCTTTGGAGAGCTACCTGCTGCGCATTCGGGATGCGGGTGGCGTGGTTCGGGAGGAGGTGCTGAGCGCGCCTGCCTTCACCTACACCGCGGCGATGCGGAGCGCGGATGCGCCCGAAACGCCGTTCACCATCGAAGTTGCCCAGGTGTCCGACCGGTTCGGCGCGGGGCCATTTGCAAGGATCGAGATCGATGACTGACACTGCGCGCATGTCCCTTCCGCTACTGGCGCCCGCACAGGCGCAGAAGCATGTCACCGTGAACGAAGCGCTGTTGCGCATCGACGGGCTGACGCATCTGACGCTTGTGTCAACGGGCGTCATCACGCCGCCGGTCGCAGCCCCCGAGGGCGAGCTTTATGCCGTGCCGCCGGGGGCGGTGAACGCCTGGGCCGGGCAGGACGGCAATCTTGCGCTGCGGCTGGGGGGCGGATGGGTCTTCGTGCCGCCGAGGCGAGGGTGGCGGGCGCATGTGCTCGACACGGGGGAAGCGGCGATCTGGGATGGCACGGACTGGCGCGGCGGGGCGGTGACACTGACGCCGTCGGGCGCGGCCATGTCCCTGAAATCGGAGGAATTCGAGGTCACGCTGAGTGCGGGCAGCACCGTCACCACGCCGGTCGTGATCCCATCGCGCGCGCTGCTCTACGGGGTCACGGGGCGCGTCGTGGCAGAGATCACGGGAACGGCGACGAGCTGGGACCTGGGCGTCGCTGGCGACCCTGGTCGGTTCGGCACGGGGCTTGGCCTTACGCTCAATTCCTGGGTCAACGGGCCGGCGGCGCCGGTCGTCTACTGGGCACCGACCGCGCTCTTGATCACCGCGCAGGGGGGCGATTTCGCGGGCGGCGCTCTGCGGCTGATCGTGCATTATGCGGAGTTGAGCCTTCCCGATCCGGTCTGACCTTTCCGTGACCGCCGCCCTTCCTTGATGGACCGGCGGGCCTATCTGGGGTAGAGAGTACGGCGCAAGGACCGGAGGGTTTCGCCATGGCAAAGGTGCAACGGAAACTGGCCGGGGTGGACCCGGTCTGGCAACGAATCCTGGAAGAGGCCGATCTGGCCGTTCGGGACGAGCCGCTTCTGGGCGGGCTGATCCACGGCTGCATCCTGCATCACGACACGCTGGAGAAGGCGCTGGCCTATCGGATGGCGCAAAAACTGGCCTCGGGCGAGATGTCGGAGCAACTGTTGCGCGAGATCGCCGACGAGGCCTATGGCGCGGACCCGTCGCTGGGTGCGGCTGCGCGCGCCGATATCATGGCGGTCTATGACCGTGATCCGGCCTGCCACCGCTACATCCAGCCTTTGCTGTTCTTCAAGGGCTTCCAGGCGGTTCAGGCCTACCGCGTGGGTCATTGGCTGTGGCAGCAGGGGCGTCGCGACTTTGCCTATTTCATCCAGATGCGGGTGTCTGAAGTCTTTGGCGTCGACATCCACCCCGCGGCCCGGATCGGCAAGGGCATCATGATCGACCACGCGCATTCTATCGTCGTGGGTGAGACGGCCGTTGTCGGCGACAATGTCTCGATGCTGCATTCCGTGACGCTGGGCGGCACCGGCAAGGAAGAGGAAGACCGCCACCCCAAGATCGGGGACGGCGTGCTGATCGGGGCGGGCGCCAAGGTGTTGGGCAATATCCGGGTTGGCAATTGCAGTCGGATCGCGGCGGGTTCGGTCGTGCTGGCAGAAGTGCCGCCCTGCAAGACGGTCGCCGGTGTGCCCGCGCGGATCGTGGGCGAGGCGGGCTGCGACCAGCCGTCGATGCGGATGGACCAGCTGTTGCCGAGTGCCGGTTCGTCTTGAACGTTCACGTGAAGAACTGATCACAAGCCATTGATTGCAAAGATAACGGCGCCCAACCGGGTGCCGCTATCGGCGCTTCAATGATGCTCGAAATCCAGAAGAACCTCGGCGCGGGCGACCTGGCCGATGAAGGCGCAGGGATCTTCCCGTTCGGTCAGATGTTGCCAGGCGCGGTGGGCGAAGACATCAGGAGCCATCATCAGGATCATCGGGTTCAGCGTCTCGCGCGAGACCGGTCCGTCATGCCGATCCTGCGCTTCGAATGCTGCACGATCCATTTCCGGGAGAAAGCGGATTTGCATCGTGTAGGCGATATACTCCTGGGCCACGAGGCAGCTGTCGAAGGGGCAGGGCATGCTGTCGAGGGCGGCATGGGCCATCTCGTGGCGCAGCACGCTCTCGAACATGGCATGGGGTGACACGACCCTGAATGCGCCATTGTCGCCCTCTTGCTGCATCCGGGCGTAGTGTGAAGGGGCCAACAGGTCGATCCGCCCATCGCCGCAGTGAAATACGCCCAGGCAGTTCTCATCCAACTCTGGCAGGATCGCGATGGTGATCGGCAGGGGCACGGTCAGGTTGCACTGTGCGAGTTGATCGCGGACGCGCTCAACCGCCGCACAGATCTGAGCCTGGTCTTCACCGGCGTCTATCGTGAAGACCTCGGCGCCAGGGCAGGTCCGAGCCTCTTGCCCCTGCGCGCTCGCCGAGAGGGCCATCAGCGCAAGGCCCTTTAAGAAATGACCTTTGAAACCACCGGCGATGTCAATGGCCCCCCTTGTCGGCGGGCCATTGGGCTGCGTCAGCCCGCCGCCCGAGATTGCCGCTTGCGCTCGTGCGGGTCAAGGAAACGCTTGCGCAGGCGGATCGCGCTCGGCGTGACCTCGACCAGTTCGTCGTCGTCGATATAGGCAATCGCCTCTTCCAGCGACATGGTGATCGGCGTGGTCAGGCGCACGGCCTCGTCCGTGCCGGAGGCGCGGATGTTGGTGAGCTTTTTGCCCTTCAGCGGGTTCACCTCGAGGTCGTTGTCGCGGCTGTGCTCGCCGATGATCATGCCCTCGTAGACGTCCGTCTGCGCGCCGATGAACATGCGGCCGCGATCCTCGAGATTGAAGAGCGCATAGGCCACGGCCTGGCCGTTTTCCATCGAGATCAGGACGCCCGCGCGGCGGCCGGGGATGGGGCCCTTGTGCGGCTCCCACGAGTGGAAGACGCGGTTCAGAACGCCCGAACCGCGGGTGTCGGTCAGGAATTCACCATGGTAGCCGATCAGCCCGCGCGAGGGGACATGGGCGACGATGCGGGTCTTGCCGCTTCCGGCGGGCTTCATCTCGACCAGGTCGCCGCGGCGCGGGCCGGTCAGCTTCTCGATCACCGCGCCGGTGTAGTCGTCATCGACGTCGATGGTGACTTCCTCGATGGGCTCGAGCGTCTGGCCGTTCTCTTCGCGCAGGATAACCTGCGGGCGCGAGATGCTCAGCTCGAAGCCCTCGCGGCGCATGTTCTCGATCAGCACGCCCATCTGCAATTCGCCACGGCCCGCGACCTCGAAGGCCTCGCCGCCGGGGGTGTCGGTGACGCGGATGGCGACGTTGCTCTCCGCCTCCTTCATCAGCCGCTCGCGGATGACGCGGGATTGCACCTTTTTGCCGTCACGGCCCGCAAGCGGGCTGTCGTTGATGCCGAAGGTCACGGAAATCGTCGGCGGATCAATCGGTTGTGCCGGGATCGGCATATCCAGCGAGGTGTCGCATAGCGTGTCGGCGACGGTGGCCTTGGACATGCCGGCAAGCGTGACGATATCGCCCGCGACGGCCTCGTCGATGGGTTGCTGGCCGAGGCCGCGGAAGGCGAGGATCTTGGTCACGCGAAACTGCTCGATCCGCTCGCCGGTGCGCGAGAGCGCCTTGATCGTCTCGCCCGTCCTGAGGCGTCCGGCCTCGACCCGGCCGGTCAGGATGCGACCGATGAACGGGTCGGCGCCAAGCGTGGTGGCGAGCATCTGGAACGGCTCTGCCTCGCGCGCGATCTGCTTCGGCGGCGGGACATGGGCCACGACAAGGTCGAAGAGCGCCGAGAGATCCTCGCGCGGGCCGTCGAGGTCGGTGTCGGCCCAGCCGGCGCGGCCCGAGGCGTAGAGATGCGGGAAATCGAGCTGGTTCTCATCGGCGTCCAGCGCGGCGAAAAGGTCGAAGACCTCGTCGAGCGCGCGGTCGGGTTCGGCGTCGGGCTTGTCGACCTTGTTCAGCACCACGATGGGCCGCAGGCCGAGCGCCAGAGCCTTGGAGGTGACGAACTTGGTCTGCGGCATCGGCCCCTCGGCCGCGTCAACCAGCAGCACCACGCCA